>NZ_JBSHNT010000164.1:0-570210 GCF_053601615.1 Pontimicrobium sp. MEBiC06410
CTCACTTAACAGAAAACTAGTGAATAGTTTTTCTTGATACTCTTTTTTACCTTGCATAACTAAAGTTAATGATTTTTAAAACTAGTTTGAGAAAACTATAGTATCTTTATAAACAGAGTTGTGCAACATGCACAACGTGTATAGCTCATTGCGGCTGAATTCCTTATCGGAATTCATTGCAATTTGCTATCTTTGAGTTACAGCGGAAAATCATAGCTGATTTCCCGCAACAAGCCATACACAAAACCGTTAGCCGTAATACCCAGAACGAGATGAACAAAAGAAATAACTATCTTTATACGAGAAAAATATTAAATGAAGAGTGTTAAAAATTTCATCAAGGCTTTAAAACAAAATTATTATATAGAATTTCTAATTGACCCTTACTCAAGTTCAGTAGAATATGAAAAGCATTTTGTACTTATTAAATATCAAAACAAAAATTACTATGAGAATAATATAGAATTCATAAAAATTCGACAACGAGAAATTCTAAATGATATTAAAAAGCAATATGAAAATGCCTTATCTCAAATATTCTTAAAATTAGCAACTACAAATTCCGACACTTTTGACTCATTTATAAAATTTAATATCGAAGCAGTTAAAATAAGCCTTAGAACAATAAAGTCTGATTTTTATGTTAACAATAAACAGTCTAGATATTACTCAACACTAATTGACAATCTAGATACAAATAATATTGGAATACCAACAAAAAGAGAGATTAATGCTGAGGATTATCCGAAAGACGGTTCAATGATACAAATATTTGAATCTCTTGATAAAAGCACTAATACATCCAAAGAAAATCATATTTGGAGTTACTATTACTTAGAATTCCATAATTCAAGACTAAAAGCTTTAAGTTGGCTTCCATTCGCTCTTTTTCACGTTGGAAATCGTTTTATCATCGATTTAGTTAGAATTCAGAATAATATTAATGAGATTTGCCTATCCAATCAGGAAAAAACCAAAATAAAATGGTTAGGAAAAAAAACTCATATTGGTTATATTTTTAGTATGCTAGCTCAAGAAGGGTATATTGAAACACCAAAGTTAAAAAGTGGTGAGGTAAATTATACTGCTTTTGCTAGAATCATAAAAGAACTTTTTGAAGTAGATGTAGCTGAAGGAACTTTAAGAAAGTATTTAAATCCACTTGATGACAAGTTTGAAGAAAACCAAAATACATTTGAAAAAGAGCAATTCAATTTGCCTAACGTAAAACTAGTTAATTAATCCGTTCCGGAACGCATTGGAACGTTTGATTTAGTCATTATGGCTTTTATTTGTTGTACTCAATTTAATATTATGGGAGAACAAACATACAGTCTGAATTTAGCTATCATACTTTTATTTTTTTTTACAATATTCATTTTTCTTTGGATTATGCCGACCAATAAATCACGTATTGTTATAAAACGAATCGTGCAATTAATAAATGCATTCCCGATATCTAAGATTTGTTTAGCAATTATTGGTTATTTTGAGAATAAAAAGAAATCGTAAAAGTACTACGGCTAACAACGGTAACCGTTGCACAAGCCTGTAATTTCACATAAAATAATTTTCTATAAGCCTCTTTTAAGAGGCTTTTGTGTTTTTTAAGAGTAATAAGTTAAATTTTAGGTCCTTTATAAGGACGCTTACACACTGTAAAAGATGTTGTTTTGTTTAATAACAGAAACGATAACAAGGTTATGAAATATAGTGATTTACTTATAATGTTTTGTAAGAAAGACGTGTTATAAGAAACGATAGACACTTGTGGCAATTGCGATAATAATCAAGAGACTTTTATTATAACAAGTTTTTCTTGTAAAGCACAAGAAACTATAGTTTCTCTCAAACAACAAAATAACATAGATATAATACTCCAGAAGAAATAGCAATATATTTTAAAGGTGTAAACAACACATTAAATAAATTTGCTGGTAACTGACTTTTTGATGATGGTACACATTATCTTAAAATTACAATTATTAAAGATATTCATGTTGCAAGAGGATAAGTTGCTAATAATAAATCATTTAAAACAAAACAATTAACGTACACGAGTTTTATAAAATTCGTGTACGCTTGCTTGTAATTTACTTCATTTTAAAATTACTTTAAACTCAAAACCAACCAAATAACATTGTTAACAATAGTTTAAATATTAGTGCATTACCTATTAGCATTTGGTTACGGTCATCGACTTTATCGATTTAATTAAATACTACCAAAATAACAACAGTTTAAAGTACTTACAGTGAAGTGCTCATATCACTTAAAACGAGCTTAATTATTAATTAGAAACGTAAATTATGAAAACACAAAAGCAAAAATTAGATTTTACTAAACATGATATTGTAGAACTAAATGACACTCACTTAATAACTGTAAATGGAGGTACTTCTCTTTCAAGTCTGGTTTGCTCAAGAGTAATCCAATCAATTATAGCTTCTATCATAAGAACCACAAGGGACGACGATGGTATTTTTGAAGACGACTTTGAATAGAAATACATTGAAAATATTAAAAGTGAAGCGCTCATATCTCTTAAAAAGAGCTTAAGTATTAATTAAAAAACGTAAATTATGAAAACAAGTAAGCAAAAATTAAATTTCACAAAACATGATGTTGTAGAATTAAACAACTCTCAAATGCTAAGTGTTAACGGAGGTACATCTCCTACCACTATAGCTTGTTCAATAATAATATCTATTATTATAACAACAATTCCAGGAGATCAAGGCCCGACAGGAGATGACATCTTCGAAAATGACTTTGAATAGTATTCGTTAAGAGCACTCTCCTTAAAAATCAATTAAAAAACAGTGAAGAAAAAAGCCCAAAACAAATTTGTTTTGGGCTTTTAAAATTACAATAGAAAAATTTAATTTCTCTATACTATTTTTAAGTATTCAATTATCCTTTTAACCAAGCATTACGTAATGCTTTTTGAGCCTCTGTAGCATCAGGGCTTTCTGCTAAACTTGTACCTGTAGTGTAAGACTGTGTTAAAGTTGTTTTAACAACAACCTCTTCTCCATTTCTATCTAACTTAACATCGATATCTGTTCCTGGTTGCCACATAAATGCTTTAGATAATACTTGATTAGCATTAGCTAATGTTAATTCTTCTCCATCTATAGTTTTAATAACATCTCCTGGTTTAACCCCATTCTCTGCCCAAAAACTATTGTTTTTTACAGCTTCAGAAAATGCAATTGTTCCTTCTTTTTGATTAGGTGTAAAAATAAATGCGCCATCATTTTGGATGTAATTTGTTTTTACTTTTGCTTCTGTTATTGTTAATCCTACTTTTTCAAAAAACTTTTTATAGTCTATAGGTGTCCTTCCAACTACATGTGTATTTAAAAACTCACCTACAGATGGGTAAGTCATAGCTGTTATTTCTGCTATAATATTATCGTCTACAAATGGCTTATTTTTTCCGTATTTAAGAGACAATTCTTTCATTAAAGATAAAATACCTCTATTACCATTACTAGCTTCACGCATTAATATATCTATACACATACCAATTAATGCTCCTTTTTGGTATACATTAATATATTGTCCTGCATAAGGCTCGTCTAAAACATTTTCACTCATTTCTGTGAAACTCATAGAATCATTCATTCCCGCAGCAGATTTAATTTTACCCATTATTTTAGAGTAAAACTCATCTTCTGTAACTAACCCTTGATCTACTTGAAATAATGTTGCAAAATACTCTGTTACACCTTCATACATCCATAAATGCTTAGAAAATGTTGGGTTATTATAATCAAAATAATGTACATCTTCAGAATGCACACTTAATGGTGTTACAATATGAAAAAACTCATGAGATACAACATCAATCATACTTTCTGCTAAAGCCGCATCTGGCATTGCTTCTGGTAACACTACTACTGTAGAGGTGTGGTGTTCTAAGGCTCCAAATCCTTTTGGCGCCCCTTCGTTTTGTCCTGCTAAATATAAGTATATATCGTAACGTGCTGTACTATTTATGTCTCCTAAGTATGTTTTTTGAGCTTTCATCATTTTTTCCATTACAGCTTTAATTTTTTCTGCTGAATGTACTTTATTAGGCGAATACACACTTAATACAATTTTTATATCTCCAACTTGAAATTCTTCAACATCTAAAGCACCGTAAAACATTGGATTATCTGTAATGTCAAAATATCTAGGTGCAAAATAACTAGATGTTAATGATTTACCGTCTGGACTAGATTTCACCCCTGTTTCTTGTAATGCAGATGTTCTTACCATTGTTGCTGGTGCATTAACATCTAACTTATATTGGTTATTCTTTAAAGAATCGAAGTAACCAATAAATCCATGAAGGTTTAATACATAGTTTGTAGACTCTATATTAGTTCCTGCTGGAGAAAAAGGTGCATCGCCACCAATACCACCATTAATTTCTGTATCGAAAGTATCATTTACTAAATACTCTATTTTATCTAGATTAGCAGCATTGCTAATTGTCCAAGAGTTAGTGTCTATTTTTTCTACAGGTAACTCTTCCCCTTTATAACCTATAGCTTTAAATCCGTCTATATATTTCCCAAAATCACTAACAGAGTATGTTCCTTGTACTACTCTTGGTAATCTATAAGTAACAGTTTCTGAAGTAATACGTCCTGGATTTATAGTTACAGGCGCTTTATCGTCTAAAACGTTTGTTAAATCTATTGTCGTTTCAATTGGATTACTAATTGCTAAATCATTAACTGCTTTTGTCGCAGATTTAGTAGAGTTACACCCTACTAAAAGTATTCCTGCAAGTACTGAAGCAAATGCTTGTTTTTTCATTATTTATTGTTTTTTGATAGTATTAAGTCTTGTTATGACGCTCAAAAATACAATCTGTTACACTTATATGTATCAAAGTTTTGTTAATTAATGTTAAGCCCTATAGTTTACAGGGCATACAAAAGCATAAAAAGTTTAAAAGTGTTCATTATCTTCGTAAAATGCAACAGTCGTTAATTAGTATTCTTATTCCTTTTAAAAACACAGAAGTCTACCTAGAAGCTTGTATAGATTCTATAACATTACAGTCCTATACTAATTGGGAATTGCTTATTGTAGACGATCACTCTACAGATGCTAGTAATAGTATAGTAAAGAGCTATGCAGAAAAAGATTCTAGAATAACACTGTTAAATAATGAAGGTAAGGGCATTATAAATGCCTTAAAGCTAGCTTTTAAACATGCTAAAGGAGATTACATTACTAGAATGGATAGTGATGATATCATGGCTTCTAATAAACTAGAGGTTTTACTTTGTAAATTAAAAACTAATGGTAAGCAGCATGTCTCAACAGGATTAGTACGCTATTTTTCTGAAAAAGGCATTAGCGAAGGTTATAAAAAGTATGAAACATGGCTAAATCGCTTAACAACACATGGAACTAATTACAGTGAAATTTATAAAGAATGTGTTATTCCATCTCCATGTTGGATGCTACATAGAGACGACTTATTGGCTATTGATGCCTTTAACCCAACAAGGTATCCTGAAGATTATGATTTAACTTTTCGGTTTTATCAACAAAATTATAAAATTGTTCCCTGTGATGTAATACTACATTACTGGAGAGACTACGGCACAAGGGCATCTAGAACAGATGCTAATTATGCCGAAAATAGTTTTATAGCTATTAAGCTACATTATTTTTTAAAACTAGATTACAACAATTCTAGACCGTTAGTGGTATGGGGAGCTGGCCGTAAAGGGAAAACTATAGCAAAAAAACTAATTGCTAAAACCATTCCGTTTATTTGGATTTGTGATAACCCTAAAAAAATAGGAAAGCATATTTACGAGCAAGAATTAAAACCTTTTAACTATTTAGAACAGTTAAAACAACCACAGAGTATTATTAGTGTAGCTAACCCCGATGAGCAAAAAAAGATAAAGCACTATTTAAAAACACAAAACTGCTCCCCTATGCAAGATTATTTTTTCTTTTGCTAACCTATAATTGGCTAGATTATTTTTTAATGTAAAATTTTATGATTTTGTTAATCTTTTTCTGTTAAAGGATTACTAATTATTCTTTATATTTGAGCAATCAAAATTAACAATGCAGTTTAAACACCCAGAACTTCTTTACGCTTTATTTTTACTGCTTATCCCTATTATTGTTCACTTATTTCAGTTGCGTAAATTTCAAAAAGAAGCTTTTACTAATGTTGCTTTTTTAAAGGAAATAACACTACAAACTCGTAAAAGTTCTCAAATTAAAAAATGGCTTACATTATTAACTAGATTAGGATTAATTACTGCTATAATATTAGCCTTTGCTCAACCTTTTACCTCAAAAAATAAAAACTTTAATACAAAAACCGAAACTGTTATTTATTTGGATAACTCTTTTAGCATGCAAGCCAAAGGAGCAAAAGGCCCATTATTAAAACGTGCTGTACAAGATATTATAGGTAGTGTTCCCGATAATGAGCAATTCTCGTTAGTTACTAACGATAATGTTTACAGAAACACAACTATTAAAGCAATTACTAACGATTTGCTTCAAATGGACTATGCAACAAGTCAGCTAAATTATGAAGCTGCCTTTTTAAAGAGCAAAGCTTATTTTAGTAAAGATGCAAGTACAATAAAAAACTTAGTATTTATTAGCGACTTTCAAATAAAAGCGTCTTTATTAAATGTTTCCACAGATTCCACAATACAAACCCATTTAGTACAGTTAAAGCCAGTAAGTGCAAATAATGTAGCTATAGATAGCTTGTATATTTCTAAACGTACACCAAATAACTTAGAACTTTCTGTAAAGCTTAGAAATAATGGTGATGCTATAGATAATCTACCTGTTTCCTTATATAACAATGATAATTTATTAGCTAAAACTGCTGTAAGTATAAATGAAACAGCAACAACAACATTTACAATACCAACAAATACTATAATAAACGGAGTTTTAAAAGTTGAAGACATTAACCTTTTATTTGATAATGACTTCTATTTTAACATTAATAAAACACCAAAAATTAATGTTTTATCTATTAACGAAGCAGAAGATTCTTTCTTAAAACGGATCTATACAGATGATGAGTTTAATTACGAATCTGTTAAATATAGCGCCTTAAATTACAATAGCATAACAGATCAAAATTTAATTATTCTAAATGAATTAAATCGTATTCCTAATGCTCTAAATACTGCGCTTAAAGCTTTTACTGATAATGGAGGTTTTATTATTATAATCCCATCTCAAAATATTGATTTAAAAGAATATAACAACACTTTATTAAATTATAACTTTATACCATTTAAATCCCTAAATACTTCAAGCAAACGATTAACAAATATTAATTATTCGCACCCTATATATGTTAGTGTTTTTGAAAAAAAGGTTACAAACTTTCAGTACCCAAAAGTAAATACGTTTTACCCTCAAGATCTATCTAAAGCTTCTGCCCTTTTACAATTTGAGGATAACAAACCTTTTTTATCTCAAAATGGTAATGCCTATCTTTTTTCAGCATCTTTAAATAGTGATAATTCAAATTTTAAGGCTATTAATTTAATCGTACCTACTTTTTATAATATAGGAAAGAGTAGTTTAAAAAATACCAATTTATACTATACCATTGGAGAAACTAATACTTATGATGTTGCAACGGTATTAAAACAAGACGAAATATTGACTTTAAGTAATGCTAACAACAATATAATACCACAACAACACTATTTTAACAATAAAGTTGCAATTACAACTAGCGAAACACCAGATAAAGCGGCTATTTATAATATAAAAAGCAAAACAAACACAATACAAAACGTAAGTTATAACTATAATAGAACAGAAAGTCACTTGTTATATCATGACCTTTCAAAGCTGCAAAATGCTACTATCTCTAGTTCTATTCCAGAATTATTTAACACTATAAAAAGTGAGTCTAAAATTAATGCGCTATGGAAATGGTTTATTATTTTTGCACTACTATTTTTAATTATAGAAATGCTCATCTTAAAATATTTTAAATGACCGTACTTATAAAATCTGCCACAATAATTGATTCTAAAAGTGAATTTAACAACACCACTCAAGATATATTAATTGAAAATGGTAGTATTATAAAAATTAACAAAACCATACCTAATACCAATAATTACAAAGAAATAGCTTTAGATAATCTTCATATTTCTCAAGGTTGGTTTGATAGCAGTGTCTGTTTTGGCGAACCTGGTTTTGAAGATAGAGAAACCATAGCAAATGGTCTTAAAACGGCAGCTAAATCTGGGTTTACTACCGTTGCAATGCAAGCAAACACCAATCCGGTAGTAGCTAGTAATTCTGATGTGATTTTTATAAAATCGAAAGCGCAAAATAATGCTGTAGAATTATTACCTATTGGAGCGCTTACAGAAAACAGTAATAGCGAACACCTTGCAGAATTATATGATATGAAAAGTGCTGGGGCTGTTGCTTTTTACGATTACAAAAAGCCTGTAAGTAATCCAAACTTATTAAAAATAGCATTACAATACACTAATGGTTTTGGTGGATTAGTCTATTCGTATCCGCAAGAAAATAAAATTTCTGGTTCTGGAGTTATGAACGAAAATGTTACTAGTACTACTTTAGGTTTAAAAGGAAACCCTAACCTAGCTGAGGCATTACAAGTAGCTCGTGATTTATATATTTTAGAATATACAGGAGGCGCTTTACACATTCCAACTATTTCTACTGCAGAATCTGTAGATTTAATAAGACAAGCAAAAAAGAAAAATTTAAACATTACCTGTAGTGTCGCTATTCATAATTTAGTACTTACAGACGATGTATTAAGTGATTTTAATACACATTATAAGGTTTTACCTCCATTACGAACAAAAACTGATGTAGACGCTTTAATTGAAGGCGTAAAAGATGGCACAATAGATATGGTTACTAGTGACCATAACCCAATAACAATAGAAGGTAAAAAAGTAGAATTCGATTACGCCGAATATGGCACTATTGGTTTAGAAAGTGCTTTTGGGGCTTTGCAAACTATTTTTTCAACAGAAAAAGTTATTGATTTACTAACATCTGGGAAAACATATTTTGGTAGCAATGAAACACCTATAGCAGAAGGTGCAACTGCCAATATAACTTTATTTAACCCAGATAAAGAATACCTATTCACTTTAGAACACATATATTCTAAATCTAAAAACAGTCTATTTTTAGACCAAACATTAAAAGGAACTGTTTATGGCATTATTGCCAACAATAAAATTGTATTATAGTTATTATGGATTTTAAAACAATAGAAGAAGGCAAAACAATGGCTGCTGTAGCCTATTTAACCATTATTGGTGCAGTTATAGCTTTAATAATGAATAACGATAAAAAAAATCCGTTTACAGCTTTTCATGTACGCCAAGGTTTAGGGCTATGTTTAACCTTTATGCTATGTGGTTATTTTATTGGTTATTTTAGTAATTTAATGATCACTTTTGCTTTTTGGTTAGGTTTTGGTATCCTATTTATTTTTGGATTAATTGGAGCTACATCAGGAAAAATGCAAGAAGTTCCTCTTTTAGGTAAATTTTATCAAAAAATATTTTCAAACCTCGGTAACTAATGTCAGCAAATTCACTTTATCATATAGTACGCGAATCTTCATTAGAAGCAAATGCACCATTATTAATATTATGTCATGGTTATGGAAGCGATGAAAACGATTTGTTTTCTTTTGCTACAGAATTACCTAAAGAGTTATTTATTATTTCGGTAAGAGCGCCCTACCCTATGCAACCCTATGGAAATGCATGGTATACCATTAATTTTGATGCAGATAAGGGAAAATGGAGTGACACAGAACAAGCAATACAATCTAGAGACTTAATTGCTGAATTTATAGATGAAGCCATAGCAGAATACCCTGTAGATGCTAATAATGTTTCCATTTTAGGATTTAGTCAAGGGACTATTTTAAGCTACGCTGTAGCTTTAACCTATCCAGAAAAACTAAAAAATATTATAGCACTAAGTGGTTATATTAACGAAGACTTGTTTGAGGCCAAGCCACTAAGCAACTACAAACATTTAAATTTTTATTGTTCTCACGGTAGCGTAGACCAAGTAATTCCTGTAGATTGGGCTAGACAAGCACCAAAATTTCTTTCAAAACTAGATATTAAACATGTTTATAATGAGTTTCCTGTGGGACATGGTGTTGCTCCACAAAACTTTTATGAGTTTAAAAATTGGCTAATAAACACTATTTAGTCTGTTTTTTCTTTACGTAAAACTAAATCTCATTAAGTTAGATTTTTTACTTTGTTTTAATCTGTTTTTTGTTAAAAGTATAAAGATAAGTAGGGTTTATAGACATCTAAATGTATTATTTATAGAACACATAATCCCTAACTTTTATGATTAATATACCTTTAATACATTCCCTATATTCAAAAAAGCTTAACAAACACAAATACAGCTAAAAAACAGACAGTTAAATCTGTTTTTAGTACTGTTATTTTATAAAAACGAGATACTATATCTTGTTTTCCTTTCTTTTTCACGGTTTCTTTGATTAGCATTTAGCTAAAATGTAAACTGTTTTAAAAACATTAACTAACTTAAAATAATAACGTATTAGTAGTGTATTAATACGTTAACACAACCTCTTAATTACCAATACATAATATGAGATTAAAACTTCGAGTATTAATTCTATTACTTTTACCATGCTCTTTTTTTATTAGCGCTCAACAAACAACTAGTAAAAGAGAAAGTCTAATTTTTTTTGATAATTTAACAGGTATAGAAAACACAAAGCTATACAATGGTAATCGTTACTATAAAACATATAAAATATCAGAAACAAATCATAACTTTTTCTATGCTCCAGAATATGTTAAAGGAGATGTAGTATACGATAATGAGTTTTTTTATAATATAGATTTAAAATACGATGCTTTAAAAGATGTTTTAGTAAGTAAGTTAGATGATAAAAAAAGCTTTGTTAACCTCGAATTAATTAAGCAAAAAGTAAAAAGTTTTACAATTAATAATCATAAGTTTATTAATGTAGATTTAATTATAAATAGCAAGGAACTTAATGGGTTTGCAGAATTAATAACGTCTAGTAAAAATTATACCTTTTTTGTAAAACGTAAAAAAGAAGTACGAGAACGTATTAAAGGAAATAAAGTTGTTCATTTATTTTATGAAACAAACACCTATTTTCTGTATTCAAAAGGAGAAGTTCATAAAATTAAATCTTACAAATCTTTACGTAAACAATTTCCAGATTACGAAACAGCCATAAACACTTATTACAAATCTAACAGGTTATTAGCAAAAAATAATGAGTATCAATTTATGACAGGACTCTTTAAAAGGTTAGACGAAACAATTACCAACACTTCACAAAAAACGAATTAATGCTATGAGACAAAGAATAATCCTATATTTAGTATTCTTATTAAGCATACATTTATCTTTTGCTCAAAGTGAAAACCTTGATATTAGTTTTAATAACACAACATTAAAAGATGCTATAATACAGTTAGAACAAAAATCTAATCGCCCATTCTATTTTATAGAAAACTGGTTTGAAGGTATAACAATAACTAAATCATATAAAAATAAATCGCTTCAATTTATTCTAAACGACTTATTACAAGACTCTTCTGTTAATTTCTTTATATACGAAAACAATGTTGTATTAACCAAAAACAGCACTATTTACAGTAAACTTCCTGAAGATTTTTTTCAAGAAAACACGAATACAAAAAACAATAGCAACGAAGCATTGTTTTATAATGAGTACGATAATAAAAACTTACAAACAGTAGGTAAACAAAACCAGAACAATCAAAAACAAGAATACACTTTAAAGGGAAGAGCTATTAATGAAAATAATGGCACTCCAATTGAAGGTTTAATTATTGCTATAGAGAATACAGATATTAGAACTACAACAAATAAAAATGGGAGGTTCTCATTAAAAGTCCCTTCTGGGCCTGTTGTTTTAGAAACAAAATTATTAGGTTATGACGATACTATAAAAGAATTATTAATTTATGGCAATGGAAGTGTAAAATTACAAATACCTGAAGCAGCAGAGCAATTAGATGAAGTACTCGTTGAATCCTCAAAAAACAGTAATGTTAAAGAGGCCGTTTTAGGTGTAAACAAAATAGATGTAGAAGGGTTAAAAAACATCCCTGTTGTTTTTGGAGAGCGAGATATTTTAAAAATAGCTACAACACTACCAGGTATAACAACAACTGGAGAAGGTTCTGCTGGTTTTAATGTACGAGGTGGTAGAGCAGATCAAAATTTAATACTATTAGATGATGCCGTTATATATAGTCCTTCACATTTTTTAGGCTTTTTCTCAGCAATAAACCCTTTTGCTACAGGATCATTAGATATATACAAGGCAAGTATTCCTGCTGAATATGGCGGTAGATTATCTTCTGTTTTCGACATAAAAAGTAAAGAACCCAACTACGAGAAATTCTCTGGAGAAGGAGCAATTGGGCCAATTACAGGTAGTTTAAACCTACAAACTCCTATTGTAAAAGATAAAATATCTATAACAACAGCAGCAAGAGCTACCTATTCTGGTTGGATTTTAAGATCTCTAGATGAAGAATCTTTAAAAAATAGCGAAGCTTCATTTTATGATGGTATTGTAAAATATAATCATAAAATAAATGAAAATAACGAGTTTCAAGCCACAGGCTATTATAGTAATGATAGGTTTAGTATTACTTCAGACTCTATATTTAGCTACAACAATGCTCTAGTATCGTTAAAATGGAATCATCGATTTAACGATAAGCAGAAAGCAGAAATAATTGCTGTTAACAGTCAATACAAATATGGTATTGAGTATGAAGCAGAATCTAATAGTAATTTCGATTTCGATTATAAAATAAATGAAACGCAGCTTAAATTAAATATGAAATACTTTCATAGCAAGAAGCATAAATTTAAATACGGAATTAGTACAAAACTATACCAAATAGAACCAGGAAACCTAACACCTTTAGGCGGTAATTCTATTGTAGAAGCACAAAATTTAGGCAAAGAAAAAGGCCTGGAATCTGCACTTTTCTTTTCAGATTTGTTTGAATTTAATGATAAGTTACTTTTTGATCTAGGCGTTCGTTTTTCTGCCTTTACAGCATTAGGCCCTAGAAATCAAAATATTTATGAAGAAGGTGTTCCTAGAAATGAGTCGTCTATTATTGAAGTTAAAGAATTTAGCAATAACGAAGCTATTAAAACCTACGGTGGCCCAGAATTTAGATTATCTGCTCGCTACCTCCTCTCTCCTAGCCTATCATTAAAAGCAAGTTACAACACCACTATACAGTATTTACATTTATTATCTAGTAATACTACTATTTCGCCTACAGATACATGGAAACTTTCAGACTTAAACACGAAACCTCAGAGAGCTAGTCAAATCTCATTAGGGCTATATAAAACCCTAGAAGACAATGATATTGAAATTAGTTTAGAAGGCTATTATAAAAAGATGAAAGATATTTTAGATTATAAAGTTGGTGCAGAATTAATATTAAATGAAAACATAGAACAAGAATTATTACAAGGTGAAGGCAAAGCCTATGGTATAGAATTTTTATTAAAAAAGAAAAAAGGAAGACTTAATGGCTGGTTAGGTTACAGTTATTCTAGAGCGTTATTAAAACTTAATAGCAATATTCCGCAAGAACAGGTAAATAATGGCAATTTCTTTCCAGCAAATTACGATAAACCACACGATATTAGCTTAGTTACCAATTATAAACTAACAAATCGTTTTAGTTTTTCAGCAAATTTTATCTATCAAACAGGACGACCAATTACTTACCCCGTTGGTAAATTCATTTTTGCTGGTAGTGAGCAAGTATTATACAGTGATAGAAATGAGTTTAGAATACCCGATTATTACCGTTTAGATCTTGGAGTAAATATAGAAGGTAACCATAAAATAAAAAAACTAGCACATAGCTTCTGGAATATCTCTGTTTATAATGTTTTAGGAAGAAATAACCCCTATTCTGTATTTTTTGTAAATAACGACGGGAAAGTTGAAGCGTATAAAACATCCATATTTGCAATACCAGTACCAACAATTACATATAATTTCAAATTTTAGCACATGAAATTTACACAAAACACGATAGTGGTTTTACTAATCTGTATAGCTCTTAATAGCTGCGTAGAGAGGTTACCTATAGAAACCCAAAATTTTGAAAGTATTTTGGTTGTAGAAGGGACAATAACAAATGAGTTTAAAAGACAAACTATAAAACTATCTAGAACATTTTTACTAGAAAATAGTGAACCAATTATAGAAAACAATGCGACAGTAACAGTTACAGATAGCGAACAAAATAGCTTTTCTTTTATTCAAAATAGTTCGGGAGATTATGTTTCTAGTATAGAATTTGAAGCACAGCCCAACACAACATACAATCTAGAAATTATTACTAACGATGGTATTATGTATAAATCTAAAAACACAGAACTAACACCCATTTCTCAAATAGATGAATTGTATGCAGAGTATGTAGATGAAAATAATGGGCCTGGCGTACAAGTATTTGTAGACAGCGACAATCAATCTACAAACGCTCAATTTTTTAGATATGAATATGAAGAAACCTATAAAATAGTAGCTCCTCAATATTTACCAGTAAAAGCTGTTTTGTCTAATTATGAAGAGTTTGTAGGCTTAGATATTAATGTGTTTTATGACACTTCCATTGTTAACAGAACACAAGAAGAACAAACCTGCTATGTAAGTGCTACAAATAAAAATATTATTCAAACCTCTACAAGCAGTTTAAATGAAAATACCGTTTTACGCTTCCCTGTTCGTTTTATAACCGAAGAACAAGGAGACGAACCTATAGAACAAGAAGAAATTGAAGAGAATAAAACCATAGAAGATCTAAGTATAATAAGAGACCGATATAGTATTCTTGTTAAACAATATGTACAAAGTCAGGAATCTTATGCGTTTTATAAAATTATAAACCAATTAGGTAATAATGAAAATATCCTATCAGAAAATCAACCCGGTTTTGTACAAGGTAATATTAATGTTATAAACAGCCCTAAAGCTAAAGTTATTGGTTTTTTTGATGTGTCCTCAGTTTCAGAAAAAAGAATCTTTTTTGACGCTACAGACTTTAATATACCCACACCAAGATATATCTATGAATGCATAGAAAAAGAGTTAGATTATAATGATAATACATTAACAGACATGAGTTTTAATCAAAGAAAAGAAATCTACAGATTAATTACCGAATTTAATTATCAAATAACACAAGACCCAAGACCTATTGGCGACTCTAATTGGAAATTAGTAAACCCAGAATGTAGTGATTGCACAACTGTAGGATCGAATATAGAACCAGACTTTTGGGAAGATTAATTATGAGAAATAAAAAACACATAGCACTTTTAATTCTTATGAGTATAATGCTCATGAGTTGTACCGAAACGTTTGTTATAGAAACAGAGAACTTTGAAAGTAATTTAGTTGTAGAAGCAACAATTACTAATGAATTGAAGTTTCAAAACATAAAACTATCAAAAACAGTTAGATTAGAAGAGTCTGAGCAATTACTAGAGCTAAATGCCCAAGTTAAAGTTACAGACAATGCAAATAACACTTATAATTTTTCACAAAACTCAGAAGGATTATATGTATCTGATATAGCATTTCAGGCCATACCAAATACTTTATACACATTAGAAATAACTACAAGCAATGGAAAGCAATATGTTTCTACACCAACACAATTAAGCCCCATATCACAAATAAATAACCTCTATGCAGAACTGGTTAACGATACAAAAAAAGGCCCAGGGATTCAAGTGTTTGTAGATAGTGATAATAACATAGATGATGCTAAATATTTTAGATACGAATATGAAGAAACCTATAAAATTGTAGCACCATATTTTTGTCCTCAAGAAGAAGTACTTAATAATTATAGTTCCATTATTACACCAACAGGAGATTTAAATGTTTTTTTCGATGTTGAATTTAGAGATCGATTACAAGAAGAAGAAATATGCTTTAGTTCTAAACAAAACACCGAAATTATTCAAACAAGTACAAACGACTTAAGCTCTAATACTATATCTCGTTTTCCCATACGATTTATTGGCACAGATGACAGCATAATAAGAGATCGTTATAGTATTCTTGTTAAACAATATACACAAAGCTTAGAATCTTACACCTATTACAAAGTGTTAGATCAACTTAGCGAAAATGCAAGTATACTGTCTGAAAACCAACCAGGTTTTATTAAAGGAAATATAAGTGCTGTTAATGATCCTATAGAAAAAAGCATTGGGTTTTTCGATGTATCCTCTGTAACAGAACGCAGAATCTTTTTTAACTATTTTGATTTTGGATTAGTAAAGCCAGATTATGCATACGAATGTAATATTTTAGTGTTAAACATTAGTGACAATACTGTATTAGATTTCGATAAAAATGAAAAAGAAGAAATTTATAGACGATTAACACGTTTTGAAGAATATAATCAAGATTTTACATTAACAGAAATCCCTTACGACACACCCATTTGGAGAATTGTAAGACCAGAATGTGGAGACTGTACAACTATTGGGTCTAATATACAACCAGACTTTTGGGAAGATTAATATAAACTATGAAGAACCTATTTAAAATATCAATACTATTTCTTTTACCTCTTTTTATTACAGGGCAAGAAATTACAACAAAAAAAGTAACTTTAAACCATATTCCAATACACAAGGAACGTGTAAATATTATAACTAATACAGAGTTTTTACTAACTGGAGAATCTATTTACTATAGTTTTCATGTATTTGAAGGAGATAACCTTAGTACAATTAGTAAAATAGGATATGTAGAGCTTGTAAGTGCTAACAAAAACAAGATTATTAAGCATAAATTACGTTTAAAAAACGGAATGGCGCAAGGAGATATTTTTGTACCAACAAAAGTTAAAACTGGGCACTATAAACTAATAGGTTACACCAATTGGACAAAAAACAATACAACGCAACACAGCTTTGTCAAAGACATTTTTATTATAAATCCATTTTCAACTAGTAATAATGCGTTAAAAAATGATACTGCTATAGACATTTCTAAAAAAAAGAAACTAATAACACAAGCTATAGTAAATAAAGACATTAGTATTTCTACCTCTAAAACAAATTATAAAACCAGAGAAAAAATAAGAATAGATATACTAAGTAATGAAAATAAAACTATTAAAAATGGGAATTATACGTTATCGGTAAGAAAACTAGATTCTGTTTACATTAACAACTCTACCTCCAACGATTATATCTCATTAAAAAATAGTAATGAGGTTATATATATTCCAGAACTAAGAGGTGAACTTATTTCTGGAAAAATAACTAATATAAAAAACACCAAAGCAGTAGAAAATGTAAGTATTTCTTTATCTGTAACTGGTGAGAATTATATTTTTAAAATTGCAAAAACAAATAAAAATGGCGTGTTCTATTTTAATTTAACAGAAGACTACCAAGAAGAAAAAGGGATATTACAAATTATAGAAACAAACAAGGAAGATTATAAAATAGAATTAAATGCTAATAAGTATAATAATTACGAAGCTCTAACTTTTAATAAACTAAAACTAGATCCCGAATTAAAACAAAATATAGAACAACGCAGCATACAAAACCAAATAGATAATGCTTATTACGAAAAAAAACAAGACAGCTTAACAGCAATAAATGCCTCTAAACCATTTTATTATCCACTAGGTAAAGAATACCTTTTGGATGATTATACGCGATTTAAAACAGTAAGAGAGACATTTATAGAAGTTATTTTAGATGCCGCTGTTAGAGTTAATAATGAATCAAGTCGTTTTATTGTATACGATTACCAAGCAAAAGATAATAATAGCACTATAAGTTCATTAAAACCGTTAGTTCTTGTTGATGGTATTATTATAGACAATAACGACGATTTACTATATTATAATTGCGATAACATTAAAAAAATTACCATTGTTAGAGGACAATACTTATACGGCGCAAAGCTATTTGATGGTATAATAGATGTAGAAACTTATTTAAAAGATTTTAAATCTTCGGCAAAAGGCGACTATATTAAAGAGATAACATTAGAAAAACCTATACTTCTTAAAAATTATTATCAACCAGACTATTCTAGTAATAAAACTAATAGAATTCCAGATTATAGAAGGCAACTGTTATGGGTGCCAAATGTATCTTTTACAAGTGAGTCTTTAAATTTTAATACTTATGCTTCAGATAACACAGGGACTTATCAAGTTTTACTACAGGGCTATGATGCAAATGGAAAAAAGGTAACAACAACTAGTTATTTTACAATAAGCAAATAGTTTATTATGCAAAAAATAATAGTTATCTATATTACTCTAATGGGTATAAAAAAGAGTCTTCTAAATTAAATTTAAGCTCTCCTTTATCATTAAAATTATATGTAATAAAAAGTTCTCCATTAAATTGATTATCTGTAAAACTTGCAATAACCCATTTATGGTTTAAAATTCTAATACCACTTATTAGCATTTTGTTTCCTTCGCTAGACGCATAAGGTACAAGAGGGTGCTCTCCTGTAGCAAAATTAAGTTCATATAATTCGTCCTCTACTATAGATAATACATTATCTACTTTATAGCCTTGATTTAAAAAATAAGTAATGGCAGGCTCATTACCATTCATAGAAAACTGAGATAATTCATAAACTTTTCCGTTTAAATTCTCAATAGAATCTTTATACTTCTTTATATCTTCTTTATAATTTTCAATTTTGGCCTTATAATCGGCTACTTTTTGATTACTGTCATCAAAAATATTTTTTGAGTTTATAAACTGAAATAATAACAATAACAGCGAAAAAATAAACAAATACATAAAAATTCTATTCTTCATAACTAAGCGAGTATTTCTATTAAAGTTTGCGAATTTAAAAATTACAATTCAATTTCTAATCCATCATAAGCTAAATAAACGTTTTCTGGTAAATTTTGTTGTACAACATCATGAAATCCTAATAAATGACTAATATGCGTTAAATAAGCACGTTTTGGTTTAAGTTTATTTATAAGCGCTAATGCTTCTTTTAAATTAAAATGAGAAATATGTTCTTCTTCTCTTAAAGCGTTTATAACCAAAACATCTAAATGTTCTAATTTAGATAACTCTTCTTCTGCAATAGTTTTCATATCGGTTAAATACGCAAAATTTAAAAACCGAAAACCAAAAACTTCAAGTTTATAATGCAAACCTTCAATTGGTGTAACAGTTATATTTTTTAAAGTAAATGCTTCATTTTTAATTTCATTTTCTATAACACTTGGAGCGCCAGGGTATTTATTTTCTGTTTCAAAAATATAAGCAAAACGTAATCTTAATTGCTCTAAAACACGCTTATGGGCATAAATAGGAATATCGCCTTGCCTAAAAACAAATGGTCTTATATCATCTAACCCAGCTGTATGGTCTGCATGTTCATGTGTAAATATAATACCATCTATTTTACTACAATTTGCTTGAAGCATCTGTTGTCTAAAATCTGGGCCGCAATCTATTACATAAGTATAATCTTCCCACTCTACTAAAACAGAGACACGCAGTCTCTTATCTTTTGGGTTTTTACTTAAACATACAGGGTGATCAGATCCAATTATTGGAATCCCTTGTGAAGTTCCTGTACCTAAAAATGTTACTTTCAAAAGCTTAATGATTTATCACAAAAGTATATTATTTTTTTTGTTTGCTCTAGTTATTTGGTACATTTGTAATAGTAAAAACTATAGCCCACTACTATGAAAGTTAAGTTAAAAGGAGACATAAATATTGAAAGTATTCCATCGTTAAAAGATAAAGCGTTACGTATTAATTTAAACGAAAATATCTATGGTACTTTTGCAGAAATTGGTGCTGGACAAGAAACCGTTCGTCAGTTTTTTAGAGCTGGAGGCGCATCTGGTACAATTGCCAAAACGATGTCTGCTTACGATAAAGATTTTAGTGATGCCATTTATGGTATAGAAAAAGATAAGCGCTACGTTACCGAAGCACGCTTACGTAAAATGCTAGATCATGAAATGAACTTGATAGAGCAACGTATTACTAGAGACAAACACCCAAATAAAATATTTTTTAGTTATGCCAATACTGTAGCCACTATAGATTTTGCTAAAAAGTTTAAAGGACATGGCTGGGTTGGTATAAAATACCAAGTAGAAGCTGGTAATAAAGAGTATAACGAAATTGTATTGCACGTTCGTTTTAAAGAAAACGACGCGCGTTTACAACAAGAAACATTAGGAAAACTAGGAACTAACTTAATTTATGGAGCATTCTATAAGTTTAGAGAGCCTAGAAAATTATTACGTTATTTATACGATCATTTAGATAAAGACCAATTAGAAATAGATACCATTAATTTCTCTGGACCTGTTTTTGCAGATGTAGATAACCGTTTAATGAGTTTACAATTGGTAAAAAATGGTATGACAGATGCCATTATGTTTGATCCAGATGGTAATAACGTTTTACCAGCAAGAGTACTTTATAAGAAAAACATTTTAGCCTTACGTGGTAGTTTTAGACCTGTAACAAAGGTAAACATGGACATGTACAAGAAATCGTACGATATGTTTATTAAAGAGAATAAGGTTGATGAAGACAAAACAAAAGTTATTTTTGAAATTACCTTATCTAACTTAAGAGCTGAAGGAGAGATCGATGAGCAAGATTTTATGGATCGTGCGCGTTTACTATGTTCTTTAGGGCAAACGGTATTAATCTCTAATTTCCAAGAGTATTATAAATTAGTAGAATATTTCTCTCAATATACAAAGTCTAGAATGGGCTTAGCAATGGGCGTTAATAACTTAGTAGATATTTTTGATGAAAAATACTATCGCCATTTAAGTGGAGGCATTCTTGAAGCCTTTGGTAAGTTATTCTTTAAAGATTTAAGAGTATACCTCTACCCTATGGAAAACAGTGATGGCACGTTAACAACTAGCGACAACTTAAAAGTACACCCTAGAATGAAAGAACTTTACAAGTTCTTTAAATATAACGGAAAAGTAGTAGATATTGCAGATGTAGATCCATCGACCTTAAATGTATTTTCTCGTAAGGTTTTAAAAATGATTTCAGATAACGAAGATGGTTGGCAAAAAATGCTACCTGAAGGTGTTGCAAACTTAATTATGCAAAAAAGTTTATTTGGTTGTGAGATTGAGGAAGCAATACACGGAAAAGATTAAACATCTAGTTTTTTAATTAATAAAATACAAAAAGCCTCATTTTATGAGGCTTTTTATGTTTGTAATACTTTATTCTATAAACTTACCATTTAAAATAGAATTCTTGATTTAAAATTTTAATTCTAAGTCTCCATAATCCCTTTTATTTATTTGTAATGGGCTTGAAAAACTATAAAATCCATAAAATTTATCAAATGCTTCATAAGAACTAGAGACTGGTATAGAATCTACAGCAAGAGTACTATTGAATGCTTTTGGTGAAATATACTTATCTACTTTATAAACCTTATCATCTTTTACAATTAATGTATACATACCTTCATAGCTTTTTTCATAATAAAAAATGCCTTTTTTCATTTTATTTCCATCAAATATTGCCTCGTGTTCTCTTCCTTCTGGATCTACAGCAGTATAAGTGTAAGTCTCCGTTTGTGGTCTGTATTCTATAACTTGAAAATACATATTGTATGTAATTTCTTTTTGTTCTTTTAGGTATTTTACTTTTACTGTGTTTGGGGTGACTTCATAAAACTCTTTATAGTTCGTTTTTAGTTTTTGTATTACTGTTCCATTTTCTAGCCTGTAATATTCATCATCGTATGCATTAATAAACACTTCTCCACTATATGGTAATTCGTCTTTAAATTTTAATACAAGCTTATTTCTAATGTTTTTAAATTCACTGTCAGGGTCATAAAAAGATTCTAATGCAATCAATTTTCCATTGTTGTATAATGATTTGTTTGTAAGAAGAAAATATTCTGTATTTGGTGTTTCTCTCCCCCTATTGTTAAAAAACCTACTTTGATAGCTTTTTATATTTAATAAGTCTCCGTTTTTAAATTCTGCAATACATAAATCTGAATTTATATCATGAAAGGTATATTTATCATTTAATATTTTATCTATATCCCAATTTTTACCCACAAATTTCCCATCTTTTTTTGTTTTATTGTATTTATACTCTGTTCCGTTTAAGTAAGTTGTTATAATATCGTCATTATTTACCTTTTCTACTTTATGGGTATAATATGTTCCTTTATCGTATTGGTCTTTAAAATCCACCTTATATACTACTGCTTCATTTTTATACTGTTCAATAGTTCTTAATTTAATGTTATTGTAAGACACTGAATACTCTACATATTCTCCAGAAATAACTTGACCTTCTTTAAATACCGATGTTACTATTTCTCCTTTAATTGGATTATAAAATTTGCTTTTTCCATCCCAATTATAGTCTATAAATACAACATTGTTAATACTTAAAAATTCTCGTTTTTTTATGCCTTTTTCGTAGATAAACTCAAATGTTACTTTTACATTAATATCTTCATATTCTGGAGACCTGAACATATCATAAGCATTGGTTTCATAGGATTTTAAGAGATAACCATCTTGATCATTCCCTAAATCTGGATAAGTATTTAAAGTTCTCATATAATCGCCAGAAAATTGACCAATAACCTTTCCTTTATCGTTATAATTTGTAGATAAATAATTTCTATCTTTTATTTCTTCTTCAAAAACTTTTATGCCTTTTTCATTATATCTTACAGTACGATATGGTGAGCCATAAATACCATCTATTTTTTCTTTTTTATAATATTCTTTATATTCTGCGTTATCTCTAAAATGTTCAACTATTTTGGCCTTTGGTTCAAAGTAACTTTTAGTTTTAAGTCTTTTAGATTTATATAGAGTGCTACGGTAGCCTTTAGTTAATTTATCTTCTAAACCAAAGTTGTATAAACTTGCTTTTTTATTGGGGTTTATATATTCGCTAATAACAGTACCATCTTCTTTATATTCTTTGGTATAACCTGATGCTTTATCGAAAATTCTATAAGGCACATTATAACTATAATACTGATTAGAATATAATAAATCTCCATTTTCTATATAACTTATTATAAAACTTTGCCCTTCTTCTATTGGAGATATGTAGCTAAATCCTAATATTCTTTTTTTATCTAATCCTAATATAAATGAACCCGACTCACCATCATTTTCTGCAATTAACTCACCTTTAGGCGAAAAATATTTAGTGTGACCGCTTTTTATAGTCGTTCTAAAAAATGGGTTGCCGTTTTTATGATACCTAATCAATTCATAGTCTTTACTTTTGGGGTTTGGTTTAATTTCTATAGCTAGGGTACTGCCATCGTATAGTTTTAAGTTTCCTTCTATTGTTTTGTCTCTATTAATTTGCATTTTAGAAACAACACGGTTAGTTTTACGTTCTATAGTGGTTATTACATTACCTTCTTCCTTTGTTATATATATAGATTCGTCTATATTAAGTTCGGCACGTAGTTGTTTATCTGTATTAAAGAGATCTTGAAAAGAAAAGTTAGTCTCTTCATTATTTATCTCCTTCTTTTTAATACTATTTGGTAGATTAAGCTTAATAAAATTGTAGGTATTTCTTTCTAATAATTGTAAACTGTTATCTTTATTAAAGCTATTTTTAAACTTATTATTTTCATAATATACTTTATTTTCTAGAGTATTATTTGGTCTGTAATATTCAATTAATCCGTGTTTAACAGTCCCATCGAAATCTATAAAAGTACCTTGCATTTGCAGTGTTCCATCCAAATAATAGTCTTTTATTAAATACAGATTATCTTGTGCTATTGGTTTTGTTCTATAATAATGGGCTAGTTGTTTATTTTTAACCACTTTCCAGTCATAGCTAAACCACAATGTATCATTTATATAAGTATGCGTTGGTTTAGACTTTAAACTTAAATCTGGAGCAGCTATAGAAATAGCTTCTTCTTCTGCCACTTCTTCAATTTCGACTTCTATAAATTCTTCTTCCTGACCTATGATATTATTTGATAGAAAACATAAAAATACTAGTAGGTATATTCTTTTCATTTATTTTATTTTTTAAAATGCTAAATTTAGAATCAATTATCAATTGGTAAAAAACTACCCCAGCCATCCCTCTCTATCTAGACTTCTATATTGTATGGCTTCACTAATATGAGAACCTTTAATAGAGGCTGAACCTTCTAAATCTGCAATGGTTCTGGATACTTTAAGAATACGATCGTACGCTCTAGCTGATAAGTTTAAACGTTCCATAGCTGTTTTTAATAAGCCTTTAGAGGGCTCGTCTAATACACAATACTTACTAATTTGTTTAGTATTCATTTGTGCATTATAATGTACTGCATTAGATTCTGCAAAACGTTGTGTTTGTCTCTCTCTTGCTGCAGTAACTCGTTTTCTAATATCTACCGAAGATTCTCCTTTTCTATCTTCGCTTAATTTCTCAAAAGGTACTGGAGTCACTTCAATATGTATATCTATTCTATCTAATAAAGGCCCTGAGATTTTACTTAAATAACGTTGCATTTCTGCCGGACTAGAGGTTACTGGGGCATCTGGGTCATTAAAATACCCACTAGGGCTTGGATTCATACTTGCTACCAACATAAACGACGATGGATAGGTTACTGTAAATTTTGCTCTAGAAATAGTAACTTCTCTGTCTTCTAGCGGTTGCCGCATTACTTCTAGAACTTCTCGTTTAAATTCTGGTAGTTCATCTAAAAATAATACGCCGTTATGTGATAATGAGATTTCTCCTGGTTGCGGATAGCTTCCACCACCTACAAGCGCGACGTTGGAGATTGTATGGTGTGGACTTCTAAAAGGGCGTTGTGCCATGATTCCTGCATCTGCTTTTACTCTCCCAACCACACTATGTATTTTAGTCGTTTCCAACGCTTCATTTAAAGTCATTGGTGGTAGTATACTTGGCATGCGTTTGGCTAACATAGTTTTTCCCGCTCCTGGCGGACCAACTAATATAATATTATGGCCTCCAGCTGCTGCAATTTCCATACAACGCTTTATACTCTCTTGTCCTTTTACATCACTAAAATCGAATTCTGGAAAGTTTAAATTCTTTTCAAATTCTGCTTTTGTATCTATAATAGTTTGTTCTAAAGCTTCGTTTTTATCGAAAAAATTAATGACTTGTTTAATGTTTTCTATACCATAAACTTCTAAACCATCTACTATAGCTGCTTCTTTTGCATTTTGGTTAGGTAATATAAATCCTTTATAGCCTTCTTCTAACGCTTTAATTGCTATTGGTAATGCTCCTTTTATGGGTTGTAAGCTTCCATCTAAAGAGAGTTCTCCCATAATAAGGTAGTCTTCTAAATGTTTTGCTTGTATTTGCTTGGATGCTGCTAGTATTCCTACTGCTAATGTTAAATCATAGGCACTTCCCTCCTTTCGTAAATCGGCAGGTGCCATATTTATTGTTATTTTCTTGCCTGGAATTTTATAGCCATTATTTTGTAATGCAGCGGCTATGCGGTAATTACTTTCTTTTATAGCATTATCTGGTAGCCCTACAAGGTGATAGCCTATTCCAGAATCTACATTTACTTCTACTGTTATTGTGGTTGCTTCTACACCAAATACGGCGCTCCCAAAAACTTTTTTGAGCATAAAAATTATTGATTTTAGAAACTAAAAGTAGAAAAAATAGATGTAACTAAAAACCTTTAAACATTTAATGTGCTCTTATTTGTTTCTCATGTTTTTGTAATAATATTTTATTTTTTTTCACAGATACAATACAGTATTTATTTAAAAAACTTAAATACAATAACTTATACTTTAATATCACCTACCTTTCCAACTTTGTATAACCCTTGCATCATAAAACGCATAGTCTCTATTTTCAGGATCTTCCACTGTATTTAAATAGGTTTTATAAAAGCGGACAATTTGACTAAAGCTATAACCATAGGTACTACTGCTTGTAGGTACTACCATTACTCTTCTACTACTAGTTCCTCCTCGCTCGTAATCTGCTCCTGTTCCTGGTAAGGCAGCATACGTTTTTATATTGGTGTTATATGCCATTTGCCCTGCATATGTATGTACTAAGCCTCTAATTAAAAAGTTTTTAACTTCTAACAGTGTTCTTGTAAAGCGTCTGTTACTTGTTGAGCCTGCTGTTGCAGATCTATAGAAAAATAAAGGGTCGTAAATAAAATTATCGTCTGCAAATTGTTGTGAAAAAGATAATGTAAATGTATCTGTATCTACATGTCTTCCATAACGTTTTGCTCTAAATTCTGGAGAGCGTAATACTTTTTGTATCACCGTTTTATAACGTCTACTAGAGGCGCAACCCCAAACCCAGATATAAGCATTATCGGCAAATGCATTTTTATAATTAAGCCAAGGTGTAAAGCCCATATTGGTTACATTAGTGTCTTTTGTTCTTCCATCTTTATCCCATGGGTCTCTTTCTCTAGATCTAGAACCATTAGCTATATATTCTGCTCTTTCATAAGTGTTAACTAATACTGGGCCTCCTCTCCATCCATGTCCTAAAATAGAAAATTCTTGAACTGTTCCTGGTTCGTTTTGTCCAATATTTTGAATATAGGCATAGGCATCTGTTATAGATATTACATTTGTATTTGCTTCTATAAATTTTCGTTCACTGTTATAATGTGTGCTATCATCTATAGCATCGAATCCGTCGTTTTCTAGAGCCCAAGTGATTCTTCCACGACTTACTGTTCCTTTATCTATTCTTCCCATTCGTACATCGAATAGAATAAAATTGACTTGAGGGTCTGTTCGCCACGATCTATTTCTATGTAATAAATAGTTAGCTCTACGTTTGGCTATTGTAGCCATATTGGTTCTTCCATTGTGGTATTCGTAACCAGCAACTAAAATAATATATTTTTTCATCGTTTATGCTTTAATTAAAGCTAGTTAGCCTTCTTTTAATTCTTTTTTAGAGCTTGCTTAAATTGATTGGTATTTAATTTATACTGCACAGCATTTTTTAGTTCTTTTCGTTTAGCGGCATCCAAATCTATTGCTTTAACGGCCTTATATTCTTTAGGTATTGTAATTTTTGAAAAATCAACATGTTTAGCTAACAATGTTGTATTTAAAGTTGGCTTTTTACCATCATCTTGTTTTGGCGGTGGTGTTGGGTTGGGTTTGTTTACGTTATCTAATTTATATGCCAAATCGTTTAATGCATATTCATATTTTGTAAGCATTTCCATAAGTTGTGATACATCTGTTGTTAACCCGTTAACCTCATCGTTTAATTCATCATTTTTATTAGCTAGTGGTAAACTAAAAAAGCCTACTACTACTGTAGATAAGATTACTAACCCCATAAACATCCATATTGTTTTTATAGCGATGTGTCTTGGTAGGTCTCGTTTTAATTCGCTTCTCATGAGGTAATAGGTAAATCCTATCATTAATAGGGCAAATCCAGATACACCATAGCTTAATAGCTTTCCTCCCATTGTGTCTATTATATTTTCCATTGTTTTAAGGTTTTATTGTTAGTTCTTTTGTTGTTACTGTTTTATATTTTCCTTTGTCTTTACTCCCATTTATATAGCGTTTTACAACGCGCATAGAAAGTTCTCCTTCTTCGGCTACTATATAAGTTATAGGCTGTGGTGTCTCATCTCTGGTAAATTCTACATGGTCTAGTTTTTCTTTTGTTCCATCTTCTTTTTTTAGTTTAAACTCTAAGCGTACATAGTCTAAATCTTCTGTTTCTAGTTCTGGTCCATCCCAAATTATAGTAATCCCGTTGTCTGGTACTTTCTGTTTTATTTTTAACAGTAAGGCACCGCCTTTGGTTTGCCCACTTTCTAAATCAACTAAATCGCCATCTTTTGTAATGGCTGTGAATGTGTAGTCTACTGCATCTCCTTTTTCTAATACGGGAATAGTAATTTCATCTAGTGCAAAATCTGGTAGTTTTGCTCTAAATAGCTGACTAAACTCAAAATCGTCGTTTGTTGCCGTGTAGTTCACTTGTAATAATATTTCTAGAAAATCGTCTGTATTTCCTGTTATTACAGGTATTATATCTACTTTTTTAAATTCGAAAGGGTCTGCTAGTATTAACTCTTCATCTATTAAGGCTACTGCATTTTGCTTTAGTGTTGGTCTGCCATCTGCAAAATGAAAATGGCGTTCTTCTTCAAGAGTTGCTACATCGTGTGGATGGTTTCTAATACGCCAGAATTCTTCTTTATTATCATTAGAGAGTGTTAGTATTTCCTGACTAATTTGTATACCGTCTTGGTCTTTAGCTCTTAGGTAAATATCTATACCATTTACTTTATCTTTATTAATACTTCCGTACTTAAAGTTGAATATTTTTAGCGGTGCCAGTACCTGAGGTATTAGTATTAAATCTTGAGAGCTACTGTAAATAACTTTACTAAAAATGGTTACTGGTGTACTTACATTATCTATATCGTCTCTATAGGTAAATTTTACTTGATAGTAATAGCCTGATGCTTCATCTGGTTCTGTTGTCCAAGCTATTTCATGTTCTTCTTGATCTTCTTTTGTTACTGTATAACTTATTAACGGAATGGCATCATCTGGAATAGCAAAGCCACCTGTTTTAGATAGTTCTTTTTTACCATCTTTTTTTCGCCATATTAAAACCTCAGCACTTAATAAGTCGTTATGTTCTGCTTCAAAATCATGTAATATTTTAGTTTTTAAATGGTTTTCTCTCCATAAATCTCCAAAGGTTACCGTTTGCGTATAGTTATCGATATCATCTTTTATTTGATTTCCTAACAACCATAAATGTGCTTGTGGGTTATGTGTTTTTAATGTTGTAGAGCGTTCTCGGTAATCCACAAATATTCTTTTATTATGGAATAGTTTTTTCTTTTGAAATTTATACGCCACACCTATTAGAATACCATCTCCAGGTGTTGGGTTTACTCCTTCTGGTAAATTAATATCTGGTAAATTTGGAGATACATAAGGAGAAAAGAGTTCTCGCATGACTTTATCTGTAAACTCTTTTACCATATCGTCTACCATTTGTTTCATTTCGGGTGTGGTTACTTGAGAAATGATATTTACTTTTATATCGCCTTCTTCTATCAATTTTTCCTTAATGAATTCAAATTCTGCTTTTGCAGATATAGTAAGTTCTCCATATTTTATTGCTGCTCCTGCTGCTACCATATGTGATACTTTAGTATGGCAACGGTCTAGATCTGCCTCTATAGTCATATCTAAAGCAGGGCGCATGGCTTTCATTTTTAAATCGTAAAGTATGCCTGCTACAGAGCTACGATCGCCTTGTAATGTTGCTGCTATTAAACTTGCTCCTTTACGATCTAGCCTTACATTAAAAACAGCTTTAAGGTCGCTACTAGATAATGAGGGTTTTTTAGAGCCAATGATGCTATCTACAAAAGAGTCTTCGTTAATAGTTTCTTCGCTTTGTGTTGTAGAGTCTAAAACGATTAAATCTATAGATCCATCTTTCCACTCTGGTGGTGTAAAAATGAAATCTTCTTGTAGTTTATGGTCTTCTATAAGTTTGGTTCTGGCTTTTTCTAAGCGCTCTGCATTTGCTATACATTGCACGCCTAAAGACATAATTGCTCCCGAGGAGTCTTCTAATTCTTTTAAACCGCCTTGTATGGCTCTTCCTTCTTTAAATATTTGAAGGAAAAAGTCGTATGCTTTATCTTGATCGTCATTGTCTGAAATTATAGGTGCTAAGCCTACTTCATTGGGTAAATAATAGACTATATTTTCTTGTTCATGATCGCCATAAAACAAAATGTCTTCGTGTACTCCGTATGGTTTTGATAGGTCTAACATAATTACCAAATATTTTCTGGAAGGGTTATTTTTAAATGTTCTGTACTGGAGGTTATCCATTTTGTTTTATAACGGTCTCCACTTTTACTTTTTGCTTTAATTCTATATTTATAGTCTGTTTGCGACGCATCTAGCATATCGTGTGTAAAGTATAGTGTTTCTCCTATTTTGGAGAATTCTAGCTTTTGCTTGTCGTCTGAATTAATAATGATGTCATTATCATTGTCTTTATAGACTATGTATAGTTTTACTTCTTTTACTTCGTATTCTTTAAAGTCTGGTGCGTCTTCTAGAGTGATTTTAATGGTGCGTTCTGGCTTTACTTTATCTTTTATCATTAGTATTGGACCATCGTGCTTTTTCCAAGCGCCTCTATTAATGTTGCCTTCTGAAGTAATTTCTGTGTTTTTATATTCAAAGGTTTCTTTTGGTGTATTTAAACTTGTCACTACTGAAAAGGTATACGCGCCTTTGTCTTTGGTAAAGTTAAATTTCTCTTCTATCCATGTTTTTCGGGTGTAATCCCACGTGCGTAGTTCTGTAATTATCTTATTGGTTTGCTCCCAATCTACTTTACTCATTAATTCTACAGACCATTTATTTTCGAATGGGTTTGGTATGAAGAAATTAAAGTCTTTATGGTCTTCTAGATTTAATATATATTCTTCTGAGCCTTCTATGTAATAAATAACTTGAAGGTCTATTTTAAAGGGATGAAGCTTACTGTATAACAGAGATAACAGTTTTTCGTTTTCGTCTTTATCATTTTCTTTAAGTAAAAATGATTGGCTTAATATTTTTCTATCTGTTTCGCGTTCTATAACATTTATAGTTGTTTCAATAAGATGTGTATTATTAAAAATGGTTCTATCGTCTATACCTATTTGTAGTTTTACATTCTCAAAGTATTCTGTTGGATTAAAATAGATGAATTCTGATGTGGTTTCTGTCCAATCTACTTCCATCTGTGATGGTAAACCTGTGCCATCATTATCTAAATATATTGTGGCTTTGTAACGGTACTTATAATTATTTGCGTTTTGGCGTGTGTATTTAAAGGTGCCTTTTACATCTTCAGCTGTATTAAAAATAAACGTCTGCTCATTTTCTTGCTTATTATTGGTTTCGTCCCAAACAATACAGTCTATTTTTACTGTTTTTATGTTATTTATCTTAAATGTATCTGCTGCTATATCTACTGTAATTGTTTCACTTCTAAACGGCATATCGTCCAGCTTAATCCATTTTAAGTTATCGCCTAAGCCACCTGCATTTTGTATCATACTAGATAGTAAGGCTTGCGGATAGAATGGATATTTTTTGACTTTACGCTCTCTTAAATCAACTATAAGTTCATTGGTTTGTGCTTCTTTATTGTTTCTTAATATATAATGTGATCCTGGTATTATAGAGGCATGAATCATTCCCACTGCATGTGCTATTCTATTTTCTATTTTTTTACTAGCGCTTAATGGTGGTACTGATGGATTAAATAAGCGTTTTATTGCTTCGGTTTTTAATTCATTTAATAGCGTTTTTGAAGCGTATTCGGAAACATCTGGATCTAGTTCTTCTATCTCCATTTCTACCATACTGGTTTCTTTTAAATCGTCTAGTGTATTACTTATTTCTTCTCTGTAAAATATAAAGTTTTTTACCTTCATATCTTCAAAGTGTTTATATACTCTATCCCATTTTACTCGCATTTTTGCTTTAAATGTTGGGGCTATACCTAGCATATTTAATTCGTAATATACGTGTCCTGCAACTACGTCTTCATTTAATGCAGATACTAATCGTTTGGCTTCTTCTCCACTGGTTTTTACTACTAACGCAGCACGGTTATCACCAAATATAGATGGTGATATTCCTGAGCTTACGTACCAATCTTTTGGGTCTGGTTCTTCTCCTGCAGATGCTATAACCATATACACTTTACCATCGGTAATTGTAACGGGTATTAAACGCTTTGCTTTTATTCCCCATTTGTCTTTTATTTCTAGCTTTGCTTTTTCTAATATGCTATCTGTTACTTTTAAAGAGACTTCTAAGGATAAACTGGTATCCATTACTTGGTTTATATTCTTATCTGTACTACTTTCTGGTAAAATAGTATAGGCTGATATTGCTGGTCCTTCTCTTTTTTCTACTATAGAAGGCTGGATATTGGCATAATAAAATGTTTCGGGATCTGTATCATCTCTAAAAATGGTAAGATTCCCCACATCCATAAATGGTGGTTGATAACTTAACATAGCTTTACTATTTTACATCTTTAATAATTAAAAACTTCCCTTTTCCTTCTAAGTCCTTCACTTCTATTGGGTCTCCGCTTTCTGGATATAATGTCATAGAGTAGGTATAACTGTCATGAGATTCGTCTATTCTTGGTATAAACCAATTGATTGGCTTTTTCGCAGATTCTTCATCTAAAAAGAATTGCTGGTTTACTTTTTGTTTATTGTTTTTGTACGATAGTTCTAAAACTACATTTTGGTATTTCTCTCCTATTTTTAATCGGCTAACGTTAATACCTACTTGCAGTATTGGTAATATTAGGGTTTGATCTCCTGTGCTATCTACCCAGCCACTTCTTGAAAACAGGTTGTCTCCTATAAGTTTATATCGGTACCTAAAGTCTTGCTTGTCTTTGTTGAGTTGTACTAATTTTGCTGTTACAGACTCCCAATCTTCTTCTGCTTCTAATGCAACTTTATCTTCGCTTGTAAACTCATTATCGTCATCTTTATATTGGAATTCAACAATAATTTTCTTTAAGCTTTCATCTGGTGACATCCCTAATTCTACATCTAGTTCTAGTGTATCTTCATAAGGGTTTGGTGTAAAAATATCTGCCACTTGATTTTCTGTGAAGTAGTATTTTTGAGATGGCATTTCTATTACTTTACCGTTTTTACTGTAATAGGTAACGGTATATTCTATTGGCGCATCTACGTGCTCGTATATTGCTCTTTCTAATTTTTTACCTTCTACATCTTCGGGTTTAAAGACTAGTGAGGTTTTAAAATGATCTGAATCGTCTTCTGTTTTATAGTTAATGGCTACTTGAATGTTTAATATTTTATTGTCTCCTGAAAGTGAGTTTAAAGTTGGGTGTGGTTTAAAGTTTGCTTGCATAAAACCAACTTTACCTACTTCTATATTTATTAATCCGTTAGTTTCTTGTGTTGGTATTAATAGTGGTTTTGAAACACCTTTAAAGTACACTTCTGAGGTATATTTAACGACTGCATCGTCTTTTTTAGGGCGTCTAAACAGCCATTTATCTTTGGTTGTATTTTTATCGAATAGCCAAGATTTGTTTTCTTCTGCTGATGGGTATTCTGCCATTACTTTAACTGAGGATACAAAAGGGGCTTCTTCCCATGGCGCATTTACTTGTAATGGTATTTCTACTGTGCCTACAATATCGTCGGCTAAATCTACTAGTTTTGTTATGTTTCGTTTGTTTTCTTCTGAAACATCTTCTAAAAAGTTCATTATTGTGGCTTGTGGTGCCATCTTCCATTCTACAACGTCTCGTTGTGTAAAACGCAATTCTACAAATGATCGTATTTCTTCTTTCATAACTTCTATCATAGAGGTTTTACGCTCTTCTTCTGTCATGCCATGAATTCTAGATTTTATAATTTCTTTTACTTTGTCTTCGATAAGTTTTATAGCCATATCGCGTAATTGGCTTACGTGCTCATCTGAAATTTCTGTAGAACCTTTTTTTATTTCTATATTTAAAAGCCCTTCTTCTGTCATGTTTTCTACAACACTAGAGACATCTATACGTTCTACATCTGCATCTGAGCAGCCTTGGTCTTGGTTTTTCCATACGCGATCTACTTTTCGGTTTATTTCAGATTTTTGTGTAGATCCTGCCCATGCTCTAATTTCTAAACTTGGTAAGCGTAATCTAAATTTTAAGTCGTAACGTGTACTTATAGCTTTATCTCCTTGTTTTAAAGCTTTATACCAAACGGCTGCTCCATCTGCGCTTAAACGAATAGCAAAAGCCGCATTATTATCGCCTACTAAACTTGCTGGGCCTCCTGCTGAAGACCAAGAGACTAAGCCTCCTTCTTTTTCTTCTAATAATGTTACGGTGCCATCTGTATATTCTAATGCGCCAAAGGTAATTTCTCCTACTGCTGGAACGTCTGGTTCTGGTACTCTAGATTCTCCTCTTGCTCTAGCTATTAAGCCTAATCTTTCTTTTTCTAGTTTTACTATTTCTCGTCTACGTTGTTGCTGAATTTTCATTTTTTTCAGCTTATTAGCGGCTTTACGTTTTTCTTCTTCTGATATTCCTAAGTTTATATCAAAATTAACGTAACCTCCTGCTAATCCTGCGGTAGAACTTCCTGTTCCATCTGCTTTATCTGTCCAGAATAATCCATTAAAAATGGGCATATCATCATCCATTCTTATTTGTGGTGTGGAACGGGCTAGGTAAAACATATTTGGGTTTTCGTCATCTGGAAATGCTATGATGTCGTCTAATACTGCTATTTGTGGTAAAGTTGTCATGTTTTAAGTTTTTTAATGTTATTATAGTTCTGGATATACTTGTAAGCGGTTTACGCTTGTACTTTCTGGGGTTTTCCATGCTCCAGAGGGTGTTGGTGGTAATGTTATATTGGTTAATCTGTACTGGTACTTTCTGTTATCGTAGTTAGTGGATTGTAATAGTTGTTTTACAGATCTGGACATTTTTATAGTTCCTTGTGGTGTTTCTCTATTTAATTCTAGAGAGAACTCTTCTCCATCGTCTGTTTTTATATCTACTATTAACCCAACAATACCTTTATATGGCGCGCGTTGTTCTTCGGTCCAATCTTCCCAATTTTTGTATAATTGGCATACAACATCTAAGTTCCATATTTCTGGATCTCCAGAGGCATGATCTATTACAGATGCCATTATTTTTTCGGAGTCTATGTTTGCTCTAATACTATATGGTTCGCATACTAAATCGTTCCATACCATATGCTCGTCTGATAGTTGATCGATATCATTATCGTCTATAAATATGGTTTTGTTTTCGTTAGTTTCTATACTTATTGGCCAATCTTCTGCATCTATTTTTGTATTTAAATCGCTATCTACATCATAGATATGATTGTCTTTTGATGAGAGTAATGTTAACTCTACTCCTCCTACGTTTAAGGGAATGTCTGTTTTATTAAGTAAATTGAATCCACAAATAATAGAATGGTTACCGTAACTAACTGTAGAGGCTTCTATATGCAATGGAATGTTTTCTAGTTTTTTAAAGTTTAGCTCTACATTTATTGGGTTACTTCTAATTACACTTATTTCTCCATCTTTTTCTTCTTCTAAATCAAAATAGAGTTTTCCTATATTAATGCCGTTAGTTAATAGTTCTCTTTTAAAAACTTCAAAAGATTCTAGGCTATGATCGGCAGTAATTGTAAAGCCTGTAGATGGGTCTATTTTTGATATTTTCTCGGTAAATTTTTCTGAAAACAATGCATTATCACTTAAAAACCGATCTTCCAACTCAAAAGACACTTCTTTATAACCGCTTAGTATTAGGTTTTCGACATATTTAATTTTTCCTTCAGATTTTATATCTAAAGCTTTCATTAAATCTTTTTTTGCTCTTGGGTGAAAGTATGGTACTACATGAAATGTCATGTTTATACGGTACTCCATTTCTCCTGTAGCGTTTTCTTTATTGTACATGTTTATATGCACTCTAGGTTCTCCTGTGTTATGGTTTACACCTATTCTATATACTTGTGGTAAAAAGAATACTTTGTTTGGGTCGTTGGTTAGCCTATAATAGTAGGAATGTAGTACGCTTGCATTCTGCTCATCTATTTTTGCGCCTTGTTCCCACTTGTATTCTTGTGTTTCTAATTCTGCAAAAAAGCCTTGAAATATTTCTGGGTCTTTACGCTCATAAAGCATATGTACTTGTGCCTTTATATTTATTTTTTGGGGTTTAGGTGTTAGTGCTGGTTTTGCAACTGCTGCGGCTGTAACTTTAGGATTTACCATATATGGTCTTGCAACCATGTGCAACATTTGCATACGTACTGGTTTTGTACGTTTTAAATAGGTCATTCCTGGTTTTGGTCTCCCTACATAACACACGGCATCAAACCCGTAATGTTTAATGATTTTAAAGGCTTGTGTAGCTTGTGTTCTATTACTTCCGAAATCGAATAAGTATCGGTTACCTTCTACTATTTTCCATCGTTTATTAACATTTTTTACTTGTATTTTTGCTGGGTTAAAACCTAAACAGTCCTCACCTTTAAAACCGCCAACTGGCGCATTATTTCCTGATAAGAAATAATGAAAATTATCTCCTATTGAGCATTTTTTACTCATATTATAATGTCTTATAACATTAAATGCTTTTTTAACGTCTGCTACAGACCTAAAGGACATTAATCTTATATTTCCGTTATAAATATGTGTGCCTCTTACTTTAAGGTTTCGTATAGAAAAGGGATTCCCTAAACGTTTTATCCATGCATTTGGATCTACTGTTCGCCTTTGTGGTACTCTTCGAGGTGTCCTTGATCTAGCTGCTACTGGTTGTTGTGGTTTTTGCCACCATAGATTTAAATTTATGTCTAGTTTAGATAACTTATTACCTGTTACTAAAGCTTCGTAGATAGCTTCTTTATGCTCTGGTTTTATAATAGCATGTGCATATATGTGTTTTAATACATTAGTTTGCTTTATTGGTAGTATTTGCGTTATGGATAAAGGTAATGTTTCTTGTTTTCCATTAGCATCATAGACTAGTTTTAATGTTACATCTCTAAAGTCTAGAGGGATAACATTTGCTTCTTCTCTATAGGCTTCAACAATAGCATTTAAATGTAAGTTTCCATTATTGTCTTTAGAGAAACGTAACCCTTGTTGTCCTGGTATTTTTTTCCCTGAATTGTTAGATAATAACCTAAATAATGGTCTCCCATATTGTTTTCCTTTGTAGTTATATATTTTATCTGAAACTGGTGCTTCATTTAATGTGTTGGTTACTGCATTATTTACCATTAATTTTGAAAATAGTTTCATTTTTAATGGATCGACTTTTAATTTCAGCATCTTTGCTTGATGCATTTTAAATTTCGATGGGTCTATCTGGAGTGCCATAGTTATATTTTTAGCCTATGTATTGCCCACAGTATTTGAAACTACTGTGTAAATAACACAGCAATTTCAAAGACTATAAGTAATACTAATTATTGATTATTATTGTTTTTTACTCTGTATCAGATTCTGGGGAATCTGCATTTTCTTGTGGTGCTTCTAGTATTAAAATCCCTCCTTTTGTAGTTTTAGGTTTTGCGTCTATTACTTTTCCGTCACTTCCTGCGTATTTTAATTCGCATGTGTATTGATTTGCTCCTGGATGGAATGAAAAGATTTCAAAAGATTTCATGAAGTTACTCTCGTCTAATCTAATAGTTTCTTGTTTTTGGTACTTATTTGCTTTATCTTCATACTTAATAGTTGCATATACCATTCTCCATTTTGTCCAATCTAATAGGCCTGCATCTACTGTAAGACTTTGTTTGTATCGTTTTATATCTATTGGAGGAATGTCTTCACCGCTATTGGCTGTTTTTAATTCCGATTCAAAAACTAAACCGTCTGTATATTGCACAAAATAACGGTACTTAAATTCTGTTGTTGCGCCTTCACGAAGCCTCATGCTCCAATCCCATGTTTCTGATCCTTCAAACCATTTAGAGAATTCTTCTTTTATTTTGCTTGTTTCATCATTATAGATTACTTCAATTTTTGCTGTTTTTACAGATTCTGTATCCATTAAAACATCGAAAGAAGCTTTGGCTCTTCCTATTAAATTATCATCTATTATTAATGATTCTCTGGTATCGTTTTTATATTCTGTTTCGCTTTCGGTTCCGTCTGTATAAAAGTATTTTACTTTGTAACGGTACGTTTTATCATCATGTCCATACATAAAGCATTTCCATGTGTCTACTGGATTGTCTTGTTTTAATCGTATTTGTTTTTTAGAGTCTGGTTTATTTGGTTCTGCTTTGTATTCTAATTCTACGACTGCTTCTTTAATGGCTGTCCAATCTATATCTCCTGCAGATACTTGTGTTGTTATAAACCCTAATCTATCGTAAGAGATGTTTAATACTCTATCGCTAATATTATTTAATACTATTGGTGGTGGTGCATCTGCTGTTCCTTTGTATGAGATTTTGGCTTCTGCTTTATAGAAATCCATTAGTTCGCCTTTTGAATTTCTTGCCATACTGGCTCTAAATGTGAAGACTTCTTCTCCTGTTTCAAATAGGAATGATTTTGTGTTTTGACGTACTATACCAGATTTATGATCTTTTTGCTTGTAGCTTACATTAACTATAATGGAATCTATATTATCTTGTACAAAGTCTGCATTTACTTTTACTTGTACTTCTAACATTTGTACTTCTGGGCTACTTACGTCTATGTAACGCACAGCTGCTTTACGTTCGCTATCTGTAAGTTGAACAGATAATGAGCCATTTGGATATCTTAAAAAGTCGACAACTCCGTTTTTCTTAAAGTGAAAATAAATGTCTTGTATTTGAGTTTTCTTTACATCGTTTCTAAAATAGTAGTAATGGTCTTGGTTTTTAACACGTTTATCTCGTGCTGATAATTTTAAATTTGAGTTTGGTTGTATTGTTGATGCTCCTGAATCTTCTCCTTCTTCTCCTTCGGATTCTTTTTTATCTCCAATAAAAGCTGTTTCAAAAAATGATTTTACAATAGTTCCAAAAATAAGTTCCATTAAAGAGTTTCTTAAGTTTTCTTCTACTTCCTTCTTTTCTGCACTACTAGAGTCCATTCCTCCATAATCTGTAATATCTATGCTAATTACTTTTTTATCAATCATTTGCTCAACTAAAGAGTTTACCTCTGTTTTATCTACATCCACTTTATGATCGTATGTTGATGTTTTTTTAGAATACGTTACTCCAAAGAATTTTTTTGTTCGTGTTCTTTTGCCTTGTTGTACCTCTTTTTTATAGGTGTTGCGTTGTTTTTGTATGAAGTCGTAAATTTGAGTAGATCTTCCTCTTACTTTTACTTCTAAATTTGGGATATGGGCATAGCCTTTTAATTCGTACCTAACTATTGCTTGTAATGGTGTTTTTTCTGTTTTACCTTTTTTACTTTTAAAGCCTTTAGATAGTGCATCGAACATAATTTGTGAGCCTTCTACTCCAAATGTAGCATATAAGGCTGCTGAGTTTGATGCTGTTAATGATGGTTTTACTTCTGCACTTGAGCTTTTTTTGAAGGTGTCTCCTAATCCTTCTAATATTTCTAATTTTACGGCACCTTCTTTCCATGTTCCTGGATAGGTTAATATGGGTTCTATTCTTGATGGTACTGGTCTTTTGAATCGTTTATGATAGCGTGCAACAAATTTGTGATTTTTTTGATTTAAAATCTTTTTTAAATAGGTTGTTGCTATTTTATGTTCTTCTTTAGAAAGCGATAAGTCTACAGTAACTAATAACTGCCCTAATTGTGTTTCTACTAATTCTTTATTTGCACTACTTGCATAGGCTATATCGGCATTTCTAGAGAAAAAACTATAGCTCAATGCTGGTTTTCCGTCTTGATCTCTGGCAATTACTGGGGTAGATCTTAAGGCATAAAAAACATTGTTTTTTTGATGGTCTCTAAAGATTTCTACGTCTGGAAGTCCTGGAACTCCTATTTTATCTAATAATGATAGCATGATTGTATGTTTTAAATTATTTTTTTTGGATTAATTAATTGTTGTTATTGGTAGCATTAATTGTGGTGTATTTGGAGGGATTGCATAAACTTGTTCTTCTTGCGATCCATCGTTAGCAAAAATGCGTACTGTAGCATTTAATGGTACTGTTACTGGCATATCTGGAATAATTGCAACATCACTAACTTTACTTTGGTTTAAGAATAGTACAGCTGTACCTAGCATCTCTGGGTCTGTGCTATTTATTGTTATTTGTAATGCTACTATTCGCCCTGTAAATGTTGTAGGCCCTAATAGGGTTTCTACTTTTACGGTTCTAAATCCACTATTATCTAAATTTATAAAGGGCTGTTCTGTATCGTAGTTTACCCAGTTGCCTTCAAATAAACGCCCATCATTAAGTATAAATCGGCTTCTTCCTTCCCAATTTCTAGAGTCTTCTTCTTCTACTAGTACTGCAAAAGATTTACTTGATTCTTCTGGTGTTAGACTTAATGTGGTTATTTTTTCTTCATTATCTGCTGCTGTGTATTTTATATCTATTAATGCTTGTTTTACTAGGTTATTACTATTTGCTAAGTTTGGTGTTATGTTAAATATTCGCGCAAATGGCCTATCTACTACTACCTGAGAGTCTTTTATGTTTTCTTCTTCGAACACCAATTTCTCATCTTTAAAGAAAAACTCTTGTCTTAGGTAATAATCGTACTTATTTTCTTCTGGTGGCTGAATTAAGTAGCGTTTCATTTGTGTGCTGCCTTGGTTTAATATGGTTGTTCTACCATTTGAACCTTTAGATGGGGCTAGAAATACTTGTACAGATCGTATGCTGTCGTCGCTAAATTGTAATTCTCCTGCTTGAATTTCTACTGGAATTAATGGAGAATGCGTATCCATATTAATACTTAAATCTCGCCTTGTTTCATTTTCAAAGAGTTGAGATGTTATTTTAGTCTCTGGGCTTCCTATAATAGAACCTGTATTATGTATAAATTCTACTTGATAATCGTAATTAAGTGTGCCATATTGGTCTACAAAGAATTTTATTTTATCGTTTAAATTTGTTTTGTTTAATGTTAAACTGTGCTCGTGTAATCGTTTAGTTTTATCTCCTTCGTCTCCTTTATAACCGTACGAAATATGTACGACGGCTTCTCTAACATCATATTCATCAAAATCGAAACTTGCTCTTACTTCTAATTCTATTTCTTTAAACGGTCCTTCTCCTAAGGTTACCATTAGTAATTGTTTATCAGCATCGAATGCTGTTCCTGCCAATGATAAGGCTCCATTTGGATGGTATTTTATTGTTTTAGATTCTGCTTTATTAAATGTGAATTTTCTTTTTATTTGTTGAGAAATTTCTCTTCGTCTTAATCTGTATCCTACATTAACATCTATATCTAAAGCGGAGTCTGTTTCTCCTTCTTCTGTATCATCATCGTCTTCATTATCGCCATCATTACTGTCATCATCATTATCTTCATCTGGAGTTGTGACTTCATCGGAAGGTGCATCGTCGTCTTCATCTGTATTGTTTTCTTCTTCTGGATCTGTTGCTTCTTCATCTTCTGCACTTCCGCCTCCTGTTGTATCTTCTTCTGGTCTATCGTTATCAGAGTCTGTTCCATCCACTGGATCGTCTTCTGTTGTATCTTCTTCTGTTGTACCATCATCTTCATCTGTAGTATTTTCTTCTGTTGGTGGCTCTTCTTGTTCATCATCTCCTCCATCTGCATCTTCTTCTTCTCCTCTTACTCTATTTGCTATAGTTTCATTAATTCCTGCACTATAATCTTCTGAAGGTATTGCTGTAGCGTTAAAGAGCGTTGGCCCCATTAGTTTTTTTACTAACTCTATTCCTGTTGGGTCGTTACCTAAAATATTAGTTTGCGATTCTCCTTCTGCATATACTACTTGTTTGACTGTAATTGCGCCTTCGCTCATTAGCTCCCTTATCATGACATCTACATCTGCACTGGCTGCTATGTTTATATTATCGTTTTTTACTCCTGCTCTCATATTAAAAGAGTGGTTCCAGAAATCTTCTGTGGCTTTAAAATCTACTGTTATTTCTAAGTTATAGGCTTTCATTACACCCAAATAGCTTAAATCGTACACGACTGCTACTTGTGTTTGTCCTTCTTGCTTTAGTAAGTTCCACATTATCTGTGCTGGTTTATTACTTAATCGCGTAGAAAACACAGCTGTTTGTTTCATACTTAATGATGGTTTTGTAGAACCTGCTATTGTTACCTTAAAGTCTTCGGTATTGTTTTCGCTACTACCATCTGTACTAAACATGACTAATTTTACATCTCCATCCTTAAAAGGAACCATAGATAAACTAATACCGTCTCCGTATTTAGATTCTAGTTCGCTTTTAATGGCTTCAAATTTTTCATCGGAAGGTCCTAACTCTACTTGTAGGGTTAAAAAACCTCCCACTCGAGATTCATCTTTATCAAAATCTGGGTCTTCATCTTCTATTATTTCTCCATCTGTATATACTACATATTGCAATGCTTTACCGTTATCTGCTATTTTTACTTTTTCGTCTGGCAAACAGTAAAAACTATTTGGATCTGTATAGTCTTGGTATACTACACATCCTTCTATAACTTCTTGTTTTTCTATATTTAACATGATTTTACTTTTTAATTATTGATTGTATACTGTTTATTAAATTGAAACTCCTAATGCTCTAAAAGTGTTTTGTCCCGCAAACCCAAAAGCATTGCCATTACAGTTCTCTTTTTGATAACGTATTAAGGCTTCGGCTGTTCCTTTACCAAAATCTCCATCTACACGTCCAGAATAATATGGATTACCTGTTTGGCTACTACGCATTCGTTTTAACCCTGTTTGGAGTTTTTCTACTAAATGTCCTGTAGAGCCATGTCTTACTTTTATAAACGCAGGGTTAGATGTTGTTGCTTTAGATATATTGTACAGATCGCAGCTATTTAAAAGGATATACTTAAAATCGTCTTGATTTTCTGCTTTATCATCGTACACGTTTTTTATAAATTTATCCCATGCATTCCAATCTCCATTTGTATAGCCTCTTGGAATATATTGTGGCGGACAGCCTGTTACCACTTGGCAACCATAACTACTATAATAGTCTGAAATGCAAAATGATGTAGAGTAAGGATCGTTTTTAATGGCTTTTACTTTTGTTGTTTTTGGATTGTTTCTTGCACAATGGATATTATCGCCAGGATTGCCTACTGATATATCTGCTGAAGGCCCATAATTAATTACTGGTTGTCCGTTACTTATAGTATAGTTTGCTCTTCGTAACGTAATTAAGCCATTTAAGCGTAATGCTCTATGAGGTTGAAAGCCTGAGTTGTTTCTAGGGTGTTGTCCTTTTTTATAGTTGTAAAACCCTGGTTGCATACTATTAAATTGATGCTTACGCTTTCTATTACGTTGTGCATTTTTAAGGTTTGGTACTGTACTAGATAAAAACACTGCTACCTTACGTTCGGCTGGAAGCCACTGCCCTATAAGACATCTTGGATAGTAATAGTTTATATTAACACGTTGTAATAAGTGACTGGTTTTAAATTTCATGTGTTCGGAATAATCCATTAAAGACACATTTGGAGCTGCCGGAAGCGCTCCTCTAATAGCAAAAATGATCATTTCGTTTTCCCTACCTTCTATAGAAAAGCTATTGTATTCGCAGGCTCTTCTTAAAACAGCATCGGATATTGTAAAAGTTTGTACAGACATTTTATTTGGTTTTATAATTTTGATAATTGTTTAATTAATTCTGCTCTGGTTGCGCTTCCAAAAACACCATCTATTTTTAATTTTTTAGTAGATTGAAATAGTTTTAATGCTGCTTCTGTTTTTGGACCAAAATCGCCATCGGATGTTCCTGCATTAAATCCACAAAGTTTTAATGCATTTTGTAACTCGACTACATCTTTCCCATGGCTTCCTTTTTTTAAAACCGCTGTAGATAGTGTGCCTTTTTTTGCTGGTCGTAATCTTCTAAAACCTAATAACTGGCTTTTAGGGTATGCTGTTTCTCCTACTTGGTTATTTTGGTTACCACCTAATGTATATATACGGCTTTGATCTTGTGAATACCCCATAAAAACACCTACGTGTCCTTTATGCGAGTTTGGACTCTCTCTCCAAAATATTACAACATCACCTGGTTCTGGATTGACTACAGAAATTCCAACGTTTAACCATGATCTTGCATTTCCTAATCCAGAGGTTTCCATTCCTGCTTTTTTGGCTACCCAATTCATAAAAAAACTACACCAAGGTGTTTCGTCGTCATTTATATAATTAAAGCCCGATTCTTTTGCGTAATTAACAACTCTCTGGTTATGCTTACTACCTGGTATTTCTTTTGTTCCTATTTCTTTTGAGGCTATTTGAATTAAAGTATTCATAATGTCTATTGTTTTATTGTATTAGTAAAGTCTCCGTTTTCTTCTATTAGTAGTATATCGTCCTGCTGAAGTAAGATTAAAATAGAAGGTAAAAGTGCTAGTGGATACGTCATAGATATAAAGCCTCCTCTATTAATAAAGGCTGTAGTAGAATGGTCTTGAGATTGGCTTGTAGTAAATTGTATATCTCCTATTAATTGTTCTTTGTCTCCTCGCAACCTTATGTTTGCACCTGTATTAGATACTGTAATTGAATGGTTATTAATTTTTGCTGGATAACTTACCATGACTTTTATATTTTATTAGTTAATGTTCTGTTGTGCATTAAAAGACTGACTGCCAACGTCTTTCAACAAGTCAAAAGTAATTTTAAAGTAGAGGTTATTGTATAGGAAAACAGACCTTTAAGAAGTGGGTAATACGCTGTTTTTAATTTAGGTTGATTAACCTTACTGATTAAGGAAATACACTTATGTTAGAAAGGGAAAGTCTATTTTTTTTGAAGAAAACCCCGTTTGGGTTTAACAATGAAAATACTATAAAGTGATGGAGGAAAACACCTTTTATGTTTTGTATGCTTTAGTTGTTAAAGTGTCTAAAAACAAAAAAGCTATTACAGTACTGTAATAGCTTTTTTGTTTTAGTTTTTATGATTAATTATTCTGAGTCACTATATATACTTTATTTTATTTCTTCAGCTATTTTTTTAGCTTTTATGTGGTTATGGTTTTGTGTATTTGCTAAAATTATTTTTAACATTTCTTCTACTTTAGTCTTGTTTTCTTGTTTTAAATACACTAATAACTTATACCAATAGCCTCTAGAACGATCCATAGTATCTAATGCTATAAACTCATCAAATATTTTCAATGCGCTATCATAATTTCCTGTATAAAAATATGCACTACCTACTTTAAGTAATGTATAAGGATGTAACATATTCTTTGTTGATTGGTTTTTCTCGTAGTACTCAATGATAGCTCTATAGTCTTTTTCAGCAAATAATGTTTCTATTTTAAAAGATTCGTCGTGTGTGCCTTTTTCGGTTAATGAGGGTATATCCTCCCAGTCTTGATAATTATTATAATAACCTTCTAAACTATGATTAGAAAATAGAAATGGAAGTCCAATACTAACACATAATAATATTGACGCTGCAATTGCTATTGTATAGAATCGTTTGGATTTATTGGCCTTTTTATTATTAAAATAATGTTCTTCTATTTTTTTTATATGCTTGGAAGCATCTTGTATTGGTTTACTTTTTAATTCTTTCTTTATTTCTAATAACTCTACCTTGTTTTTATTTTTATCTATGGTATGCCAATCATTCTCATTAAGGGATTCTTGTAACGCTTTATATAAATTTATTTCTTCTTGTAAAGCTTTATCCTCTTGTATTAACTTTTCAAAAGCTATTTTTTCATCTATAGATAGTGTATTGTTTAAATACGCCTCTATTTGCTCTTGCATGTTGTCGTCTTGGTTGGAGTTCATTTATGCTAGTGTTTTATAACGGCTATCCGCTTTTATTAATTGTACAATTTTAGCTCTACATTTAAAAACGCGTTGTCTTACTACGTTTATAGAGTTATAGGCTAAATCACGCATAATTTCTTCATAACTCATACCATTAAAATAATTACTTAGCATTTCTTTACAGTTATCGGATAATAACTGGAATTTCTCTTGGTAAAATTCTAAATGTTTTTGTTCTAAAGTAAAGTTTGCTATACTGTCTTCTTTTTCTACTAGTGGTAAAACCCCATCTTTCATTACCCATTCTTTTTTGTTTTTTATTCTGCTGCGCCATATATTTTTACAAATAGTAAATAAATATCCTTCGAAAGCCTCTAATTTTAAAGGCGTTTTTTTATGTTTTGTTATTAAATATATTAGTGCATCATGAAAAACATCTTTAGCGTCTTCAATTTTACCATTATTACGTTGTATAAAAGCTTGTACTTTTGGATAAAACTTATCATATATTTCTAGAGTCCTTTTATAATCTCCATTTATAAGGGCTTGTAAGTACTTTTCGCTTTCCGTCATAAGTGTATTCATGTGAGTAAAATCAAAAATAATTTAATTTTTAAAAAAATTGGGTAATGTTTTTAGTTATTTAATACTTATTAGTATTAAACACTATAAGTTGTGCACAATATTTATTTTGTTAATGTAAAATGCTATCAGACCAAAAAAACTAGACCTATAACCCTACAATATTTTTAAAATGTTGTTATTAGTAATAACCCGTAAAACCTATTAAACAATGAAAAATTTAATTAAACTATTAGTTTGCTGTGCATTTATATTATTAGGATGCTCTGAAATTGAAGATGACACCATAACCAATGATACAGCATCTACACAGATACTAGAAAAAGGTTTAAAACCTAATCTGTCATACAATAATATAAACATGGCTAAATATCATAATAACGAACTTATTATTCAATACAAAAAAAATGTTAGTCCAGCTGCTATAAAGCTTTTTAGGCAATCATTTGGCATTTATTCTGCTAATTTACAAGGCACACCTCCACCAAATAAACAAGGTACCTTTAAGGTTTGTGACTTATGTTCTCCAGAAGCTATAATAGAATTATGGACCTTAGAACCTGAAGTAGATATTGAGATTGTTGCTATAGGTATATCTGGAGATGATGATACAGATTCTGAAGATTTAATTGACGCTTTTAGCTATAATCTATCATTTGTTTTAGAAAATGATACTACACCTGCATTTGGTTCTATTGAATATGCCGATTATACAGACAAAGTTGTTACTGAAAATACAGGAGTTACAATTGCTGTAATAGATTCTGGATTGAATCCAAATTTCCCGGTTTTTAATGGTCAGCCTTTTTTATACAAAGCCAATCTCCCTGGTTTTCCTTCTGTGATTTCTGGATGGGATTTTGTAAATAGTGATAATGATCCTTTTGATGATAATCTTGTTCAACATGGTAGTTTAGTAACCAGTGTACTAAAAACGAAATTAGATTTAACTGATACTGATTACCAAATTATCCCATTAAAAGCTTCTAATGATGAGGGGCGCTCTTCGTTATTTAATATCATTTGTGCTGTAAATGCTGCTGGAAATATGGGAGCCAAAGTAATAAATATAAGTTCTGGCTATTACCAATCTCCTGTATTAACTTCTCCTATTGGTGCTACTTTAACAAACGACCAAATACTTACTAATTTATTTAAACAGTTTAATAATACGCTAGTTGTTACATCTGCTGGTAATGCAAATAATAATAATGATAACGAAAAAATACACAAACCTTCATCTATAAGCGAACCTAATCTTTTAGCCATAGGTGCAGCAAGATATTATGCTAAAAATACAGATGTTAGAATCGCTAGTTTTTCTAATCATGGTATTTATTCTGTAGATTATGTAGCTAGAGGTTACAATGTATCTTTTATAGATGTTGGCAATAACCAGCATTTTATACACGGTACTTCTTTTGCTGCTCCTCAGGTTTCTGCTGTTGCTGCTACAATTTTAGATAATCATGATTATAGTTTAACTATTGCTCAACTCATGGAAAAAATATATAATTACGGGCAATATTTAACTTATTATGAGTCTGACAGGCAAGTAAAATTTCAAAAAGTAATTCCTTAATTATTGTATGATTGTATATATTTGGGGAAACCCTCAAAATAATGACTTTATATAAATATGTATTTTATAGTATTATACTATTAACTTCATTTAGTAATGCTCAAAATATTAACGATTTAATTGAACAAACCAATACAATATACAATCAAAACAAAAGCACCCCTACAGAAGGGCTTATAGTACTTGATTCTCTATTAAAGCAACAAGATACCTTAACTCCTTCTGAAGGGATTGCTAATATTTATCATAGAAAAGGGTTGTTACATGAAAGGTTAGCCAAATATAGTAAGCAAAAAAAAAATAGTATTGATGCCATAAATAATTATAAAACTGCTATAAAAATAAGGGAAGCATCAACTCCAAAAGATTTAAAAAAGATAAATAATAGCCTATATAATATCTCAAACTGCTATTCTCGTATGGGTAATAAGAGTATGAGGCGCAAAGTTTTAGAGTCTTTAAATAGAAGTTCTACAGATAAATTTGTGTATAAATCCTATAATGCATTAGCATATATACACGAAACTATTGGTGACTATTACACTGCTTTAGAATATATAAATAAAGTTATATTATCTTATGAATTTTATAAAGATCCTAAAACCCTCTATGATGCTCATAAAGCTGCTATTTATATTTATAGTGAAAAAAGTAACAATAAAGAAGATTTAATAAAAATAAACACGCATGTCCAAAGCATTGAGAACTTAGTAAAGCTTCATGATAAATTAAAGCGACCTATATATATAGATAATAGTTTAGCTAAAATTTATAAAAATATAGGCCTATATGAGACTGCTTCTAAATTCTACAATAAAGCTTTAACTGAATACCTAAAAATAAATGATTCTGCAAATGCTTCTACTTTATATCATAATTTAGGTGAATTATACTCAATTACAAAAGAGCATAGTAAAGCAAAAAAGTATTTTAATAAAGCGCTTACTATGGTTAAAGACAATTTAACAAAGTCTGGCATTTATGCAAACCAAGGAGCTTATTTAAATACTAAAAAGTCTATTGAGAGACTCCCCTATTTTGAAAAAGCAATACGGATACTTTTTAATGAGGAAACAAACTTAAGCTATACTTTTAAGTTACCAACTCTAGAAAAATTAAAATTAACATCGCATAAATCTTATGCTTTGATATATTTAACAGAATACGCTAACTACCTCGTAAAAAGTTATGAGGAAGAAAAAAACAAAACATATTTAAAAAGAGCTCAAGAAACACTTTATAAAATAGACCAATTAGTATCGTTAATGCGTTATGATAGTTCTAGTGAAAAGTCAAAGTTATTTTGGATTAACAAAGGGGTGGATTTATATATGCTTGCTGTTAAAGTTTCTTATTTGCTAGATTCTCCAAAAGATGCTTTTTATTTTATGGAAAAAAATAAATCGCTATTGCTTCTTGAAAATTTAACATCGGCAGAAGAAAAAGCAAGGTTACAAATACCCGATTCTATTTTACAACATGAGTTTAATTTAAGGTATGCTATTTTAGATATAGAAGATAAACGGCATAAATTCCCAAAAGATAATACGTTAACAAAACTATACTTAGAAAAAGAAAACAAGTATATAAATTTTTTAAACTCATTAAAAAATCAATATCCAGATTATTTTAATACTAAAAAAGAGCCTACTATTTTAAGTCTAAACGAGGCCAAAACAAAGCATACAACTGCAAATACAAACTATATAGAATATATTCTAAACGACTCTTCTGGTTATGGTCTCTTTTGCTCTCAAACAGAAACGATTCTTTTTGAAATAAAAGATGTTACTAAACTATTAAATGAACTAGAGGTTTTAAAAACACTTATAAGTCAACCTATTATTTACAAAAAAGATAATGATAGATATAATGCTGTAGCATTTTCGGTTTTTAAAACAATTTTTCCTTTTAAAAATGCTTTACATTTAATTTCTAATAAAAAATTAACTGTTATACCAGATTATAAACTTAGAGACCTTCCTTTTGAAGCGTTAATAACGGCTTCTAACAAAAATGCTTCAAATTATTTAATACAAAGCACCGAGGTTTCTTATTATCAATCTGCTTCTGTATTTAAACAAATAGAGCAAAAAAAACGTGTTGCAAAAAAAGAGTTAATTGGCTTTGCTCCTATAGTTTATACTATAGATTCTTTACCAAGTTTAATGGGTAGTGCTAAAGAAATGGAAACCATATCTAACCTTGTTCCTAGTGTAATATTATCTTATAAAGAGGCCTCAAAAAAAGCATTTATATCTGGATTAAACGACTATAATGTTATCCATGTAAATACTCATGCTGGTTTAGATGAAAATAAAGATCCATGGATAGCTTTTTCTAATGATAAAATAACATTAAAGGAGCTCTATGGCACAGAAAACCAAGCGCGTTTAGTTGTTTTAGATGCTTGTAAAACTGCTAGTGGTTTATTAGAAAAAGGAGAAGGTGTTATGAGCTTATCTCGTGGTTTTTTCTATAGTGGTGCAGAGAGTGTTATTGCTTCTCAATGGAATGTAAATGAGCAATCTAATAATGAAATTCTAGTTCATTTTTATAAAAACTTAAAAGAGGGACAAACAAAATCTAAAGCGTTACATAATGCTAAATTAAACTATATAAATACGCATCAAAACACAGAGTTATCGCCTTATTATTGGTCCTCGTTAATATTAACAGGAAATCCTGATGCTATAGAATTTACGTCCTTTAATCCTTTTGTATTAAAGGTAGTTGCTTTTATTATTATTTTACTTATTCTGCTCTTTTTTTTAATGAAGAGGTTTAGAAAGTTATAGTATTTTATATGCTTTTAATAAACTCTAATGTACGGTATTCGTTATAGTATGTATTACCTTTATCGTAAAAACCAACATGCCCACCATATTTTGGCATTTCTAAATACAAATTAGGGTTGTTTTTAGCTTCTTTTACAGGAAAACATTCTGGAGATAAAAAAGAGTCGTTTAATGCATTTATAATTAATGTAGGGATAGTTATATTAGGTAAAAACTGAAGGCTACTACATTTTTCATAATAATCGTAAGCATCAACAAAGCCATGAGCTTTAGATGTGTATACATCATCAAAGGTTTTTAAATCTTTAATTCGTTTAATATCGCTATCTAAAATTTTATCTGGAAAAAACTGTTTTTTACGTTTTAGTTTTACTATTAAATCTTTTTTAAATTTATTAGTATACAGTATGTTTTTAAAGGTATGCAGTTGTAACATTGCTCCTTTAAGCCAAACTGGAACAGAAACTGTTACTGCTGCCTTTACTTCTTTTGGTATTGTGGTACGTTCTCCTAAATATTTTAATATAACATTACCGCCTAAACTAAAACCGTTTAAATATATTTCATTGTATTTTTTTTGTGTTATAACATAATTAATAACGGCTTCTAGATCTTCACTAACTCCTGAATGGTATGATCTAAAGGTTTTATTTTCTTCTCCACTACAGCCTCTAAAATTAACACAAACGGCATCTGTGTCTTCTTTATTAAATAGTTTAGCTACGCCTAAGGTGTAATGTCTTTGTGCGTTACCTTCTAAACCATGTAATATAACAATGAGCTTATTTGTTTTTTGTTTTGAAAAGCTCCAGTCTAAATCTAAAAAATCGCCATCGTTTAAAATAATACGTTCTCTTTCTTGTTTTACTCCTTCTACGTTTCTAATAATTCCAGAATATAATGTGGAAACATGACCTTGCCTAAATAAATAAGGGGGCTTATATTTTGATTGAATTATCGGCATTATTTTGGTTTATTTTTTGAGATTAAAGTTAGTAAATTACTTGTAATCTATTATGAGTTTTTAAGTAAAAAAGCGCATCAATAAAATTAATGCGCTTTCTTTTTTAAACCTAATTATTGGTCTTTAGTTTTTAATTATCTTTTTTGTTGTTGTAATACCATCTATTGTAACTTTACAAAGGTATAATCCTGTTGGCCAATTTTTAGTTTCTATTCTATATTTTGCCTCATTAGTTTCTTGTGATGAAATAACGCGTCCGTTAACATCTATTACAGAAATCTCTTTTGATGCTCTTGTATTGTCTAGCGAACTAAAATCGAAGTTTATATTATCCTGAGTTGGGTTTGGAAATACTTTAAATTCTTTTTCTATACTGTCTTCTCCTGGTTTTACAGCAAAAGATTTACATGTTGTTTCACTACAACATTCTCCTTTAGAGGTTAATCCATATATTGTTAAACATAATGTTCCTCCAGAAAATGGTTGTGCAAAATAAGGAGCTGTAGATACTACTGTTCCATTTATTGTCCACTCGTAACCTACTATTGTTGTAAACCCATTTGTTATAGATGCAGATTCAAATAGATAAACACCATTTCCTACTTCTGATACTTTAAATTTAGGGGTTAATCCACATTTAGGTAAACAAGATACATTAATATATATCTTTCTTTGTATTTGTTCTACACAACAATCGCCTTCTTCATTTATTCCATATACGTATAACGTTACTGTATGGTTACCACCTACTGGATATGTATGCGTTGGGTTTACTTCTGTAGATGTCGTTCCGTCTCCAAAATCCCATAAATAACCAACTATAGTAGTTGCACCAGAAGCGTAAGAATTGTTAGAGAAACTTGCTGTACAGTATTTTGTTTTAACATCAAATTTTGGTGTTATTTCACACTCTGCTGGACAGTCTTCGACTACTAAAGTCATAGAGTCGGTTAGTGTACAGCTGTTGTCGTAAACAACAACTACAGAATAAGTACCAGCTGCGAAAGTGGTAATAGTTTCTGCATTTACAGGTTGTGGAAAAGGGTTTCCGTTTAAATACCAATTAATAGATACAATATTTGGTATTTGTCCTGTAATATCTAGTACTGGCCATGGATCTCCTTCGCAAATTACTTTACTCTTACCGACTTCTAAAGTTGCTTTACAACAGCTATTTACAGGGTCGTCTGTATACCTTCCAATAAAATAACCTTTTGAGTTTCCTGACGAAAATGTATCTATTACTAATGGCTGGCTACCGCCGCTAGAAAAATAACTTCCTACAAACACTTCTTTATTGTTAGAGTCTATTAAGACTTCTGCTCCATAAGATGAACAAGATGTAGAGTTTTCTGGCCATACACTTGTTCCATTTACTGCATTTAGTGATACTCCAAAAAAGTCACCTCCACATGGTGCTTTACTACTATTTTTAGTTACTGGTGTACCGGCTTGCCCTGTTACATAAACATCTCCACAATTATTCGTTTTAATTCTGTAAGGTTTAGATGCTAAATCTCTAGACCACAGTAAACTTCCTGAACCATTTTTATTATATGCGCGAACTCTTGTATCTTCTGCCCAATACACAGCATTATTAGTATCACTTACTTCTACATCATAACTTCTCCAGTTATAATTATCTGAAGTTGCATCTACCTTTAAACCAAAGGTATTATCAAAATCTCCATTACTATTAAACTTTGCTAAATATGTTTCTGCGGTCCAAGTAGACACAGATGTAAAAGAATATGGTGTTGTGCCATTATAAAATGTCGCTGTCCCTCTAAAGTGTCCAGATACAAACACGTTTCCAGAGTTGTCTACATCTACATTTACAGCATCTGCAATATTTGAGGCATGAATTTTTTTAGCCCAAACAAGCGTTTTTGATGGATAAGTATATTTTGCAACAAAACCACTATGTGCGTTACCTGTTAAAGTTGTACTTCCATTAAACGTTACTGTAGAAGACCCAGTACTTACACCTCCAAAATATCCCACAACATACATGTGACCATTTTTTAGTACTATTCCAGAAATTGTACTTGTTGCAGTTCCTCCCAACTGTTCCCACGTTGTTGTTGGATCTCCTGCTCCTACTCCAGAGGTTAAAACAATACCTTTACCACTTTTATTGGCAACTACATAAATTTTAGAGTTAGAGTATTCTACTCCTCCAACACCTCCAGACATGGTACTATTATTTGAATAATCTATTAACCCGGTAATGTCTTTTGTCCATTGTATATTTCCAGCGGCATTAAATTTTCTTAATACTCTAGTAAACCCAGATCCCCAGCCATAAGTATAGACATTATCGGAACCATCTATAGCAGCATTATTAATAGCTAAATCTGAGCCATCTGTAAAATTCACATAATCCCAACTTTGGGCACTTGATAAATTGTAGCTAAACATAGCTAATACCAAAAAGCACAGAAAGGCTTTTAATTGTGTAGTTCTATTTTTCATAATTAATTAATTTATAGGCTTACTCTATTAATTAGGTTTTTCAGCTTACACCTTTTAAGAGTGTTTATGAAAAATAAAATCTGTTACCCAAAAAAAAATTAATTAATTATTTTTTTAGCTTTAGTATGGTGAAAATTATTAATGAAAGTACAACTAATGTGCTAAGAATATAATAGCTATAGTTTACTTTTGAAGTTATCATTTTTGTTTCTATTGACCCATTAATTGTATTCGATGCCCAATAATAAGGTGAATTCTCTATTCCAAAATGTTTTTTTAGATACTCTTTTTTGGCATTTGCCAATGCTATATTTTTTTGTGTATTATTTTTTAGTTCCTTGTAAAAAGCTATCATTATGTCTGTATTACTTTTATCATTTGTATTCCATAATGAAGACAATACACTTTTTGCTCCTGCACTAAAAAAACCTCTCGACAAACTATTTAAACCTTCTCCTTTTACCATTTCGCCATCTAAGGTTTTACAGGCGCTTAGCACCACCATATCTGCTTGGCTTTTTATAGTATATAATTCTGTTTGTTTCATTTTTTTATCTGCAAACCATAACCATGTTGTTTTATCCTTGTCATAATCTGCATGTGTACTAATGTGTATAATATTATAATTATTTAATAGTGATAAAAAATTTTGTTTTGTAGCTTCTTCACGCTTTAAAATTGTGCCATCTAATAAGGTATTAATATTATCAATTTCAATTTCTGAATCTGTTAACTTCGTTAATTCACTATTAAATTCTATGGGGGCTAATGCTAAAAAATTAGATTTGGGGCTTCTGTTTACTTTATCATTTTGCAGTAAAAAATTTACAGAATAGGCATAGCTAATATATTTTGTATATAGTAAGTAATTAGGTAATAACGGGTTTCCATTTCTATGTGTTTGCAAAACTTCAAAAGGAATGTATGCTAATGTATAATCGGGAATTATAATTAGTTCTGCTTTATCTTTAATAATATTTTCTAGTTCTTTAAATAACGTTTTATAGACTTCTATTGCTAGATTATTAAAGTTTTTAAAGCTTGATTCGTCATAAAAAGGTTTAGAAATAAGTGTTTTTAATGTTTTTACTTCTTTATTTAATGTTTTTATATCTTTTAATTTAATTAATTTAATTCTAGACGTTGTTTTTGCTATAGCATAACCTTGGTTATCATCGAGTATAAATTCTATAATAGCAGTATTATCTTTTAAAATAGAAGGATCTATAGCATTAATTGATGTGATTTTTATATCCTGTTTAGATTTAAAGTAATTGGGATAATTTATTTTTAATGTGTCTGTAAAAAACTGATATTCTCTCTTTAATGTAAAAAGTTTATTTTTAAGTTGTTCTCTATCTTTACTTATATTTTCATTTGCTAAGCTTATTTCTGTTTCTTTTATTTTAGAATTAAAATTTAATTCTTTTATAATAATACTATCTGGTAGTTTACTCGCTTTTCTAGCTTGTTGTGCTGTTAAATCTTCTAATAAAAGTAACCCTTTATTTTTTTCCATAAAATAAAATGCTTGGGCTGGTTTATTTAAAAGATAGGCTATCTCTACTCCTTTCATATATATGCCTGCCCCTCTTTCTCTCCATATAAGTTTAGACATATTTTCTGTACTACCCAACCTAATAATATCTACTAGTTTATCTGCCATAATAATTGCTTCCAGTGCCTTTTGAAGCAATTTTTTATCATTATTTAGTTGGTATTGTTTATAATAAAAACCAGCTATATCTTTTAAATAGCTTAATGCGTCTAATTTATTAGGAACATTGGACAGCTCGCTTTCTTTTGGTAGCCTATTTTCTGTAATATTATTTAAACCGTTAAATGCACTTAAATAGCTAATTTCTGCATTTTTATAATCCTTTGTATTAAAATAATAATCGCCTAAATTATTATTAATAAGAGATTTAATGATATTACTATTAGCAAGAGACTTTGCTTTTTGTAATATTTTTAATGTTTTTGCATGTTCTTTTTTTTCTATATAAATATTACTTAAATTACTATATACCAAGGCTATATTACTTGTGTCTTTTTGTTTTAAAGCTATAACTAATGCTTCTTTTAATTTTTTTTCTGCTTTATTAAATTCATCTTTCTCTAAAGCTAGATTACCTAATCGTTGTTTTATTATAAACAAATCGCTCTCTTTTGCTATTCTATTTTTAGAATTGGAAAAGGTTGTATTAATAGAGTCTGCCTGCTCTAAATGATTAATTATTTCCTTAGAGTATTCTATACGCCCCATATTTGCATATAAGTACGAAAAACTTAAATGGGTTAAAAAAAGTTCTCTTCTATCGTTATTAGCTACAAAGTAACGTTGTGCTTTTTCTAGATTTTCTAGTGCTTTAGCAAAATCTCCTGTTTTTCTGTAAAATTTACCAAACGCTACATATACTTTAGCATGTCTACGGTCTTCTGTGCCTGTTGTTAAAAGTTCTTTGTAAGTTTTATACCAAGCATTTATAGCTCCACTTTTGTTATAAAAAACGCCTAAGTTAAATAGGCTTTTTTTTAATAAATCTGGATTTGTGTCTTTATATTTTCTTCTAATTATTACTGCTTTTTTAACACTTTTAATAGCTAATTGGAGGTCTTTATATTTTCCATAAAACAGTTTAGATATATCATGATAATATTGTGATTGTTCTAATTCAGTTAGCGCTGTACTATTTTCTACAATAGTCATTATTTTATTAAACTTTTCTGTGTTTTCAATACTTTTAGATTCTAGTATTGTATTGATTTTATCATCTAATTCATTATTAGCAAATGATAATAAAGTCGTACAAAAAAATAGTAATGTAATAATTTGTGCGCTAACTGTTTTATAAATCATTAATCGAGGGTATATGGATATTTAATATTATTTAAAGAACTTAAATATACCCCTGAATATATAACATCATTTTTTAATATCATAGGATTTACTCCGTTTGTATATAATGTTGCAGCTCTTGCTGTTGTTTCTGCCGCAGAAAAAGATGTGCCTTGGTAAAGGTGAGATGTACTATCATACATAAAAATAAATTCATTTGCAGCAGCTATATCAACTGTTTCATCTCCAAAATTTGCCATTGGAGCTAATGCGTCATACGTGCTTTTTATTCCTGTTGTTGTTAGTATAAAATCATATTCGTAACCAGATGGGTAATGTGGTATAGCATCTGTATCTATGCTTTTGTTTCCTGCGGATGTGCTTAGTAATATATTGTTAGTTGTTGCAATATAACTATTTAAAATAGCTAGTTTTTTATAGTACCAACCAAAACTCATATTAATAATATCTACATCTGGGTTATTAATGGCATATATGTAACTACATACTATAGTAGAATATTTTGTTTTACCTTCTTCATTAAATGCTTTTATAGGTAATATTCTAAATGGTACTCTTGCGTCTCTTAATTTTTCAAATATAGAATATGTAACTATGGTTCCGTGTCCATTATCATCATATACATCATTATCATCATTAACGAAATCCCATCCAGATATGTTTTGCTTTAATGGGTCATCACTACAACTTGATTCTTGCGAAGTATCATACAAAAAGGGGATGTTAAAACCTTCATAATTGTAATCTACTCCAGAGTCTATTACAGCAATAACAACATCTCTATTAGAAGCCGCTACTTTAGTTTGCAAATTTTTTAAATTACTACCATTTATATTAAATAAATTATTAGAATTAGTTATGTAGTATTGTAACTCTGATCCTTCTAAATCTGGATCTGCTTCTGTTTCTCCTAACCTACTTTTTATATTTTCGTCTGTATTAAAATGCCAAACTTCAATATCTTCATTGGAGCAAGAGCAGGTTTCATATTTAATAACATCATGGCTTTGCCTTATGCTTTCTTTGGCTTCTACATCTATTCCTGGATTAAATTTTATTACTAATTCTGTTTGGGAATAGTCTAAAGGGTCTGGATTAGCTAGACTTGATTGTGTACTTATTTTATTGTACAAAGTTTTGTTTTCTTGTTCTGTTACAATATTTTCAGTTTCTACAGAACATCCTAATAGAATAAAAATGACTAAGTAAATTACAGCTTTTGTTTTCATTGTTAATTATTTTTTTGGTTTGTGTATTTACTAACTTGTTTTCAAAAAAAGTTTTTTGTTACCCACAAAAAAATGCATTATTCATTTATATTTACATTTCTAGCCTTATGATGACCAATATGAGTAATGAAAATATCAAATATTTTTGTGATAGTTTAATTAATGGAGACAATAAAGGAATTTTAAAAATCTACCAATTAGTATATCCAAAAGTCCTAAAATTTGTTCTTAAAAATAGCGGGCAAACGGAAGATGCTGAGGATGTTTTTCAAAAAGCATTAATTCAATTTAGTGCACGATTAAAACTAAAACGTGTAGAATTCCACTCGTCATTTGAAGCCTATTTATTCACTATTTGTATGAATTTATGGCGTAGAGAATTAAATTTAAAAAAAAGAAGGGTAACAAACATTCCTAATCAAGAACACTATGATGAACATTCGGATTCAATACAGGAATTATTAGAACAAGAAAAGTGGGAATTATACACAGAAATGTTTAATAAACTTTCTGAAAACTGTAAAGAAGTTTTAGGCTTCTATTATAACAAGGTTTCGTATGCAGATATTGTTAAAAAACTATCGTATACAACCGAATCTGTAGCACGACAACGTGTTTTTAAATGTAGAAAAAAACTAAGTGATTTAGTTAAAAAAGACAAACGATTTAAACAACTAAAAGCAATATAATGTTTGATGATAATATATATAGTTTAATTGATGAGTACTTAAAAAACACTCTAAATGCTACAGATAAATTAGAGTTTGAAAACAAATTAAAAGAAGATTCTGAGTTATATAAAGAATTTATTGTTCAAAAAGATTTATTTAATACATTAGATGAAAACTCATGGGCTTTTGAGGACCAACCTAACCCAGACGAGGTGAAAATTATTGAAAATTATTTAAATAGTAATGAGGCAAAATCTATTGCTTCTGCTATTGCAAAAACAAATACCGAATACCAAAACTCTAAACAACGTGTTTTTAAGTTGCCAAGATTTATTTACCCAATTGCTGCATCTATAGCATTATTATTAGGTTATTTTTTATTTTTTGGTGACTCACAAACTACAGAAGATTTATATGCAGAATACAAAAACTGGAACGATTTACCTTCTTTAACTTATAGAGCTGATGATAATAACGACCTTTCTAAAGGACAAGAGGCTTTTAAAAATAAACAGTATAGAGAGGCTTCTACTATTTTTAGCACCTATTTAAAAAATAATATAAACCCTCAAGCAACAACCTATTTGGGGGTGAGCTATATAGAGTTAGAACAATATGATTTGGCTTTAAATACGTTTAATAACTTATTAAAAGAACAATCATTAGATAGTTCTAAAGGGTATTGGTATAAAACTTTGGTTTATTTAAAATTAGGAAATAAGACTAAGGCTTTAGAAACTATAAATCTAATTTTAGAAAAAGAAAGTCATTATAATTATAATAAAGCCAAAGCATTAAAGGCTAAGTTAGTTAAACTCTAAGGATGTAAATTTAAAATCTTTTCCATTAAATAACCCTTTATCACTTAATTTAAGGGATGGTATTACTAGTAATGCCATAAATGATAAAGACATGTATGGTGCATTAAGTGTACACCCCATATCTTTTGCCATTTTATCTAATGCTGCATATTGCTTCCCTATAGTTTCTCCATCTTTATCACTCATAATACCTGCAACTGGTAGTGGTACTGTATTAGATTTAGAAGCGGTTACGGCACAAATGCCTCCCCTAGCTTCTATAATAGCATTTACTGCTTTACAAATTGCATCATCGTCTACTCCTACAGCAATAATATTATGCGAGTCATGCCCGACTGAACTTGCAATGGCCCCTTCTTTTAAACCAAAATTTTTAATAAAAGCAATTGCTGGTTTTTGGTCTTGATAACGGTTTACAACTGTTATTTTTAGGACATCATTATCTGTATTAGACACTAAATTCCCATCTGCTATTAAAGCATTTACTATAACCTCGTTTGTAATTAATTCGCCATCTAAACACTCAATAACTCTAATTTTTTCGGCTGATGATTCATATCTAAAATCATTAACTGTTTTTGTATTGGTATTAAAGTTATTTAGGTTTTTAAATTGTACTTCTTTAATATAAGATTGCCCATTATTATATACTAATTCTCCGTTAATATAGGTTTTAAGGGTTTTAAACGTTTTTAAATCTTCAACGACAATAAAATCTGCGAAGTCTCCTTTTCTTAATAATCCTACATCTAGGTTATAATGTTTAACGGGATTTATACAAGCGGCTTGTAATATTTTAAAAACATCTATTTGTTTTGCCACTGCTCTTCTGCACAATGCGTTGATATGATCGATTATTAAATCATCTGGATGCTTATCGTCGCTACAAAACATCATTTCGTTATAGTGTTCTGGTAATAAACTTATTAAAGCTTCGAAGTTTTTGGCAGCGCTGCCTTCTCTAATAATTACTTTCATTCCTTTTTGTAGCTTCTCTAAAGCTTCATCGTAGGTAAAGCACTCATGATCTGTTGTAATTCCTGCTGCTATGTATTTTGTAATGTTTTCTCCTCTTACTCCTGGTGCATGACCATCTATAGGTTTATTATAATGCTTTGCCCATTCAATTTTTTTTAATACTTCGGCATCATTAAAAAGCACTCCTGGGTAATTCATCATTTCTGCTAAATACTTAATGTCTGGATTAGCCATTAATGTTTTAATAGCGTCAGAATCTATAATAGCGCCTGCTGATTCGAAAGCCGTTGCTGGCACACATGATGGTGCTCCAAAATTAAATTTAAAAGGTGTTTTTTTTCCATTTTCTATCATGAATTCTACGCCTTTTACTCCTAAAACATTGGCTATTTCATGCGGGTCTGAAACTGTTGCTACTGTTCCATGTGTTACTGCTAGTTTTGCAAATTCACTAGGCACTAGCATTGAACTTTCTATATGTATATGCGCGTCTACAAAACCTGGCATGATGTAATGGTTTACATCATGCTCTTTTTCTATTATTGAAACTATTTTATTGTTTTCAACTGTAACTTCGCCTTTATATACGTTTATTTTTTATATCTACTATTTGCCCTTGCAACTTCATCTTCTATATGTTTTATAATTTGTTGTAAAACTACCATTTTAAGCTAAAAAAAGCGAGGACAAATAGCCTCGCTTTATACTTTCTATTATTTTAAGTTTTATTTCTTAAAATTATCTACTCCTGTTTTTAACCAGTTATAGTACTCTTCAACATCTGGTGTATAGCCCACTGGTTTTATTAGGTTAGCTTCATCATGGTCCATTAATACATAAAAAGGCTGTGCATTGGCTTTATATTTTAATTGTTGTAATTCGCTCCACTTCTGCCCTATGTATTTCAGTTTTTTACCTTCCTTTATTTTAGATTCTAGAACTTCTCCGTTTGGTAATGGTCGTTTATCGTCTACATAAAGAGAGATCAACACGACATCATTTTTAAGCATATTTAAAACGTTTTGTTTTGGCCAAACATTTTGCTCCATCTTTCTGCAATTTACGCAAGCCCATCCTGTAAAATCAATCATTACTGGTTTACCAACTTTTTTAGCATAAGCTAAACCTAAATCGTAATCGTTAAATGCTAAAATATCGTGTGGGGCTAATAAATGTGCGCCTTCTGGCAAGTCTGAATGCTCACTACTAGACGCTCCTCCTCCTATTTTAGAATACCCAACGCCATAAGGCGATTCGCTATATTCTAATGGTGGAGGGAATGCACTAATTAAATTTAATGGTGCGCCCCATAATCCTGGAATCATGTATACAGTAAATGTTAGTGTAAAAAGTCCTAAAAATAAACGTCCTACAGAGATATGTGTTAATGGAGAATCGTGCGGTAGTTGTATTTTTCCAAATAAATACAAGGCTAATGCTCCAAAAATGGCAATCCATATTGCTATAAATACTTCTCTTTCTAAGAAATGTGTTTGCAATACTAAATCTGCTTGTGATAAAAATTTAAATGCTAATGCTAATTCTAAAAAGCCTAAAACAACTTTTACTGTATTTAACCATCCTCCAGATTTTGGTAATGAATTTAACCATCCTGGGAATGCTGCAAATAATGCAAATGGTAATGCTATGGCTAATGAAAAGCCAAACATTCCAACTATTGGGGCTATACCTCCTTTTGAAGCTGCTTCAACTAATAAGGTTCCAACAATTGGTCCTGTACAAGAAAAAGAGATTATTGCAAGGGCTAATGCCATAAAGAAAATACCTATTAAACCACCTCTATTTGCTTGAGAGTCTACTTTATTTGCCCATGAGTTTGGTAGCATAATCTCGAATGCTCCTAAAAATGAAGCTGCAAATATTACTAATATCAAGAAAAATATAATATTAAACCAAACATTTGTAGCTAGTGCATTTAAGGCGTCTGCACCAAATATTGCGGTTACTGCACTACCAAGTAATACATAGATTACTATTATGCTTATTCCATAAATTATTGCATTTCTTACTCCTATAGCTTTAGTTTTACTTTGCTTGGTAAAAAAGCTAACCGTCATTGGTATCATTGGAAATACACAAGGTGTTAGTAAAGCTGCAAAGCCAGATAAAAACGCTACAAAGAAAATACCCCATAATCCTTTTTTAGAGGAATCTGAATCTTCTGTTTTAGTTTTTGCTATAGCATTTTCATTAGTTTCCGTTTTTGCTGTAGATTCTTTCTTTTTATTTATAACAAATTCAAACTCTTCCTCTGTTGGTGGTAAACATTTACTATCATCACAGACCATAAAATAAACCATAGTTTCAATTTTATGAATGTTTGGGTCTAATAGCTTTACGGTTTGCCTAAATTCTGCATGATCAGAAAAGTATTTAATTTTCATATTAAAAACAGGGTCATCTACAACGTGTCCTTTTCCTTCTGTTGTTTTACCAACCAATTCATATTTATCTGATTTAGTATACGTAAACTCTGTTGCTTCAGGTCCATCTGGCGGTACATCTTGCGAATATAAGTGCCAACCTTCATCTATAGAGGCTGTGAATACTAAATCGACTTCTGTATCAGATTTTTTCTCTATAGAAGTTTCCCATTCTACAGGTTCAAAAATTTGTGCTTTTACTGTAAGTATAGAAAATAGGACTAGTAAGTATGCTAAAACTTTTTTCATCATTTATATAAATTAAGATGTTTTTTGTCGCAAAATAAACGTATAACTTAGTATTAACATGTTAAATAATGTTAAGAAGTGTTTTGCTTTATTAATCTTGCAATGTAATTTTAAAAATTCTCTTTGTTTTTTCGGTAATTTTATAACGATTATCCCCTCGATAATTAATGATCCAAACGACTTCATTATTAGAGTACAATAACAGACATTTTTCTTTATCTAGCAAAGAAAATTTCTCATCTTTAAAAAATTTACTTAATTTCTTTTTCCCTTGCATTCCCATAGGGTAAAAGAGTTCCCCGTCTTTCCATCTTCTAATTTCTAAAGGAAATTGTAGTGTATCGGCATCTACAAAGAGTTCATTTTTTTGGGTCTTAGAAACTTCATTTACTTCCTTAAAAATAATAGTTCCTAAAGGTGTTTTTATTACTTTATTTTCTTTAGATATTAAAATACTATTGTCTGCTTCATTTGCTATAACTGTTAGTATTAAATTCTCTCTATTTTTAATTAATCTATGTGTTTTAGAAAATACTTGTTTACCGGATTGGGCTTCTAATAGATTATACACATCATTATGGGCGGTAAACCCATATACTTTAAAAATATGATATATATAGGCTTTGGGGGTTTTTAATGCTTTAAAAACCGATATATTGTAAGTTATAGTGGTTTTGGTTTCTTTAACTATAGCCTTTTTTAATACATCGCTTACACTATTTTCAACAATATCTGCTGCATCTTGTAAATGTTGCAATGTGCTTTGAAATCCATTTAAAAGTTGTGGATTAATTTCTTTTAAAATAGGAATTACATCATGGCGCAGTTTATTTCTAAGGTATTTTGTTGATGCATTACTACTATCCTCTCTCCATGTATAATGATTCGTTCTAGCGAAATGTTCTATTGTTCCTCTAGAGTATGGTAACAAGGGTCTTACTATGGTATTATTTAATTCAGGAATACCTGTTAATCCATCTAAACCAGTTGCTCTTGTTAAATTTATTAAAAATGTTTCTAGAGCATCATCTGCATGATGAGCTGTTAATATATAGTCGAATTGTAATTGTTTAGATAGTTCTTTAAACCATGTATAACGTAATTCGCGAGCGGCTATTTGAATAGACAATTTATTATTATTTGCATATCTAGAAGTATCAAAGCTTTGGGTAAATAGTTCTAAATTTAGTTGCTCTGCTAATTCTAATACAAAGGCTTCATCTTCATCACTCTCCTTTCCTCTTAAATTAAAATTACAGTGGGCTAAACTTATATTTAGACCTAATTTATAACATAAGTGTGTTAATACAACACTGTCTAAGCCTCCAGAGATGGCTATAAGTAACTTTTTTTCTTTTAGAAACGGTAATTGATTTTCAATATGATTTTTAAACGTTTTAATCATAGTGCTAATTTACATATTGTCCAACCATTTAAGTACTGTTTCTATAAATTCTTCTTTGCAAAGGTCATGATGTAGCTCATGATAGCCCTCTTTAAACAATACTAGTTTTGCTTTATCTGTACTATTGCAAAACTCTTCCGCTGCTTTATAGTCTATTATTTTATCTCCTGTACCATGTAAAACAAGCATTGGTGTTTGTAACTTATTTGCGTTATTTAAAGCATATACTCCTGCGTTAAACACAGGAAAAGAAAACATAGGGCTTATTTTATTGTGTATTAAAGCGTCTTTACTATAGTTTTCTACTTCTTTTGTGTCTCTAGAAATTGCAGTGATATCTAATTCATTGGATAGTGTTACCGAAGGCCATAGTTTATATAATAATTTACCTATGGTTAACTTCCATTTTGGTGGTGTAAAAGCAAGGCGTAAAAAAGGGCTTGTTGCTATTACTCCATGTATTGCATGGTTTTTTGTTAGTGTGTAATTAATAACAATGTTGCCGCCTAAGCTATGGCCATAGAGATATGTACGTTTTTCTGGGAATAATTGTTGTGCTTTGTTTATAGTGTAATCTACTGCATCTAATAGCGCTTCATAACTTGGGCAATGTCCTCTCTTTCCCTTACTTCTTCCATGTCCATATAAATCTAAAGCTACAACAGCAAAACTAGATTGTAATAAATAGTGTATTACAGAATTTTGAAAACGTAACATGTGCTCCCCCATTCCATGCACTAATACAACAACTGCTTTTTCATGTTGTGGTTTCCAATATTGCCCAAACAGTTCTGTATTATGTAGTTTAAATGAAAATGTGTTTTCCATAACTATCCTATAAGTTTATATAAAGTAAACATTTATTATCCTTCTAACACTTGTCGCATTGCTTTGGCTTTCACTAAGCATTCTTCGTATTCTTTTAAGGGATTACTTTTTGCTGTGATTGCACCACCTACAGAATACGATACGTATTGTTTTGTCTCGTTATATAAAATACTTCTAATAACTACATTAAAATCAAAATCTCCTTCTGGTGTAATGTACCCAACTGTTCCAGAATATAACCCCCGTTTTGTTTCTTCTAAAGCTTCTATAATTTTCATTGCAGAGATTTTTGGAGCTCCCGTCATGCTACCCATTGGGAAAGTCGTTTTTATTACATCTATTGGGTGTGTTTCTTTATCTATTTTGGATACTACTGTTGAAATCATCTGGTGTACTTGATCGAATGTGTACACTTTACATAGCTCTTCTACTTCTACACTTCCTCTTGTAGCGGTTAAAGATAGATCGTTTCTTACTAAATCCACAATCATTATATTTTCGCTTCTCTCCTTTTCGTCTAATGCTAATTCTTGTTTTAAAGCGTCATCTTCGCTTTTATTTCTAGACCGCTTCGCTGTGCCTTTTATAGGTTGTGATATTATCTTACTCCCTTCTTTTTTTATGTAGCGTTCTGGGCTAGCAGATAGCAAATACTTATCTCCTAATTTAAAAAAAGTAGCAAACGGAGGTTTAGAAATATTATTAAGGTTTTTATAGGTTTCTAACGGATTAATTATTGTCTTTTCTGCATAAAATTCTTGACAAAAATTAGCTTCATAAATATCTCCTCTATGTATATGGTGCAGTACCTTTTCTATTTTATTAAAATAGTCTTCTTTATGAATTCTTAGCTTAATTTTTACAGGTTCTTCCTCTGTTTTTATACTTAAACTTGTAGTTTTGATGGCATTAAAATCACTTTCAAATTCATCATCAACCATTTTTAAATATTGTAATTCTACAGTATTTCCTTTAATTAAAAATAGTTTTTTAGGTTGAAAAAAGTATAACTCTGGAAAGTTTAAACCGTCGTAATTATTTGATTGCAGTTTTTCTACATCATTCTTTAAATCGTAAGTTAAATACCCTAAAACCCAATCGTTTGTTACGGTTTGGTATTCTTTAAATTTATCAAAAGCATCTACATGGTCGGTTTGTATTGCTGTAAATGCATCTACAGCTAAAATAGCATCATAATTAGAGTAATGTCCATTATGGTGGTTAGAGTCTAACCAAACCGCATCATCAAATTGAGTGCTCCAGGTTAATAGTTTTTGCTTAAACGCAGTTATGTTTTTTACGTTATATATTTTTTTTTTCCTCAATAGAATATCTTTTTCAGATAAGTGCCAAATTTATTAAGAATCTCTCTATTTTCGTACAATAATTCCAATAAAAGACTTTACTAGACCAATCTTATGAATTCATTTTCAAAAACACTGTTTAAGAAACAGTTAATTTTACTATTTCTTTTTATAACATCTTTTTCTTTACAAGCACAAAATAATGATTCTTATAGTTTATTATGGAAAATTGAAGGTAAAGGTTTAAAAAAACCATCTTATATTTTCGGTACTATGCATGTTGATGATGTTAGAGCATTTAATTTTAGTGATGCTGTATTACCAGCTATAGAAAGCTCTGAAAAATTTGCTTTAGAAGTCCAACCAGATTCCATATTAGAAAGTGTTTTAAATATTAAAGAAAAAAATGCGCAAAAAGCGTATTTAAAGTTTAAAGATTTATTAGATGATAATGATTACAAAAAATTATCTAAACGTTTTTTTGATGTTCATGGCTATGAAATAGAAAAAAGTGATATAACAGATCTTGACGCTTTCATCTTTTCATTAAGTCCAAGTGAAGATAAAGAAACCGATAAAAATAACTTTGTAGATCTACATTTACTTGCTCATGCAAAAACAATGCGAAAAGAAATTATTGGGTTAGAAAGTATTGATGACCAAATGAATACTTTTAAAAATCTTACTAAAAATGAGCAAAAAGAGTATATACTAGACTATTTAAAGCATAATATTGAAGATTATAAAGAAAGTCTTGAAGAAATAACCAAGATTTATATTTCTGGAGATATAAATAAAATAAATAATTATTTAATACAGAATAAGGGATATACTTTACAACTAGAGCGTAGAAATAGAGTAATGTGTAAAAGTATTATTAATGTAATAACTAAAAACAAGTCATTATTTTCTGCCGTTGGAGCCGCTCATTTACCTGGGGAATTTGGCCTAATTGAATTATTAAGAGCTAAAGGATATAAAGTAACCGCAGTAGAAGCAAACTTTACAGGAGTAAAAGAACAATATAAAATAGACGACTCAAAAATGCAGTGGAATACTTTTAAAGATTCCGATTTAGGCTATAGTGTTGAAGTCCCTTCAAAAATAACGTCAGACAGTACCAACATCATTAATATTAATATTAGTGTAGACTTAACCAATTTAAAATGTTATACTTTTTATGCTTTAGATGTAAGAGGAAATAAAAAAAATGAAAATGACAGTACTATAATAGCAAGGATAATTAACAAAAATATTGAACAATATAAGGCCATAAAAACTACTAGAGAATCTATTATTATGGATAATGTCCCAGGGTATTTAGTGACTATGGAACTAGATAAAAACGAAGCGCTTGCTTCTGATTATTCAACTATTAAATCTGCCTACATTGCCAAAGATGATATCTTTTATCAATTTATTATTTTAGGAAATGATGATAATATTGAATCCAATTCTTCAAAAAGATTCTTTAATTCTGTAAAATTTACAGCCCCAAAACCTTTGCCTAAAGTAAAATCCACAGATTGGATTAGTTATACGTACGATACTGGAGCATTTTCTATTGAGCTACCTACAACACCAAAAGATTTATCTCGAAAAGCAGAAAGTCCTGATAGCACAGGTAAAATGCTTACTTATGATTTAAACATTTTTTTCGCTTCAGATGTAGAAAATAATAAAAATTATTTATTCCGTTACAACGATTTGCCATTAGGATACAAAATCGAAGATGTCGAAGCATCGTATAAAGAAATGTCAAAAGCTTTTTTAACACGAGCAAAAATTATAGGAGAACCAAAAAACATTATTTTTAAAGGTATAGAAGCTAAAGAGTACCAATTACTTATAGACAATAAATATCCTTCACTTTGTATATTATTTTTTAGAGGGAATAGAACATATCTTCTTTTAAGTCAATCATCTAAAGCAGAAGAAAAAATAAGTATAGATGAACGCTTTTTTGATAGCTTTAAGCTAATTGATTTTAAAGACAGTAATTTAGTTACTATTACAGAAGATTCTTTTAGTTTTAATCTTTTAAAAAATAATAGAATGGATATAGATAATGAAGATTATTCTGAAAACTATATTTATAATTCCACAGATTATTATACAAGAGATGAAAATAATGGAAACGTATATGCTTTTAGTTTCTCTAAACTTAAGCCTTATTTTAAAGTGGATTCTTTAAATGTTATGTATGATAATATTATTGATGATTTTAAAGGATGGAATGATTCTTTAGTAAGTAAAGAACATATTAAATTTAGAAATCAAAATGCATTAGAGTTTCGTTTATATAATAAGAAAAGTAAATTTACGAGTAGGCATGTACAATGGTTAGATAATGATTTATTTTTTTTAGCAAGTGCCTATACTAGTAAAGAGAGCATAGATAGTAAAATAACTAATACTATTTTAAAAAGCTACCTACCACTAAAAAATACTAAAACTATAGACTATTATAGTTCTAAAACCAATCGTATTATTACTGATTTAAAATCTAAAGATAGTATTGTTTTTAAAAATGCAATAGGAGCTTTTAATTATTATGAATTTAACAAAGAAGATTTACCAAAATTATACAACGTAGTAGATTTAAAATATCCTTCTTTAAAAAATAAAGTAATGGTAACAGAAGCCATTGTAAATGAATTAAATAATATAAACGATGAGAACACTATACCCTTTTTAAAGACAATCTATTTAAGAAAAGATACTTCTGAAGACTTAAAAGCTTCTATTATAAGAAGCATACCAAAATTAGATTACAAGAATAATATAGCTGTATATAAAGATTTACTTTTTAATACCCCGCCTATTCTTAAAACTAACTATTCTTATAGTTTATTTGTTCCTTTATATGATTCTATACCCTTAGCTGTAGATAGCTATACAGAACTATTAAAGCTAAATGCTATTACTAATTATCGCAAGCAAATTTTAAATATCTCTACCAGAGTATTAAATTCTACTTACAATAAAAAAAATAGTATTTTATCTAAATTTAAAAAGGTAAATGAACATGCAAATGATGATTTAAAAGATTATTTAAATATGCTAAAGGAAAAAGAATATGATTATTCTAAACACGCCCTTATATATAGTTATTTAAACTATTACAAAGCGACAGCTAATAAAATAAGCTTTACTTCTACAAAAAATCCAATTGATGCATTTACCTCAAGTTTAATAAAAGCAAATTCTAACGCTTGGTTAACATCTAATGCTGCCGAAACACGAATTGTAAATGGATATACACTACCTAAAGAACTTAAAAAACAATTATTAGATAGTATGGATACTAGAATGGGGTTAATGAAAGCTTATTATAAAGTAAAAGCCTTTAAAAAAGTTCCTAAAAAATATAAGTCTACGGATGCATATGTTAACCTATCATTACAAGAGTATCTAGAATCTAGTGAAGAATATCCAACAAAAAAGGAATTACTAGGCCAGTTAAAAATTGATAAAAAAACCTATTATGTTCACAATCTCATTTACAATTATGAAAATGAAGGTGATGAAACTTCTGAATCTTATCTAATAGTAACAGAAGTTGACGATGCTATTTATAAAAAGGAAGAACTAAAACCTTACCCTATTTATACCAATTGGAAACAAACAACAAGTGATTGGAAAGCTCAAGCCAAAGCTTTAATTTTTGAAAAAACTAAAAACAGTGAAAATTAAGTTTTTAAGTTTACCTTTGCGCACATAATATTATGGATACTGTGACTTTTCAAGATTTAAATTTAAATACGCCCTTATATAACGCATTAGACGATTTGGGTTTTACGACCCCCACACCTATACAAGCTGAAGCATTTAGCGTTGTAGCTAGCGGAAAAGATATGGTAGGTATTGCACAAACCGGTACTGGAAAGACTTTTGCGTATATGCTTCCAATTTTAAAGAACTTAAAGTTTTCTAAACAGGAAAACCCTAGGGTGCTCATTTTGGTTCCTACCAGAGAATTAGTTGTACAGGTTGTTGATGAAATTGAAAAGCTCTCTAAATACATAAACAACCGTGTACTTGGTGTTTATGGAGGTACAAATATTAATACCCAAAAACAGGCTATTGCGCAAGGTATAGATATTTTAGTTGCAACGCCTGGTCGTCTTTACGATTTAGCTTTAAGTCGTGTATTACAATTAAAATCTATACAAAAATTGGTTATAGATGAAGTAGATGTTATGCTAGATCTTGGATTTAGACATCAATTAATTAATATTTTTGATATTCTTCCAGAACGTCGCCAAAATATTATGTTTTCGGCTACTATGACGCATGATGTCGATGACTTGATAACAGATTTCTTTATTGCGCCTCAAAAAGTATCTATTGCAGCATCTGGTACACCTCTAGACAACATAACTCAGGAACGCTATAATACACCAAATTTCTACACAAAATTAAATTTACTAAAGCATTTACTTCTAGATACTGAAACGTATAATAAAGTATTAATTTTCGTGGCTTTTAAAAAAATGGCCGATCGTTTGTTTGAAAGTTTAGATGAAGAGTTTAAAGAAGAGCTATGTGTTATTCACTCTAATAAAACGCAAAATTACAGATTACGAAGCATAGAGCAGTTTAGAGAAGGTTTTAACAGGATTCTAGTGGCTACAGATGTTATGGCGCGTGGTTTAGATATAGACAATGTCTCTCATGTTATTAATTTTGATACACCCGCATATCCAGAAAATTATATGCACCGTATTGGTAGAACTGGTCGTGCAGAACGTAAAGGACATGCGTTAATGTTTTCTACTGAAAAAGAGCAGGAAAGTTTACAAAATATAGAACAGCTAATGCAAATGGAAATTCCCTTATTAGAGTTCCCAGAAAGTGTTGAAGTTTCTACAGAATTAATTGAAGAAGAACGCCCGCAAATAAAAGAGCGTAATAACCCACACAAACGAAGAAAAGACGAAGATGCCCCTGGAGCTGCGTTTCATGAAAAATCTGAAAAAAACTCTAAAACAAATTTAGGAGGTTCATACAAATTTAAAATAGCAGCTAAATATAAAAAACCTAAAACCAGAGGAGATAAAAATTATAATAAACGGAATAAAAAGAAATAATCTCAGTTTCATAATAGTTTTACAGCTTGTCCGTTTTGTATTATAATACTACAATGTCATGTTAAACTTGTTTTAGCACTATATAATACCTAAAAATATAGATGCTTCGTGGAGAAAACGAGAAACTAACTCAGGTTAGCGGTAAACTTTATGATTGATTACTGATATTTAATAATTTTAAGAGCTCTAACACAATAAACTCCTCTTTTTTACATTATTTGTTATTATAATTAATAACAAATTTTATAATTAAGCTATATTATTACAATCTGTCGCCATTTTATTAGATTCCTTTAATCTTAAACTTTGTTAATTTTTAAAATTAAAATACATTAATTAAAAAATAAAGTAAATTTATAGAATGGAAGATTTATTTAATTTATTAAACCAGCAACAGGACGTATCTCACAAAGAAGTAGATATAAAAAACCTATTGGTAAACCAAACTTGGGTTTTAGTAAATAAAATTAAAGATGAAAAGACTTTCTATTTTTTTCACGATGACAATAAATTAACCCGTACAACAAACGGTTCTGTTTCTAAAGCGCAATGGCATTATGTTAATGCTAATTATATTCGTATTACTGCTAATGGAGAAATTAATGTTATTAAAATGAATTTTAGAGATAAAGATATTTTAACCTTAGATATAGATAGACACTCTAATAATTTAGCCGTTTTTATAAATGAAACCAGAAGTAACACCACCTTTAATACTTACGATGATATTACTAATTATTTACATGATAAATATGTAAATAAAGCTAAAAACATTATTAATAAGCATCAATATTATTATATAGAACAGTCTGAAGAATATGGCCCTGTTCCAGCAGAGTACCTTTTAAAACGTGTTGAGGACAATAGTATAAATGCGCAATGCCTTATAAGAGACATAAATGATTATGACTACAGTAAGAGATTACGCATTCAGGATTTGATTGATGTTATATAATATTATTAGACTTTAGTATCTTCTTTTTGAATCCATCTCAAAATTAAAATACCAACTCTAGAAACAACAAACGTAAACAAGCCAAAAGTAGCAGTTAATAACGATACTTTAAGCCCTGCAGCAAAAATACCTGGATCTGTTTCCCCCATAGATTGCAATACATCAAACATTTGAATAAGCCCTAAAATAGAACCTAAAAAGCCAACTGTTAAGCCAAGAAGTCCAGTATCTATAGATAGGCTCAGCATTTTTTTAGATTGCTTGGCATTTTTTTTATTAATAATAATACCTCTTATTGTAAAGGCTAATGATAGCAGTAAACAGATTAAAATTAAAGACATGAATAATGGTCCTCCTTCTTGAAACTTGTTAGCAGCTAAGCTTAATAATATAATAGATTTCATAATAATATAAGTTTTTAAATTAGTTTTTTTTAGTGAATAGAACGGTTGGGTTATTTGCCCTTGTAAATAAAAGTGTATGGTTTTCTGGGTTAAACTTTAATATTATACCCAGAGTATCAAATCTAAATTCATTTTTTTTAGCAGCAACCAATTCTTTTAAGTTACTTCCTTCTGGAGCGCCTTTTAAAATAGTTCCATGTGCTTCAAAAACCAAATCGAAAGGTAATTCTTTACTTTCATAAATGCCTTCAAATTGTTTAACTTCTGTTACTGTTAATTCAATTTTCTCAAAAGTTGGTATTACTATTTCTTTTCCAAGACATACAGAAACAGCATTAAGCATAATAGTCATTTTACTATAATTCAATGCATTTGCTGTAAAGGCTACTCCTATTTTATGATCTGGAAGGTATATTAACATAGAATGAAAACCATCTATACTTCCTTCATGTCCATAAATAGTTTGTCCCTCTACTTTAGAGTAAAATATACCACTACAGTAATCATCGTTTAATGGTGTAATCATTTTCTTTAAACTTTCTGTAGACATTAATTGATTATTAAATAAAGCTTCTATAAATAAGGTCAGATCCTTAGCAGACGATACTATAGCTCCTGCCCCACCAGGATTACTCATGTCTGTTTCTAGACTTTTACTCCATGATTCATTTTCGTATGTGTAAGATAGACATTCGTTATTATTACTATTTATTTTATGCCCGTAATACGTATGTTTTAGATTTAATTTATCTATAATACGCTCTTTTAAAACCGCTTCATAAGTTTTATTTTCTATAGCTTCAATAATATAACCTAGTAACAAAAAATTGGTGTTACTGTATTCGTTTTTCTCGCCCGGGTTAAATACAGCATCGTATTTTTTAATCCTAGATAGCATCTCTTTTTTAGTTGAAGGCTTATAAATCCATTCTGTTACATTTTGGCTATTAGTTATATTATATAAGCCACTACTGTGCGTTAATAAATGATGAATTGTAATTTTTGAAGCATTTTCTATTTCTGGAAAATACTTAGATAATTTATCCTTTAACATAATCTTCTTTTCATCAACTAATTGAAAAATTAAAGTAGACGTAAACGTTTTGGTAATAGACCCTATTCTATATTTCGAGTCTATATTTGATCGTGTTTTCTTGTCTTTAGATAAATATTGATAGCCAACAGATTTATTATAAACCGATTCTCCGTTTTTAATAATAGAAAGGCTTCCCATTACTTTTGTGTTATTAGACAACGTTTCCAATAACCGATCTAATTGCTTATAATCTTGTGCATGCACTCCAATAAAGGCTAGACAGAATAGAAATAATACAATTTGTTTTTTCATATAGTTTGTCATTTTTAATTAAACTTAAAGCAAACATAATATCACTTATCGTTGAAAAAACTAAAATGCGATGAGTAACCTATTTAAGGGAGTAGATAACAGAAATGCTAAAACGGTTGCTAAACCAGTTATTCGTCTATAAAAAGAATAAATACAATAGAAAATATACTATTATTGTATCATTAAACTGTATAAATGCTAAAAAGAAAACATATTTTTAAAACAATAAAACAAGTGCTTATTCATATTATATTTTGGGTAAGTGTGCTTTTCTTTTTTACTTATTTTTTTGGAGTTGGTAATAAAAACTATTTTAACGCCTTCAATTTTGCCCTGTTTTTAATGCCTGTTACAATAGCTACTACTTATGTTTTTATTTATAAGCTAATTCCTTGCTATTTAATTACTAAACGGTACTTCCGTTTTGGGTTATATACAGTATATACTTTAATAATATCGGCTTATGCTATATTTACGTCTATAGCATTAAGTGTTTTATATCTTTCTCATTTTGAATACAGTGCCATTGGTCCAATAAATAAGAATATTATTTTTGTAATGACTGGAGTTTACTTAGTAACGCTTATAGTTAGTGCGTTTAAATTATTACAATTAAACCTGAAAAATATAACTAAAGCGAACACTTTAGAAAAAAAAATTTTAGAAGCTCAATTAAAATTAAAGGAACAGGAGCTTAACTATTTAAAAATGCAAATACATCCTCACTTTTTATTTAATACATTAAATACAATGTATGGTTTTGCTATAAAAAAAGCTGAAGAAACGCCCGAAATGATTTTAAAACTCTCGAATTTATTGGATTATTTATTATATCAAGTAGATAAACCTTTTGTAAGTTTAACTGAAGAAATAAATCATTTAAAAGATTATATTGCTTTAGAACAATTGCGTTTTAATGATACATTGGATGTTTCTTTTATTTCTAATACTATACCCGAAACCTTACAAATAGCACCTATGTTACTCATTCCTTTTGTTGAAAATAGTTTTAAACATGGTACTATAAAAAACGGAATACTAAAAATAGATATCACTATTAATTTTGAAAATGATAGTCTATATTTTTATATAAAAAACACAGTACAAAATACCAATAACGAGCAACAAGGTATTGGACTAGAAAACATAAAAAAAAGGCTAGAATTATTATATAAAAACAACTACAATCTAGATATTAATAGAAATAATGATTCTTTTGAAGTTAAACTAACACTAAACACAAAATCTCAATTACAATAATGTCTAAACAAATAGCATGTATTATAGTAGATGACGAAGCCATAGCTAGAGAAGTTATAGCAACACATCTTGCTAAAATAAAAAACATAACTATTGTAAAAAGTTGCAGCAATGCAATTGAAGCCTTTAACTGTATTAGTAATAATACTATAGATTTAGTGTTTTTAGACATCAATATGCCAGAAATATCTGGAATAGCCTTTGCTAAATCTATTAATAAAGATATTAAAATAATATTTACAACTGCCTATAGAGATTATGCTGTAGAAGGGTTCGAGTTACAAGCAGTAGATTATCTTTTAAAACCCATAGCCTTTGAGCGTTTATTAAAAGCAGTAACTACTTATTTTGAAGTTTACAATACTAATATAGAACACAAAGTACTGACTATTGAGTCTACTAATAGTTTTATGTTTGTACGCTCGGAGAGAAAAATGCTAAAAATAGATTTTAATAGCATTATTTATATAGAAAGTTATAGCGATTACATAAAAATTCATTTACCAAATGAAACTATTGTTACCAGAGAAACTATAAGTGCTATTGAAGCCAAATTACCAAAGCAACAATTTATTAGAATACATCGCTCGTTTATTATTTCTATACAAAATATCGAATCTTTTACTAACGAGCATATTACTATAAATAAACAAGCACTACCAATTAGTAGAAGTTATAGAAAAGAAGTTTTAGCGCGGTTAGAGCAATATTAAATGCTCTACTTAGGTTTTAAAGTATTTACATAAGTAAAACTTTCTTGAAAATACGACGCTAGTAATGCCTTGTCGTTATACAAATGTTCTGGTACTAATACATAATCTTTCATTACCGCTCCGTAAGATTTGTAAATAGTCGCTTCATGTTTTTCTTTAAAAGTCTTTTGCGATTCTTTAGATAAACGTATGCCTATTTCTCCAGCTTTATTTAAAAGTGTAAACATATAGCCATTAGACGACGTATATATCATTTTTTTACCTTTCCTTTCAAAATCAGGGCACATAGCTACTATTTCGTCGTATAACTTAAGTTTATCTTCCCACATACATATCGTTTTTATTTAGAAACTAAATGTAATAAAAAAAGCGAACCTAAATTTAGGTTCGCTTTTTAGATATTATAAAATGCCTGTTTAAAGCTATTTGTTTATATATGCAATGGTCTATTATCTGTAGCGGCTAATGCAGCTTCTTTAATAGCTTCAGTAAAAGTAGGATGCGCATGAGACATACGCGATACATCTTCTGCACTTGCTCTATACTCCATAGCCACAACCGCTTCTGCAATCATATCTGCAGCGCGAGCACCAACCATGTGTACACCTAATATTTCATCTGTAGTTTTGTCTGCTAATACTTTAACAAAACCATCTAAATCCATACTAGCTCTGCTTCTACCTAAAGCACGCATTGGAAATTGTCCTGCTTTATACTCTATACCTGCTTCTTTTAACTCTTCTTCTGTTTTACCAACAGCAGCTACTTCTGGCCATGTGTAAACAACACCTGGAATTAAGTTATAATCTATATGTGGCTTTTGTCCAGCTAAAGTTTCTGCTACAAAAACACCTTCTTCTTCTGCTTTGTGCGCTAACATTGCGCCTTTAACAACATCACCAATAGCATAAATATTACTAGCAGATGTTTGTAAATGTCCATTAACTTCTACTTGTCCCCTATCGGTTAGTTTTACTCCAGCTGCTTCACAGTTTAAACCATCTGTATATGGACGACGTCCTACAGAGACTAAACAGTAATCACCTCTAAACTCTACTTCTTCTCCTTTTTTATTATCTGCCTTAACAACAACTTCATCACCAACACGCTCAACAGATTTCACTTTATGAGACGTATTCATTTTAAATTTCTGCTTCTTTAAAACTTTATTTAGTTCTTTAGAAACACCAGCATCCATAGTTGGTACAATTCTGTCCATATATTCTACAACAGACACATCGGCACCTAACCTTTTATATACTTGCCCTAACTCTAAACCTATAACACCACCTCCTATAACAATTAAATGTTTTGGTATTTCTTTAAGTTTTAAAGCTTCTGTAGAAGTAATAATACGCTCTTTATCTATAGATATAAATGGTAGTGTAGATGGCTTAGAACCTGTTGCTATAATTGTATTTTTAGCTTCAATTTCTGAGGCATCTTTACCTTCTATTTTTATATGAGTAGCATCAATAAAACTACCAACACCTTCGTAAACATCAATTTTGTTTTTCTTCATTAAGAAATCGATTCCTCCTGTAGTTTGGTCTACTACAGATTGCTTACGAGCAATCATTTTTTCTAGATTTACTTTAATATCTCCAGGAATTTCAATACCATGATCCTCAAAGTGTTTTACAGCATCCTCATAGTGATGAGAAGAATCTAATAATGCTTTACTTGGAATACATCCTACGTTAAGACATGTACCTCCTAATGTTGAATATTTTTCGATTATTGCAGTTTTCATACCTAGTTGTGCACAACGGATTGCTGCTACATATCCTCCAGGTCCTGAGCCTATAACGGCTACATCGTATTTACTCATAAATAAGTTTTATTTAGTGTAATATTTCCTCTTATACGGAAATGACATAAATTATAAATTTAAACAAAAGTACAACATTGAATGCTCTTATACGAATCACTGATAATGATTTTTTTCATATTTACTTTTATTTTTATTTAGTGTTTTGCCTTAAAATTACATATTAAAATCTGAGGAAGGAAACCCTAACATTTCTCCCATACCTACAGTAAATAACCAACAACCATATATAGCATGTTCAATACTTACTAAAACAGTAGATCGCGTTTTATTATATGTAAAAGCAAACAACAAACCACCAAAAAAAGTTAGGACAATAACTAATGTGTTTTTAAAAAACAAATGTGCTAATGAGAATACAATAGCGTTTATAAATAAAAACTGTTTTTTATTTATAAATAATGCTTCGTAACGCTTAAAATAAAATGTTCTATAAATTAGTTCTTGTGGATAAACAGAAAGAAAACTGTAAATAAACAGTATTTTAATCCACAAGATTGGGTTTTCTATTAAAACGATAAATAAGTTTGAGGCATTTGTAAAATACACATATAATAGTGTTAGCAATGCAATACCAAATAACTTTAACAGTGTGTATTTAAAAAATGTTTTCCAATCTATACCTTTAGAAAGTTTAAATGTCTCTTTTTCTACTCTTAACAGTAAAAATACTACGTATAAAAACCCCAAGAGTCCAATTACCATTTTAATCCAAACAGGAAACTCAATCACGAAACTTATAGGTACTATTATAAATAGTAAAAAAAATTCTATGCTTTTATATAATGTAGATTGCATATTCAAATTTAAAACTAACTAGTATAACATCCTAATAACACCTATAAAGAGATCGCTGTGGTATGTTTAACTTCATTAATCATAAACATACTGTGCGTACTACCAATATGGCTTATAGAGGTTAATTTTTTAACCATAAACTCACGAAAAGCTTCCATATCTTTAACTAAAACTTTTAAAAGATAATCGTAATCACCACTTATATGGTAACATTCTAAAACCTCTTCTAAACCTGTAACTTCTTTTTCAAATTTAACAACATAATCCTGCGTATGTTGAGATAATTTAATGTGGCAAAATGCAACAAACGATTTATCTACCTTTTCTTTTTTTACTAAAGCCACATATTTATCTATAACGCCATGGTTTTCTAACTTTTTAATACGCTCATAGACTGCGGTTACAGATAAATTTAACACATTAGAAAACTCTTTATTGGTTTTTTTACTATCCTCTTGTAATAAAGCGATAAGCTTTCGATCTATACTATCAAATTGCATCATTGAAAATTTTTCTATTAAACTAGTTAAAACTATATTTTAATATATAAATAAAACTATATAAAACAAAAATAATAGTTTTATTTTCTAAAAAAAATAAAAATGATTGGTTATTAATCTACTTAAATTTAATTTTGATTATTATTATAAATAATTTTATGAAAGATTTCATTATTGTAGGAGCTGGTCAAGCTGGATTATCAATGGCCTATTATTTAAAAAAACAGAATCGCGACTTTTTGGTCGTTGATGCAAATTCTGAAGCTGGAGCACCTTGGCTAAAGCGTTGGGACTCCTTAAAATTATTTACACCATCGGAATTTAATAACTTACCGGGGTTACCTTTTCCTCATAAAAAAGGACACTATGCTAGTAAATATGAAGTAGCTGATTATTTAAAACTATACGTTGCAACATATAATATTCCTATTACATTTAATGAAAAAATAACAGCTTTAAATAAAGAAGGAGATCACTTTGTTTTAAGCAGTAAAAACAAGACATTCAAGGCTAAAAATGTAGTAGTATCTACAGGGCCATTTCACACTCCTTTTACCCCACCTTGTCATTTAAAAATAGCCGATAATATTGTTCAAATTCACAGTGAACACTATAAAAACCCTAGTCAATTACAAGAAGGAGAAACTTTGGTTGTAGGTGCTGGAGATTCTGGAGTACAAATTTTACAAGAAATATCGGAAACTAACAGAAAAGTATATTTTTCTGGTACAACAGATATAGCAACGCTACCACAGGAAATTCTTGGTAAAACGCTATGGTGGTGGTTTAAAAAAATTGGATTTTTATCTGCCACAAAACATTCTTGGATTGGTAAAAGATTAATAAATGGCAGACAGCCAGTAATAGGAACAGATGTAAAAGCATTATTTAAAAAAAGTAATGTGCAATGTGTTGGTAGAACTTTAGATGCTAATAAAGAGTCTATAATTTTTGAGAAAGAAACTATTTCGTCTATAAAAAATATTATATGGGCTACAGGATTTAAACCTAATTTTAATTGGATTGAAGGTGAACAAATGGATTCTAAAAATTATCCAAAAAACTATAGAGGTGTTAGTGAAACTAAAGGATTATACTATTTAGGTTTGCCATGGCTACACACTAGAGGTTCGGCTACACTTGGAGGTGTACAAAACGATGCTAAATATTTAAACGATTATATTTTAAAAACAACACCCATTTATAAAAAAACAACAGAAGCTGTAAAAAAAGAACAATTAGTCTCAGTATAACAAAGTCTCAATAAAAACAACCTAAACTTATGTGGTTAAATGATTTAAAACGCAAAAGGGAAAAAGGCCCTTCGCTACATAAAGACGCATACACAGAATTTAACGATTCTACAAAATCTGTGCATGCTGGGCAATACAATGACCCAAAAACAGGAGCCTTAGGCACCCCTATTTATCAATGCTCTACATTCTATTTAAACGAAGCCTCGTATAAAGCTATAGAAGAAGGACGAGGAAGAGATGAAATGATATATTCTAGATATGGAAATCCTTCGCAATGGAGTGTACAAGAAAAGCTATCATCATTAGAAAATGCAGAAAGTTCTATTGTATTTTCTTCTGGTATGGCAGCAATTTCCTCTACATTATTAGCCATTTTAGATAAAGGAAGCCATGTAGTCTCTTCAAGAGACATTTATGGAGGTACTTATAACTTTCTATACGAAGATTTATACCGTTACGGGATGTCTGTAACCTTTACCTCTCCTACAGACATACAAGCTATTGAAAGTGCAATACAAGACAATACAAAAGTGTTATATTTTGAAGCATTAACTAATCCGCTTTTAAAAATAACTCCAATACAAGATTTAGTTGCATTGGCTAAAAAGTATAATTTAAGAGTCGTTATTGATAATACATTTTTAACACCATACAATGTAAAACCTTTAGATTTGGGTGTAGATTTAGTGGTTAATTCTGCGACAAAGTACTTAAATGGGCATTCGGATTTAATTGGCGGAACGGTATCTGGCTCTAGAAAATTAATAGATAGGATATGGCCACAATTACTTAAAAATGGAGGCTCTATGGATCCTCATGCCTGCTTTTTATTAGAGCGTAGTTTAAAAACATTTGCTCTTAGAATGAGAACACATAATGAAAATGCTTTAAAACTGGCTCATTTTTTTGAAACTCACGACAAAATAAAAAGAGTCTATTATCCAGGTTTACCCTCACATACGCAACACGATCTTGCTTTATCACAGATGAAAGGAAAATACTCTGGTATGATAAGTTTTGAAATTGAGGGTGGTAATACTAACGCGCACAAATTATTAAGTTACTTAAAATTACCTAAAGAAGCCACAAGTCTTGGCGGTGTAGAAAGTTTAATATCATTACCGTATAACACCTCTCAAGCCTCACTAACAAAAGAACAACAAAAAAATATTGGTATCAATGAAGGTCTTATACGCCTTTCTGTAGGCATAGAGGACATTGAAGACTTAATTTCAGATTTTAAACAAGCTATTAATAACGTATTTAAAAAAGAACTGGTATGCTAAATAATATTAATATCGCTGGACTTAGCGAGTTTACTAACGAAGTAAAAGATAGTAATAAAGAGGGCAAAGCATCTTATGGCATCTCTTTAGATTGGGTAAGTGGAACCAAAACTAAGGTAAAAACCAAAAACATGGTTTTAGGGGAACATAAAATTATAAGAGATTTTGAGTTTGTTATAGACGAACCCTCACAATTATTAGGTGTAAACCATGCGCCTAATCCAGCCGAATACATGCTAGGTGGTTTAGCTGGTTGCATGGCCGTAACTTTTATGGCTGGGGCTACTGCAATGAAAATAGAAATTAACAAGTTAAATATTGAAATTGACGGAGAATTAGACCTTAATGGTTTTTTAGGCATAGATAAGCAAGTTAATTCTGGTTTTCCTGAATTAAAATTTATTTTTAATGTTCAAGGTAATGGTACTCAAGAACAATACAATAAGCTAATAGAGCGAGTAATGCAACATTCTCCAAATTTTAATACTATAAAAAATGAGGTTAAAATGATAGGGGAATTAAAGATAGAAACTGAAGCATTATTAAATTAATACTATAACAAATCAATAAAAAAGGCCTACAGTTTAAAATAACTATAGGTCTTTTTTTATACACCCTTTAAACGTTCCCATAATGTAGACATTACTTTATTAAAGTCGCCTCTGTCTGGCTCAAAAGGCAGCATATTTAAACGATTTTTATCTTTAAATAATGTAAGATTAAAAACTGAGGAGGATTTGTCTTCCGTTTTAATAATTGGGTACCTTAAATCTTGATATGAAAAAGTATCATCTTCATTTTTTATAATATTATAGTACGCATTACTAAACCAAGATAAAGCCTTTAAGTTTTTATAATCACTAATATCTATGGCTCTTTCTTTAGGCAACTCTTCCCAATCAGTAAAATTATTTTTTGAATCTAATAAAGAGTAAAACCCTACATAATAAGACGTTTCGGTTTCTGCAATACCGTACCATAAAATATTGTTTAAAATAAAAGGCTGTGTACTAAAACGTTGATAAGTAATCCCTTTTTCATTTAAAGTCTTTTTAAACACAGAGTCTACATAAAATTTATTTCCAATTGTAAATAGTATATATAAAGAACTTAATCCAAACCCTAGTTTTAAATATAAACGCCGTGTATTTGTCTGTCGTTTATAAAACATTACCATAAGTATACAAATTAAAAAAGGAAGTGTATACATAGGATCTGCCACTGCTATAGTATTAAAAGCTACTCTATAATTAGAAAAAGGAGCAAATAATTGTGTGCCATACGGTGTAAAACAATCTAAAATAGGATGTGTTAATAAGGACCAAAAGAATAAATTAATCCAATCTTGTGTTGTCGTATAATACTGTCGCTTCCCTGTATTATATAATTTATGAACGAGCCAACCAAAAAGGAAAGCACCTAAAATAGAAAATAAAATAGAGTGCATAAAACCACGATGAAACAACATAATATCAATCTCATTATTATATAATAAGCGACCAATAAAAACATCTAAATCTGGAATAGTACCACCAATAGCACCAAACAAAAGCGCCTTATTTCCTATTTTTTTTCCTAAAACAGCTTCTCCACAAGCAGCTCCAAGTACAATTTGAGTTATAGAATCCATATAAAACGCTAATTTACAGTAAGCAATTCAATTTGCATAACTTCTACTAAAATCGTAACATTACATTTCTTAAAAACCAAATGATAATGCAAGACGACAACCTTTCAGAAATAGATATAGAAGATCAAAAAATAATAGATAACAAAGAATTAAATATATGGGAGGCTTTAATACCTGTAGTTTTTTTAATGGCTTTATTAGCTTATAATATTTTCTTTGCAGATGGTGCTATGCTTGGAGATTACTCTAACCAATTAATTTTATTAATGGCAGGAGTTGTTGCTGCTGGTGTTGGTTTTTTCAATAAGGTATCGTTTGGTATTATGTTAAAAGAAATCTGGGAGAATTTAAAAAGTGTTTTTGTCCCTATCATGATATTATTTTTAGTTGGAGCTTTGGCTGGAACTTGGTTAATTAGTGGGATCATTCCTGCCATGGTATATTATGGATTGCAAGTGCTTAATCCTTCAATATTTTTACCAGCATCTGTAATTATTGCAGCAATAATATCTATTGCAACTGGTAGTTCTTGGACAACTTCTGCCACAGTTGGTATTGCATTAATAGGTATTGGTAGTGCTTTAGGTATACCAACTGGAATGATTGCTGGAGCTGTAATTTCTGGAGCATATTTTGGAGATAAAATGTCGCCTTTAAGTGATACAACAAACTTAGCACCTGCTATGGCGGGCACAGATTTATTTACGCATATTCGTTATATGACAATTACTACTGTACCAACCATACTAATAACTTTAATTGTATTTGCTATTTTAAGTACAACTATTGATACTACTGGTAGTGCAGATGTTAGCGGACTTTTAACAACTATAAATTCAACCTTTAATATTTCTCCATTACTTTTTATTGTACCAGGAGTTGTTATTGCTTTAATTTTATTAAAAACAAAGCCTTTAATAGCTTTAGGAACAGGGGTATTACTTGCTGCTGTATTTGCTTTTATATTTCAACCAGAAATATTAACGGGGCTATCTGAATCTAAATTAGGAGCAGTTGTTACTTCAATATTTACTGATACTCAAATTACTACAGATAATGAAAAATTAAATGATCTATTTAGCTCTGGCGGAATGAACGGTATGCTTTGGACAATATATTTAATATGCTGTGCCATGGTATTTGGAGGTGTCATGGATGCCATTGGAGCTTTATCTAGAATAACAAATGCTCTTTTATCTTTTGCTTCCACTGTTTTTGGTTTATTTGCCAGTACAGTAATAAGTTGTTTAGGCTTAAATGCAATTGCTTCAGACCAATATTTAGCCTTAGTTATACCAGGAAAAATGTTTAAACAAGCCTACGAAGATAAAGGCTTAGCTCCAGAAAACCTTAGTAGAACACTAGAAGATTCAGGAACAGTAACCTCAGTATTAATTCCTTGGAATACTTGTGGAGCTTACCAAAGTGGAGTGTTGGGCGTTGATGTTAGCCAATATTTTATGTACGCAATATTTAATTGGCTAAGTCCATTTACAACACTATTGTTTGCTGCTCTTAATATTAAAATAAGGCAATTAAAAACTAGCAAATAAAACATAATACACTCATTTTCAATTACCATAAATAAATACTATTAAGAAATAAGTATTTAAAATTTTATTAATGTTCCAATTTCTCATGATGCAACGTATCTTTGCACACTGAAAAACGAATCATTAATTATAAAATTAAATACAATGGCAATAGTAGGAAAACAATTCCCAAACTTAAATGTGGATGCAATGAACGAAATGGGAGATACTTTCAAATTAAACGTTCTTGAAGAAGCAAAAAAAAATAAGAAAAAAGTATTACTATTCTGGTACCCAAAAGATTTTACTTTTGTTTGCCCAACCGAGTTACACGCGTTCCAATCTGCTTTAGCAGAATTTGAAAAGCGTAATACTATCGTTATTGGAGCCTCTTGTGATACTCCAGAAGTACACTTCGCTTGGTTAAACACTGCAAAAGATAATGGTGGAATTGAAGGTGTTACTTACCCACTTTTAGCAGATTCTAACAGAAACTTAGCGTCTACTCTAGGAATTTTAGACGTTACTAATGAGCAGTATAACGAAGAAACCGGAGTGATAACTGTAGATGGTGATAACGTAACTTACAGAGCAACTTACTTAATTGACGAAGATGGTGTTGTATTCCATGAAGGTATTAACCATATGCCAGTTGGACGTAACGTAAACGAATTTTTACGTTTAGTAGATGCTTACACTCACGTACAAACAAATGGAGAAGTTTGCCCTGCAAACTGGGAAGAAGGAAAAGAAGCAATGGGTGCTAATAGAAATGCAACTGCAGAGTATTTAGCTGCTCACGTAAACTAATTTTGTCATGCTACAAGAATTAAGTCAAGACAATTTAAACGAAGTCGTTTCCAATAACGAAACTGTTGTTGTACAATATTCTGCAACATGGTGTGGCAACTGCCGTATTATGAAACCAAAAGTTAAAAAACTAGCTTCAGAGTTAGACAATGTAACATTTGTTATTGCAGATGCAGAAAAATTTCCAGAATCTAGACAGTTAGCAACTGTAGATAATTTACCAACATTTGCTACGTTTAAAAATGGAACTTTTGTTAACCAAGTACAAACTAACAAGTTCGACGTTTTAAAAGAATTAGTTAACGAAGTTATATAAAACAATACCGCTTCTAGTATACATTAGAAGCGGTTTTAACATGTTTTTCATTTAAATATTAGAATTTATTCTAAGTCGAGTTGGAAAGCAAAAACGAAACTAAAATTTTCTATGAAATTACCAGTAATAAAACACTTAACACAATTTATTGAAAACAATGATGAAGATTACATTGTTGAAACTATAGAAACATTAGAAGCTTTAACAGAAGTTCCTTCTTTAAAAGATGAAGAACTAGATGTCATAGGAGAATTAATCTCTAATATGTATGGTGCAATGGAAGTGAATAAAATGATAAAGGAAGGAACACCGCAAAAAGAAGCTTTAAATAGTTTTATGAAACGTGTTTTAGGATCTATAGATAAATAGAAAAAGAAAAAATAATTACATTAAAAAATCCACTTTTTAGAAAGTGGATTTTTTTTTTGATTGTCCGTTTTGTACCATAATACTAATTATCGTGTCATGTTAAACTTGTTTCAGCATCACATAACACCTAAAAATATAGATGCTTCATGGTGAAAACCTAAAACAAGTTCTGGTTAACGGTAAACTTTATGATTGATACGGATATTCATTTTTTTTATTTTGTTAATACTATTTAAAACAATCAATAATAGCTTCAAAACCTTTTTCTTTAGCATAATCTAAAGCAGTTTTACCATCATTATCCTTTATGCTAATGTCAGCCTTATTGTTTTGCAGAAGCTTTATCATTTTTACTTGATTATACATTGAAGCAAATATTACTGGAGTTATGCCTTGATTATTTTTAGCATTTACATTTGCTCCATTTTTAATTAAAAGTGATGCTAAATCTATATTTCCTTTAAAAGAAACTCCTATAAGTGCTGTATTACCTAAAGCATCTGTATCGTCTACCAATGCATTATATTTAAGTAATAGCTCTACACACTCTTTTTTATCAAAATAAGAAGCAAATATTAAAGGGGTAAACCCTCTAGAGTCTTTAGCATTCACAATATTTGGGATACTTTTTATTTGTGTTTCTACACTAGTTTTATCTCCCAACTGAATGGCTTCAAATAACAATTTAATATCATCCATTATAATCCTTTTTATAAAATAAAATTGGAGTAAATATTATATTAATACCTACCCCAATAGTATCATTTATCTAATTCAATTTATTTTACATCGTAACGATCTAAATCCATCACTTTTGCCCAAGCTGCAACAAAATCGTTTACAAATTGTTCTTTTGCATCTTCACTTCCATAAACTTCAGCAACTGCTCTTAACTCTGTATTAGAACCAAAAATTAAATCTGCACGAGTTCCTGTCCATAATACATTACCAGTTTTTCTATCTTTACCTTCAAAAACTTTATCTTCAGGAGTTGTGGCACTCCATGTGGTTCCAAAGTCTAAAACATTAGTAAAGAAATCATTAGTAAGGCTACCCACATTATTTGTAAACACACCATGCTTAGAACCATCGTAATTAGCACCTAAAACACGAAGCCCACCAACTAAAACAGTCATTTCTGGAATAGAAAGTGTTAATAAGTTTGCTTTATCTACTAATAAATCTTCAGCAGCAACTTTTAAATCAGATTTTATATAGTTTCTAAATCCATCTGCCAATGGCTCTAAGTAGCCAAACGATTCTATATCTGTTTGTTCTTGAGAAGCATCTCCTCTACCTTGAGTAAATGGTACATCAACCGAGTATCCTGCTCTTACGGCAGCCGTTTCAACTGCTGCATTCCCTCCTAAAACAATCAAATCTGCCATGGAAATTGTACCACTAAATTCTTTCTGAATTTCTTCCAGAACATTTAATACTTTATTTAATTCTGCTGGATTATTAACTACCCAACTTCTTTGTGGTTCTAATCGTAAACGTCCTCCATTAGCACCTCCTCGCTTGTCTGATCCTCTAAAAGTAGATGCAGATGCCCAAGCTGTCTTTACCAATTGAGATACAGATAGTCCTGACGCTATAATTTTTACTTTTAAAGAGTCTATATCTTCATCACTTAAAGTATAATCTACTGTTGGAATTGGGTCCTGCCAAAGCAACTCTTCTTTTGGTACCTCAGGTCCTAAATAACGAGATACAGGCCCCATGTCTCTATGTGTTAACTTATACCATGCTCTTGCAAAAGCGTCTTCGAATGCTTTATGATCTTTATGAAAACGTTTAGAGATTTCTAAATAAGTAGGATCCATTTTTAAAGCCATATCGGCAGTAGTCATCATTAACGCTTGTTTTCCATTAGCATCTCCTGCTTTAGGTGCCATTTTTGCATTAGAAGCCGCAGTTGGTGTCCATTGGTGTGCTCCAGCTGGACTTTTAGTTAATTCCCAATCGTAATTTAGTAATACATCAAAGTAATCATGATCCCATTGTGTTGGGTTAGGCGTCCAAGCACCTTCTATTCCACTAGTAATTGCATCATCTAATACACCAGAACCAAAAGTATTTTTCCAACCTGTACTCATTTCTTCTATAGAAGCGCCATGAGGTTCTGCTCCAACATATTGATCTGGATCTGCTGCACCATGCGCTTTACCAAATGTATGCCCTCCAGCAACTAATGCCACGGTTTCTTCATCATCCATTGCCATACGACCAAATGTTATTTTTATATCGTGTGCAGATTTTAATGGATCTGGCTCTCCGTTTGGCCCTTCAGGATTTACATAAATTAATCCCATGTGTACAGCTCCTAAATGCCCTTCTAAATCACTATCACTAGTATCGTAACGCTCATCGTTTCCTAACCATTGGTTTTCAGACCCCCAATAAATATCTTGTTCTGGCTCCCAAACATCTTCTCTTCCTCCAGCAAAACCAAACGTATTAAAGCCCATTGACTCTAACGCACAGTTACCAGCAAGAATCATTAAATCTGCCCAAGACAGTTTTTTACCATATTTCTTTTTAATTGGCCATAATAATAAACGTGCCTTATCTAAGTTACCATTATCTGGCCAACTATTAAGGGGTGCAAAACGCTGTGTTCCAGAACCAGAACCACCTCTTCCATCTCCTACTCTATAAGTTCCTGCACTATGCCATGCCATTCTAATCATAAAAGGTCCATAATGGCCATAATCTGCTGGCCACCAATCTTGAGAATCTGTCATTAAATCAATAACTTCTTTTTTTAGTGTTGCAAAATCAACACTATTAAAAGCTTCAGCATAATTAAAATCTTCTCCTAATGGATTAGATTTAGCTCCATTTTGTCTTAAAATATTTAATTTTAATTCATTTGGCCACCAATCTCTATTAGATGTTCCGCCACCTGCAGCTTTAGTTTGTTCTCCACTCAGAAAAGGACATTTGCTAATATCCCCATTTTGATTATTCATAGTATTTATATTTTAGTTGTTATTCATTTAATATTGTTATAAAATTAGTTAATTAAAGCGCTCGGTCAACATTCAAAAAATTGATAGTTTTTATTTAATAATAGTTTTTAATTATACCTTAAACAAAAATCAATAACTATAATTTATTTAAAATAAAATCAACAGAAATAATATAGGGTAACATATAATTAATGTTTATTTTTAGTCTTCTAATTAAAAAACAATAGAAATGGCATCAATTACATTAGGCGGAAATCCTGCAGAAACATCAGGTAGCCTTCCCCAAATAGGAACAAAAGCTCCAGACTTTAAATTAACAGTAAGCGACTTATCTACTCAAGTTCTATCAGATTTTGAAGGACATAAAGTTGTTTTAAACATATTTCCAAGTGTAGATACTGGTGTGTGTGCAACTTCAATTAGAACATTTAATAAAGAAGCCGCAGAAATGGAAAACACAAAGGTTTTATGTATTTCTAGAGATTTGCCTTTTGCTCAAGCACGTTTTTGTGGTGCTGAAGGTATAGATAATGTTATGATGTTGTCTGACTTTAAAGATGGAAGTTTTGGTAAAGCTTATGGATTAGACATTATTAATGGTGCTTTTGAAGGGCTACATTCTAGGTGCGTTATCGTTTTAGATGAAAACGGAATTGTAAAATACACAGAACAAGTACCAGAAATTGGAGAAGAACCAAACTATAAAGCGTCTTTATATGCTTTATTAGACGAATAATTTTTAAAGATTTTAAATAATATGCTTTACTATATAAATTATAGTAAAGCATATTTACTACATATATATGAGCAAAAAAGACTCTTTTATTGTAAATAGAATAAAAAGTGTAGGCTATGCTTTTAAAGGAGCCTATCTTCTAATTACTACAGAGGCAAGTTTAAAAGTCCAGTTTTTTATAGGTATTATTATGACTATTGCAGGTGTTTATTATGAGCTATCTGCAACAGAATGGATGATTCAAATACTTATAATTGCTTTAATTATGGCTTTAGAAGGTGTTAATACGGCTATAGAAGAGATTGCAGATTTTATACACCCAGAGCGTCACCCAAAAATTGGCTTAATAAAAGATTTAGCTGCTGGTGCCGTTTTTATTTTTGCAATAGCAGCTGTTGTTGTAGGCGCAATTATTTATATACCAAAGATTTTCTAGCACATACAAAATCTATAAGTAAAGAGTAATACGTATAAGTTAAACCATAACCTTTTACTTTAAAATACAATTATCAATTAGGATAAACGTTAAGTATTTGTATTTTTGTTTCACCTAAAAACAGATAATGGCTAAAGCAAAACCGAAAGCAAAATCAACAAAAAAAACCACAAAAAAGAAAAGATTTAGGTTAAAGCGTCCTAATATGGTTTTAAACAGTCAACAAAGATTAATTGTTGGTAGTTTTTTAATTATTCTAGGAATAATATTATTTATAGCGTTTTTATCTTTCTTTTTTACAGGAGAAGCAGACCAAAGTACTTTATCTGAATTCTCATCGAGACAAGTAAAGTCTGAAAATTGGTTAAGTAAATTTGGCGCTTGGGTAAGCGATTTATTTATTCAAAGTGGTTTTGGTATTTCATCATTTATATTTGCGGGTTTAGTTTTTTTATCTGGTGTATATATTGTTTTAGACTTAAAAAAAGAAAAACTACGTCAACATTGGTTTTGGGGTGTTTTAACGGTCATTTGGTTATCTGTATTATTAGGTTTTGTAGCAATTAAAGATGGTTTATTAAGTGGTACTGTAGGTTACGAAATTAACATGTATTTACAAGATTACTTAGGTAAAATTGGTACTATACTTTTACTTCTTTTTGTTTTAATTACTTATTTGGCAATACGTTTTAAAGTGACACCACAACGTATTGGTTCGTTTTTTAGTAATGCAAAAAAAGATATAAAATCTGAATTTGAAAACGCTTCAAACGAAACGGAAACAGTTACACCAGTTGATAATAATTTAACAGAAGAAGCAGAAGCTATAAAAGCTGCTTTCGATACTACTCCAGAAACCATTGAGCCAACTATAGAAAACCATTCTAAGCTAGATATTACCTCTACAAAACCTATGGTAGATAAAACACCATCTACAACTTTAGAAGTGGAAATACCTAAAGACGAAGAGGAAGAAGCATCTTTAGAAATTAAGGTAGAATCGGTAGTTGAAGAAAAATCGGAAACCGACAACCTATCTGATAAGTTAGTTGAAGACTTCGGGTTATTCGATCCTACTTTAGAATTAGGTAATTATCAATTTCCTCCTTTAGATTTATTAAAAAAATATAATACTGAAGGAATTACAATAAATCAAGAAGAACTTGAAGAAAATAAAAACCGAATAGTTGAAACTTTAAATAATTATAAAATAGGCATCTCGTCTATTAAAGCTACTATTGGGCCAACTGTAACCTTATATGAGATTGTTCCAGAAGCAGGTGTACGTATTTCTAAAATTAAAAATTTAGAGGACGATATAGCTCTATCACTTTCTGCATTAGGAATTCGTATTATTGCGCCTATTCCAGGTAAAGGAACCATTGGTATAGAAGTGCCAAATAAAAATGCAACTATAGTTTCTATGCGTTCTGTAATTGCTTCACAGAAGTTTCAAAAATCTGAAATGCATTTACCTGTTGCATTAGGGAAAACAATTAGTAACGAAACTCTTGTTGTAGATTTAGCAAAAATGCCTCACCTATTAATGGCTGGTGCTACTGGGCAAGGAAAATCTGTAGGGTTAAATGCTGTATTAACGTCACTTTTATATAAAAAGCATCCTGCAGAAGTTAAATTTGTTTTAGTAGACCCTAAAAAAGTAGAATTAACACTATTTAATAAAATAGAGCGCCATTATCTTGCAAAACTGCCAGACAGTGCAGAGGCTATTATTACAGATAATACTAAGGTTATAAATACCTTAAATTCTTTATGTATTGAAATGGATAACCGTTACGAAATGCTTAAAAATGCATTTTGTAGAAATATTGTAGAGTATAATACTAAATTTAAGGCTCGTAAATTAAACCCCAACGATGGGCATCAGTTTTTACCATACATAGTATTAGTTGTCGATGAGTTTGCCGATTTAATTATGACAGCTGGAAAAGAAGTAGAAACGCCTATTGCACGTTTAGCACAATTAGCACGTGCCATTGGAATACATTTAATTGTAGCTACACAAAGACCTTCGGTTAATGTTATTACAGGTATTATAAAAGCAAATTTCCCAGCCAGAATAGCCTTTAGGGTAACATCTAAAATAGATTCTCGCACCATTTTAGATGGCCCAGGAGCAGATCAATTAATTGGTCGTGGAGACATGCTTTATACACAAGGTAATGATTTAATTAGAATACAGTGTGCTTTTGTAGATACGCCGGAAGTAGAAAAAATTACAGATTTTATAGGTGCTCAGAAAGCTTATCCAGATGCATATTTACTTCCAGAATATGTTGGTGAAGAAGGTGGCACAACTCTTGATATAGATATTTCAGACAGAGATAAATTGTTTAGAGAAGCTGCAGAAATTATAGTTACAGCACAACAAGGGTCAGCCTCTTTATTACAACGAAAATTAAAACTAGGCTACAACAGAGCAGGTCGTTTAATCGACCAATTAGAGGCTGCGGGTATTGTAGGTGGTTTTGAAGGTAGTAAAGCAAGACAAGTGTTAATAACAGATTTAGTTGCACTCGATGAACATTTAGCAAACGAAGGTCAATAAAAAGAATAATAAGATTTTCACTTTCGTGGAAGTTATTAAAATTAAAATTTTAAAATGAAAAAAATAGTATTACTCCTATTATTAGTAAGTTCAGTAACATTTGCACAAAGTAAAGGTGATGCAAAGGCATTATTAACTGAAGTATCAGAGAAAGTAAAAAGCTATGATAATATTGCTATAGATTTTAAATATGTATTAGAAAAGAAAAAAGAAAATATCAAGCAAGAAACACGTGGAGATGTTACATTGCAAAAAGACAAGTATAAACTTAATATATTAGGAATTACCAGAATTTTTGACGGTTCTAAATTGTATTCCATTAGCCCTGCAGACGAAGAAGTAACAATTTCTAATGAAAATGAAGACGACGAAAATAGTATTACGCCAAGTAAAATGCTTTCATTTTACGAAGAGGGATTTACTTACAAAATGGATATTGTTCAAAATGTAAAAGGAAGAAAAATACAATATGTAAAGTTAACGCCTATAGATTCTAAATCTGAAATAAAATATATTTTACTAGGTATAGATTCGCAAACAAAGCACATTTATAACTTAATTGAAATAGGTAAGAATAACACAAAAACAACTTTGACTGTTAATTCTTTTAAAACAAATGAACCTATTTCAAAAAGCTTGTTTACCTTTGACGAAAGTAAATATAGCGATTACTACATCAATACATTAGATTAGTTACCCTTTGAAAATATTAGATAGATATATATTAACCTCTTATCTTAAAACTTTTATCAGCGTGTTTGTTATTCTCATGCTGATTTTTGTATTACAGGCTATTTGGTTATATATTAAAGAATTAGCAGGAAAAGATTTAGATATATTAACCGTACTAAAGTTTTTATTCTATATAACCCCCACTCTAATTCCATTAATATTACCACTTACCATACTACTATCTTCTATTATGGTTTTTGGAAATTTTGCTGAAAACTATGAGTTTGCTGCAATGAAATCTACAGGGATTTCATTACAACGTGCTATGTCTAGCTTAAGTGTTTTTATTGTACTGTTAGCTATTACCACTTTCTTTTTTAGTAATAATGTTATTCCTTGGGCGGAGTATAATAGTTATAATTTAAGAAAAAACATTGCAAAAGTAAAGCCAGCCATGGCTATTGCCGAAGGGCAGTTTAATCAAATAGGCGAAAACTTTAATATTAAAGTTGCTAAAAAAACAGGAGAGCGCGGACAGTTTTTAGAAGATGTTGTTATACACCAAAGTCAAAAAGGGAAACCTGGTAACCATAAAACAACCATAGCAAAAACGGGAGAGCTAATAAGTAGCAAAAAATCGGATGTATTACAATTAGTGCTTTTTGATGGCTATCATTACGATGATACGCCACCAAAAGATTATAAAAAAAGGCTAAGGCGTCCATTTACAAAGAGTTCTTTTGATAAGTATATTATGAATATTGATTTATCGCAATTAAACACTGTAGATTTAAGCCAGAAAAACATTGACGATAAATATACAATGCTTAGTATTAACGAGTTAAACTATGCAATAGATTCTTTAAATACACAACGCCAAAATTTATATGCTACAAACGCCAAATCGTTATACGATAGAACAAATATAGGAACCTTAAATCTTACGGTAGAACCAAGAAAAGATACAATTTATTCTGGTCATGATATTTTAAGCTTATTTAAAACTAAACGACAAGTACAACTATTAGATTATGCTGTAAATGCATCTTCTAGTACCATACAAATTATTACATCTAAACAAAACACTATAAAAGCTAGAACTATCTGGTTTAATAAGCATATTATAGCTTTTCATGAAAAATTTGCATTAGCTATAGCTTGTATTATTCTCTTTTTTGTTGGTGCGCCATTAGGAGCACTAATTAAAAAAGGTGGACTAGGTTTACCAATGGTAATTGCAATTGTACTATTTTTATCCTATCACTTTATAGGAATTTTCGCAAAAAACAGTGCTAAAGATGGTTCGTTTAACCCCGCAATGGCGACTTGGTTTTCTACTCTTATTATGTTACCATTAAGTATTTACTTAACTACAAGAGCAACGAAAGATAAAGGTGCTTTTGAAACCGATAGTATTTTAGAGCCACTTAAAAAACTGTTTGGTGTAAAACAGAAAACAGTTTCAGAAAGCGAAACACTTTTAGCAACTAACTCTAATGCATATACTACTCTAGAAGGTTATGATAATAATAAGCTTATAGATGTTATTAAAAATTATAGAGAATACGACTATAGTATTGCTTACAAAAACTCTTCGGTAGCTATTTTAGAAACAAGAGGCATTACTGCACAAGAATTAAAAATTGGAGGACACTTTACCAATCAAAAATATGAAGAAGCTGTACGTTTAAAACACATGTACGATGAAGATTCAAAATTGTCTCTTATCTTATATGCTATAGCAGTTCCTTTAATACTATTAGGGAGTATATTAAAAAACAATACATTCCCGCTTATAGGAAACATTTTATTTGTTACAGGTATTGTTATAGAAGTTCTGTTTCTATTTTCATTTATGAAATCATTTAACAGCTTTTCTAACTTAACAAAACAATTAGACAAAAGTGCTATTGGTGGGGCTTTAGTCTTTTTACTATTTGGTATTCCACTATACATGGTTAATTATTTTATTCAGAGCAAGCAGATTGCAAAAGAACTTAAAATGAAACCTGTGTCTTTAAAAGAAAGTACTCATAATAAACCAGTTATAGAAAACGCAGAAAAAATAACGACATCAAATGTTTTAGTCTCAAAAACTAAGTTAAAAGATTATAAAACTGTCGCAACATTCTCTTATATATTCTATGGTTTTGCTGTTATACTTTTTATTTTATACTTTGTTTTAAATAATAACAAACCATTATTAGCTCCAGCTACACTACAGTTATGTCTTATTTCGTTTATAATATATATAGTACATTACCTAAAGAGTTATTTTAGTTTTAGTAAACTCTATTATAACATAGAGGACCTTACGGCTCCTAAAAAACCATTATTATTAATAGTTGGTTTTATAATTTACCCAATAATTCATCTATTCCGAAATCGAAAAATAGAATCCGATTTTAAGCATTAATCACAAATAAGCGATATCTTTGCGAAACTAAAAAGTCTTTATAATGATTACCAATACTGAAAGTAAAGTAGAGTTTAAACTTAATACCATACAAGACGCTATAAACGATATTAAAGCTGGTAAAGTTATTATTGTTGTAGATGATGAAGATAGAGAAAATGAAGGTGATTTCTTAGCTGCAGCAGAACTTGTAACTCCAGAAATGATAAATTTTATGGCAACGCATGGACGTGGGTTAATTTGCGCACCACTTACCGAAAACCGTTGTAAAGATTTAGGTTTACACATGATGGTAACCAATAATACCGATCCTATGGAAACTGCATTTACGGTTTCTGTAGATTTAAAAGGACATGGGGTTACTACTGGTATTTCTGCAAGTGATAGAGCAAAAACAATACAAGCTTTAGTTAATACTACTACTAAACCATTCGATTTGGCACGCCCTGGACATATTTTCCCTCTTGTAGCTAAAGAAGGCGGTGTATTAAGACGTACTGGCCATACAGAAGCAGCAATAGATTTTGCACGTTTAGCTGGTTTAAACCCAGCTGGTGTAATCGTTGAGATTATGAATGAAGATGGTACTATGGCGCGTTTACCTCAATTAATAGAGGTTGCTAAAAAATTCGATTTAAAAATCGTGTCTATTGAAGATTTAGTGGCTTACAGAATGGATCACGACTCTTTAATAGATAAAAAAGAAGATTTTAATATAGAAACGCGTTTTGGTAGTTTTAGATTAAGAGCCTACCAACAAACAACCAATAACCAAGTACATATAGCACTTACAAAAGGAGATTGGGCAACTAACGAGCCCGTTTTAACTCGTGTTAATTCTACTTTAGTTAATAATGATATTTTAGGAACCTTAACTAATAATGCCGATAAAAAGCTAGACGACATGTTTAAGGCTGTAAACAAGGCAGGAAAAGGTGCTATACTATTTATTAATCAGCAAGCACAATCCTTAAACCTATTAAACCGTTTAAGCCTTTTAAAAGCTTCTCAAGAAGAGAATAAAGTGGTTAAGGCGCCTGCGATTAATATGGATGAAAGAGATTTTGGTATTGGAGCACAAATATTACACGATTTAAATATTCATAAACTAAAATTAGTGTCGAACTCGCAACAGAGTAAGCGTGTGGGAATGATTGGTTATGGTTTAGAAATTGTAGAATATGTAACCTATTAAAACATTTTAGTTTTAAAATAAAAAGAAAGCCTTTACATTAATTGTAAAGGCTTTTTTATGTAATAAATATTAACTTTTTTAAATAGACGCTTTTATAACCTCTACCATTTTAGCAGCTCTTGCATTAACTTCCTCTTCGGTCCAAGATAGTTTTATTAATGCCGAAATGTTGCGCCCAATGTAATGATCGGATTGTGTAAAGGTTTTATTAGAAAGTTCTTCTAATCCTTTTTTAATATCTGCACTCATTGGATATAGCGATTTTGCATTTTTTAAATGCTCCCATCTACGCACATAATGCCAATTATTATCGTAATAATGAAAACAAACATCTACGCCTTGCTCTTTAAAGCCTTTTGATGCTTTTCTTGCCGATTCTAAATCTGGTAAAAAGAAATTTAAAAACGCATAGCTCTCCTCTCCTCCTTCTGGTACAGTTCTAAACGTCACTTCTGGTATTTGCGATAACGCGTCTCGTAAAATGGTATAGTTTTGTTTTTGTACAGCTAAAAACTCTGGTAAACGTTTTATTTGTGCTAAACCTACTGCGGCATGTAATTCCGATATTCTAAAATTATAACCTAAAAACGGGTGTGTTTCTGCTCCTCTATCGTTCCCCTCATGGTCATGTCCATGATCGCTATAATGGTCAGAGTTTGTATAATATTCTGCATTGTTTGTAATAACGACTCCTCCTTCTCCACAGGTTACTGTTTTAACAAAATCGAAAGAGAAACATCCTAAATCGCCTATACTTCCTAAAGCTTTATTGTTATAGGTTCCGCCTATAGCTTGGCAAGCATCTTCTAACAATAACAAGTTATGTGCATTACAAATTGTTTGCAATGCATCCATATTACCCATACTTCCACACATATGTACTACCATTACTGCTTTTGTTTTTGGGGTAATAGCGGCTTCTACTGCTTTCGGGTCTAATGTTAATGTAGCGTCTATATCTACTAAAACAGGTATAGCACCAAGCATGGTTATGGCTTCAAAACTAGCTACAAATGTAAAGGTTGGCATAATAACTTCATCTCCTGCTCCTACTCCTGCTGCTGCTAAGGCTACAGATACGGCTGCTGTTCCACTAGATACTAATTGCGCGTGTTTTGTATTAAAGGTACGTTGTAACTCTTGCTCTAAAGATTTTGCTTTCCAATGGCCATTTCGCATACCATCAAACCCATAGCGCATCAATACGCCGTTATCTAATACATCTTGTACTTCTTTTCGTTCTTGGTCTCCAAAGCGTTCAAATCCAGGCATTGTATATCTTTTATAGTTTCAACGTCAAAACTAACAGAAATTAGTCAATTAAAAAAGCCTGTAGACACTAAGTTTTACAGGCTTTTTAATGTTTTTATTAAGGCTTGAGTGTTATGTTTTTTAATGAAATTCGTCAATTCGAGTGGATTTTACGATTGAAAAAGAGTAAAATTTGTATCGAGAACATACACTTTAGAACAAAATAGTTCTCGATACGATTCCTCATACTTCGGAATCACTCGAACTGACATTTCGATTTATTTTTTCAATTTCGACTTCAGTTTCTATTTAAAACAACTTTAATAATTCTCTAAAACTGAATCTATAAAATTAAAGTGCGTATCGGTCTCTCGTAAAAAAGTATAGCCAGAGAGTTCTCCAATGACGTTTAAGCTTCCGTTTAAGGCTACTAAATTGGGGTAGCTTCCTTTTTTATTGTATTTGCTAACTAATATGTTATTTTTTTTACGCTGTTCTGGTGTAATAATATCTGTTCGTCTTGGTATATCTACCATTACCAACACAAAGTCTTTCGATTTTTTTTCAAAGGCTTCAGAGTTAAAGAAATCCTTTTTTAAAGATTTACATGGTGGACACCAATCGCTTCCTGTAAAAAATAGTAATATTGGCTTTTTAGATGCCTTTGCTTCTTGTTTTGCTTCTTCTATATCTGTTAACCAATTTAGGTTAGATACTTCCTCTTCATCATACTGTGCAAAGCCTTGTACTGCGAAACATAATGTTAATATTACAATTAATTTTTTCATAAACTCCTTCAGATTAATACTACAATAATAAAACTTTTATCTAAATAACAAAAATCTTGCCATTATATTGTGTTACATTACAATAATAGAGTCTTGTAATGGTTTTCTCACCTTTTTAAATCCTGCAAACATATCATTATCAGCACGGTAACCTATTGGCATTACTAATACAGATTGTAAGCCTTTAGCTTTTAAGGCTAGCATATCATCATATTTAGAAGGCTCAAATCCTTCCATTGGGCAAGCATCGATCCCTTCTATCGCACAAACCGTTAATAGGTTTCCCATTGCTAAATAGGCTTGTTTTGTAGCCCAAAGTGCTATGGCTTCTTTTGGCTTAGTTTCAAAATCATGAATTAAAAAATCTTTAAACCCCGCTAAAATTTCGTCTGGTGTGTGGCGTATGCTTTTTACACGATTAAAATAGTTTTCTATATAGGCTTTATCTACTGTGGTTTCTATACAAAACACTAATACATGAGAGGCTTGTGCCACTTGTTGTTGGTTCATAGAAACACGTACTAATTTATCTTGTAATGGTTTATTGCTAACTACAACTAATTTTAAGGGTTGTAGTCCATAAGAGGTTGCTGTAAGGTTAAAGGCCTCATATATAGTGTTTAACTTAGCGCCTGAAATTAGTTTTGTAGCATCAAAACTTTTTGTTGCGTAACGCCACTGTAATTTATCTATAATATTCATTAAATACGGTTTATCTTTACACAAAAATACTATTTGACATTTACATAACAGACCTTGCTGTTATAATAAAAAGTAATACTACTATTATGAAACTAACTGATGAATTAATTAAAGCTTCGGAAACCAGAATTTTTAAAGCTATTTTCCCCAACACTACAAACCACTACAACACCCTTTTTGGTGGTACCGCATTACATATGATGGATGAAGCCTCATTTATTTGTGCTACACGTTTTAGCCGAAAGAAAGTGGTTACCATCTCTACCGATAAAATTGACTTTACAAAACCCATTCCTGAAGGCACTATTGTAGAACTAGTGGCTACAATAAATAAAGTGGGCCGTACAAGTTGTGTGGTTAAAGTGGATATTTTTATGGAGAAAATGTACGATAAATCTCGTGAACTATCTGTTACTGGGTTCTTTACATTTGTTGCTGTTAATGAAGACATGAAACCAATAGCAATACTGGATTAAAAATTTTAAAAAAAATACTTTTTTTATTTTTTTTAATCTAAAAAGGGTCTTATATTTGCACCCGCAATCAGGGAATACCTGATGAGACGCTCAAGGAGAAATGGCAGAGTGGTCGAATGCGGCAGTCTTGAAAACTGTTGAGGGTCACACCTCCGGGGGTTCGAATCCCTCTTTCTCCGCGAAAAGCCTTGTAATCTTTTGATTTACAAGGCTTTGTTTTTTAAGTACCAATGTAGATGTCAGAAGTATATTATTTAACTACATATTCATACTACTAAAAATTAAAAAAATATAACTTTAAAGGTTAAACTTATTTTAACTCTAATCTTGTTAAATTGTAGTTTATCTGAGCACCTCTAATATTATTCTCTGTTTCGATGATTTATAATAGGATAATATCTACCCAAAACAGATTTATACTTTATTACAGGATGATAACTATTTTTAATTTTATCTGTAACATACATTATATATTCTGTCTCAGTATTAAGTATCGCTTCTTTTAAAACAGCAGGTATATCTTGGCTTACTTCATCATTAGTATCAGATTGTTCTTTAACTGCAACAATTACTTTAAAACATTCAAAACCTTCTATAGCTTTAGTGTCATCTAAGATAAATACTTGATAAAAAATACTTAGAACGACATACTATAATCTCCTATACCTAATTATTTCACTTCATATAATAATAAAGAAAATTAAAAAGCATTATCACATAATCTAAAATAAGTAGGTATCTCATAGAGAATTTTAACCCTCAGTTGTGTTATAATTATACAATATTGTAAGTTTCTTCAACGTAAGAAGCAATAGTACTAAAAAGCACCTGAATAATAGTACGGTGCTTTTTCTTTAACAGGAATGACATACATGCTGCTTTATAAATAGACTATTCGGAAAACAGGATTTAGATTATTTTAATGTATTCCCTTACTAATACTAATGAAAATCCTTACTACTTTTTCATTATTAAGTTATTACTTTGTAACTGAATAAATTGTAGGGAGTTTATTCAAAGCATATTAAAAAGCATCCATCGCACAGTAGGATGCTTTTTTGTTTATATACTTTAATATTAAAATATTGTTTCTTTAGTTATTATAGTAGTTCAACTGTAGATAAAACACGCTAATATTAAAGTTATTTTTTATTACTTATCAATGACTTATAATAATTTTTTTAACTGCTTGTCTATTTGTTATTACATCTCTGATTTGAAGAAAATATAACCCATTAGCTAAACTAGAGGTATTTAAAACTGTAGATTTGTTAATCTCGTCATTATATATTAATCTGCCATTAACACTGTATAACTTATAATCGAAAGATTTATTATCACTTAAATTAATATATAAAGCGTTTGATGCAGGATTTGGAAAAACGTTAATATTAAATAAAGAAAATTCACCAACACTTAAAGTTTCTTGAATTTCAAAATTAAAGTTAGATACATCGTAAAAAGTAGAAGCTGCTCTAAACCCACCATTAACATCGCAACGAACCAAAACTCGTGCATTAGTTGTTATAGTATTTGGAATAGTAATACTTTCTGCACCATCATTAGCGGTAGCGTTTGAAACAACAGAATAAGTATTACCACCATCTGTTGAAATTAAAATATCTACATTAGCACAATGTGTATTGGTTTGGTTAACCGTCCATGTTACTGTATGCGTATCGTTTCCTGAAAATATTTCTCCTCCATTGGGGCTAGTAACCTCAAAAGGGCCTGTGTTTGCAACCGTAACAACTGTTCTATCTTCTGCCAATCTTCCAAATGTAGAATTATTATCTCTAACTGTAAGTGAAAAATTTATGTCTCTCGTGGTACATGGTAGCAGTTCCCATTGTTGATTATTATTTCCAGCTAAAACATCACTATATTGAGGCAAGCTACGGTAATTATCTGTTGTCGCAGAACGAAAACGAAATAATGCATTATTGTTAACATTACAAGAAGGAGAATTATTAACTAATAGTCCGCTACCATCGTATTGTACCCAATGGTAAGTTAAATTGTTAGCTGGGTCGTTATTATCATTACCGCTTCCAACAACAATAAAAGGTGTTTGCATTGGAATTGTAAAATCTGCTTGAGCATTTGCAACAGGATTATTAGCATTGCCTCCAGCATCATTAACTGAACAATTAAAATTTGGCAATTCTGCTATTATTTGTGCTATTGAAGCATAATGAAAAAAGGGATCTGAGTTTTGTGCATATTGTTCATTACCTTGACAAACATTTGCATAAGCCATTATTGATGATCCTTCTCCTGGTTCGTATCTATAATTCTGCACACTGTTGCAGCCAGACTGGTTATGTTCTGATCCAAATTGATGACCAACTTCATGCGCTACATAATCGACCCATAATGTCGCAACCCCCATACTAGATGATGAAAACCCATTCCCTTTGTCGTTTCCGCAAACTACTTGAAGGCCCGCTAAACCATTTTCAGCTCCCCATAAAACCATGTGTCCAACATCGTAAGCATTAACACCAATAGCGTCGTTAAGTTTATTTGTTAAGTTGTCTGAGTCGTTATCCTGTTGTATTAATGCATTATCACTAACAAGAGAAAATTCTACTCCAAAATCTCTTAAATAAATTACATTAATCATATTAGTTCCTGCTGCTAAAGCATTTAATACATTTACAGGATTATATGGATTACCTCCAAATTGCAACCTATAGCTATTTGCTGCAAGTATTGCTAAACGATATGTTCTTTTAGTGGATGGTGATTTAGCAGTATCTATATTTTTAATTTGTTTATTCAGTTTTGAAGCAATACTAGTGGTCATACAATTAAACACACTTGTAGCTGCATTTTTTTTATAAAAAGCTATTACTGTTTCTGATGAATGTTTATAAAGTGGCTCTATAAAATAAGAATTATTGGCTGTAAAGATAGAGGCTCGAAAACCAGCATCACTAACATCGCAAGCTATTAAAGTACTTGGCTCTCCTTTTTTATACCCTCTAAATGTTTTTATGGTGTATAAATGTGCAACTTCATTTGCTACAACTTTAGATGGTATTATAATATAGGTTTCAAATTTACCTTCTGGTGAAGGAATTTTTATTTCTTGTGGCTCATTAGTCTCTTGCAATTTACTTTTAAAATTTGCTATAGAAATTTGCCAAACAGAATAATCCGTAGGTAATGCGGCATTAATTAAATTTTCTGCCTTGTCATTAATTTTTTGAGTTTTAGAAAAAGACCAATCAGATTCTTCTACTTGAGCAGAGCTAATTTCAATTCCAGCAAATAGTGCTAATAAGAGTAATGCAACACTCGCTCTTAAATTTATAATTGTTTTCATATTTTTTGTTTTGTGTTTATATTAAATAAGGTAGATTAATGGTTTAATGACATATAATTATGTCTTAAACATATTTCGTTTTTTAATATTTTACTTACATGTATTTATTATATTAACTCCACACGTTACACGCTTAAAACACTAAAAGTATTATTGTGTTTATTTCGCATTGGCGCTACAAACACTTAGATTCTTTAAAAAGTATACTTGCAATAAAAAACCGAGCAAAAGAAAGTAAAGTCTATTATATTTTTTTGATGTTTTTAGCTAATACAATATTAGCTAAAGATTAAAATCTGGTTTTAATAATTAATCATTAAAAAATCACTTATTCATTATTAAAACGAGTAATCAATCACCAAAATATCACTTTTCTTTTATCAAAGCTTACAAGTATATAATTGATACTTATAAGCTTTGCTTTAACGTTATCTAGTTAATTAATAACAATGGTTTGTATTACCTAAAGTTTTTATTACAGTTTAATTACTAGAAACTTTTATATTATCAAAACGCCATTGTGTTCTATAATTAGTAGAGTTTAGTGTCTGGTTTACTCTAATAGCTATATATATATTGTTATTTCCTGAATTATTAATATTAAAACTATTTCGTTTAAAAACCTCTTCTGCATAATCATCTCCCATACCTGAAACTGTATTGTCTCCTAACTCAGTCCATTTACTAGAATCGAATGTACTTTCTCCTTTATAAGTGGTTGACCAATAATAAGTTACTTTGGCATTATTTTCATCTTCATAATTGTAAGCTGCATCAACTTGTAATGTTAAACTCGTTTTATCTTTTGCAACTATTAGCGGAGAAACCAATATATTATCTAAAACTTTTGTTTCAGTTGTTGATGATCCTAAATCATGAGAGATTGTTATTCCTTTATTAGAAGTAGCCGTTACATCGCTTACACTTGTATACTTACCAGCATTTTCTTCAAAAGCTATTAGTTTATTAGCTGGTAATGTTTGATTAGAATGTTTAAAAGTTCTAATACCTGTATTTTTTAAATTATACGTTCCCGAATAATCTTCAAATGTTTCTTGGTATGGTAAAGCAGACACATACGGATTGAACTTGTCTAAGAAAGCAATTCCTTCATCTGTAAAGGTATATTTATTAGCGTTTGAAGTTGTTTTCTTTATTTTAGTAAAGTTCCCACTTACAGCTATAATACAATGATTAAGCATTAATTTTGCATTATAAGGGGAGGCTGTAAGTTTTTTAGCCAAATCAAATGTTTTACTTACCGTCTGTCCTTTATCGCCATACTCTGTGATCCAAGTTTCTACGGAACTATCTGAAACAAATTTACTAGCCAATCTGGTTATTCTATCTGCTACACTTTCGTCTTTAGCTATATAAACATGATAAATATGAGCATCTACAGGCTTTGTTATATTTTTTGTTACATCATTATTCCATGTTTTAGACCTATCTTTGTTTGTTGTTCTAGCAATTAATACTGCTCCAATTTTTACACCAGAAAATTCTTTTCGTAACTCTGGAACCCATGAATTAATTGTATCTGCATATGCTTTTCCTGTAGGAAATTCTGTTGTATAATCTGGCGCATATAATTCATTTCCTAATTCAATGTAACTAACGGGTACTTTTGCAGCTTTTATCATTTCTATTTGGTCTTTAAGAGAACTGTTAACAACATCTAAAACAAAAGACACTTTTGCCTTTGTAGTATCTACAACTCTTTTGACATCCTCAATTTTATGAACGAAATCTGTTGCCGCTGCTCCACCTGTTATATATCCATTTTTCCAGTTCCATTTATGGGTAACTGTGCCCCCTGGATACCTAAATACTCCAGTTTTTAAACTATCCATTAAACTTGCAACATTTGTTTTTGTAATACTTGGCGTATTCCTCCAACGCATATTATAACCTGTTACCACACCGCTACCAAGACCAAAAGTTCTGGCAAACATACTACTGTTATCTTCTAATGTTTGACTTGTAATGTCTTCTTGATAATCATATAGATCTTCTTTACTACATCCAAATACTAATACTAAAATTGCTAATACTAAAATTACTTTTTTCATAATATTTTGAGTTTTAAAATTATATCTCAAAATTAAATTCAGTGCCTTTCTGAAATCATGATATATATCACTATTTCAACCTGTTACACTCACTAAAAACTCACTTATAGATCACAAAAAACTCATATTATTAAATTAAATTGTATTTTAATGCCGAATAAAAAATATTAAATATTGTATTTAGGTAAGCTTATATTTGTTGTAATACGCCAATATTAAACTTAGAAGAATTCACCTAAACTGCATAAAAACTTACATAACTAGTTGTTTTTATAAATTTAAAATTACAAATAGCTCTTTTATAGTTATTTTTACAACAAACCTAAGTTGTTTTTATTATGAGTTTACAAAAAGTAACATACTTATTATTTTTTTGTTTGTACTGTAATACCTCTATTTCTCAAAGCCAAGACATTGGCCTCTTATATACTAATTTAGCAAACTCTAAAACGCCTACAGAAAAAGTTTCTTCATTGACTATGCTTGCTAATTTTTTTAAAGATAAAAACTTAGATAGCACAAAGGTATATACAGAAAAACTTAAAATAATTAGCGACTCGCTAAAACTAAAAAAGGGCATGTATAATGTTAATTTATTATATGCACACATTAATAATAAAGTTGGGCAAGATACTTTAGCAATAAGAAATTTTAACAACGCAATAAAAATAGCAAAACAACTAAATGATAATTACTTAGAAGGTTATGCCTTCTATGAAAAAGCTACTTATTTTTACGAAAAGGGTGACTTTTTAAAAACTTTAAAATACAATTTAATAACAGAAAATAGTTTTAGTAAAACAGATAGTATTTTTCCATTAAAAATAAGAAACCTAAATAATATTGCCTTTTACAATTTGGAATTAGAAAACTATGAGAATGCCTTAAACTATCTAGACAAAATAATTAAACTAACAAAAAATACTAAGTATTTAAAAGAAGAGGTGCATGCCTACAGTTCTATAGCCTGTGTATACAGTGAAATTAACAATCATAATGATGCCTTTAAGTATATGGAAATTGCTAAAGAAAAATCTAAAGCATTAGGCGACAAAAATGGTGAACTAATGTTAATACATAATACTGCAATTTTACATTACAATAAAAAGGAATACACTAAGGCAAAAAGTCTTTTTCAGACAGTTATTAATTCAACTTTTTCTAAACGAGAAGGAAATGATATTGAAGCCCACTTGTATTTAGCAAAGATTGATATAGAAAACAAAAATTATGAAACCGCCTTAAAACAACTTGAATATGCAGAAGATATATCTAAAAAAGGATTTCGTAAAGATTTATATATAGATGTGCTTTTCGAGAAAGCTAATCTGTATTATCAAAGCAAACAACCTAATAAAGCTTTAGAATTAATAAGTCAAATAGTTAATTTACCAACTGACAATAATTTAAAAGATGTTTTTTTGTTAAAATCAAAAATCTATAATCTATTACATAAAGATAAAGAAGAATTAATTGCTTACAAAAAACATATAGCTCTTAAAGAAGAATTTCAAAACAGGAATAATATTTATAATATAGAATCATTAAAACATTCTTTTGAGCATAGGTTTGTAGAAAATGAAATTGCTGAGCATAAACGAATGCTAGCTTCTTTAGAAGAAAGAAACCAAATAAAATCAAAAAATAATATTCTAACTATATTAATTTTTACTACAATACTTCTCTTCTCCATTTTTTCTTTATTTCGTTATAAAAAAATTAACCGTCTTAATAAAGAAAGATGGCATGCTGAAAAAATAGTAGAAGAATTAAAACAAGAAAAACTTAATTTTGAAGTTAGTAGTAAGCAAAAACAACTTACAGATTTTGCTATACACATAACAGAGAAGAATGATTTGCTAGAAAAAATTAAATTACAAATAATAGATACCAATATCCATAATAAAAACGATGCAATTAAAAATCTTATTATATCTATTAATAATGACATAAAAAGAAACAAAGAAAAATCTCAACTTTACTTAAATGTAGAAGATGGTAATGATTCGTTCTATGAACAACTAACAAAACAATACCCAAACTTAACTCAAAAAGAAAAAAGGATAGCAACATTAATACGTTTGGGGCACACTTCTAAGCAAATAAGCCTTCAATTAAATATAGCAATAGTAAGTGTTAATAACTACAGGCATAGTCTCCGTAAAAAACTAAAATTAACAAGAGACCAAAACTTAATAGATTTTATCAAAGCCATATAGCTAAGCTTTTTTTATTTTTTACTAATAAACATAATAGTAGAATTAAGCATAACAATGCTATAAGTACAGATTTATAACGAAAAAACCACTTACAGTATTTTATACATAAAAAGGTTCACTTGTATAAATGAACCTTTTTATATTATATACTAACGTCTAGCTATAAGCTTATCTCCAACCGCCACCTAAGGCTCTATACACATTAATACGAGCCAATAATTGTTCTTTTTTAATATCTACAAGCTTAATTTTAGATTCTAGTGCATCTCTTTGCGTTAATAATACCTCCATATAATCTGCTCTGGCAGATTGGTATAATTTATTTGAGATTTCTATAGATTTGGTTAAAGCTTCAACCTCTTTACTTTTAAACACGTAACTTTTTTTAAGGTTTTCAATATTAGAAAGTTCATTAGCAACTTCAATATAACCATTTAAAATAGCTTTTTCATATTCGTAAACAGTTGCAAGTTGTTTTGCATTAGCTGTATTATATTCTGCTTTAATTGCATTTCTATTAATTAAAGGTCCTACAATGTCTCCGCCTAAATTATATAATAAAGATTCTGCTCCAGATACTAAATATTTTGGTTTAAATGCTTCTAATCCTATACCAGCTTTTAAGCCAAATGAGGGATAAAATTTAGCCCTGGCAACTTTAACATCTAGTTTGGCAGCAGCTAGCTCGTATTCTGCTTTACGAATATCTGGGCGATTCCCTAATAATTGAGATGGTATCCCTGTCATTACTGTATCTATAGACCTTTCTAAAAAATTAGTAGAATGCCTTACAACTGTAGCTGGTTGTTTTCCTATTAAAAAATTAATCTGGTTTTCAACCTCAATAATCTGTTGCTTAATGTCGTATTTTTCACTTTGATTTTTTAATACCTCAGCTTCAAAACGTTTTACTGCTAATTCTGTAGTTCTAGCTGCTTCCTTTTGGAGTTTAACAATTTTTAATGCTTTCTGTTGTATTTCTAAATTTTGATTGATAATTACTAATTGATTATCTAACGCAACAAGTTCGTAATAAGCATTAGCTATTTCTGCAATTAAATTGGTTTCCATAAAGTGCTTCCCTTCTACCGTAGAAAGGTATTCCATAACAGCCGCTTTTTTAGAGTTGCGAAGCTTTTTCCAAACATCAAGCTCCCAAGTTGCTACTAAACCCGCAGAATAATTGGTAAAGGGTTCTGGAAACATTTTGTTATCCTTTACAGGAAGATTAGTTTCTATTGCTCCGTTTCTGGTATACTTCCCTACTTTATCAACCTCGGCACCTGCTCTATAATTTACAAAAGGAAGGTACTCTCCTTTTCTTGCTTTTATTTCATTATTAGCTATTGCTACCTTTTGCAATAAAATATTTAATTCTTGGTTATTTACTAATGCAGAATCTATTAATGCATTTAATTCTGGCTCTGCAAAAAATGCTCTCCAAGCTATAGAGGCACTATTAAAGGTGTCTTTTACAGCATTATTATATTCCTGTGGTAGTTTTTTATTAACCGCCCTAACCTGCCTTGCTGGTACACACGATTGAATTCCTACAGTTAACAAAAGGAGAAGTATTGCTATAGATTTAAATTTCATCGTTATCTTCATTTTTTGTTATTTTTATTACTTGAGGTTAATTTTGATATGCGTTTTCTTAACTCTCTCAATTGTGTTTTAATTGTATTTTTCTCTTCGGAAGCTCTTATAAATTCTTCTGAGATGGGTTCATCTGCTTCGTTTTTAATTAGCCCTTTGCCATCTGCCATTTTTGCGAAAATGTAGTATAATCCAGGAATAACCAATACGCCAATTATTGTCCCTATAAGCATTCCGCCCATTGCAGAGCCTCCAATGGTTCTATTTCCAATAGCTCCAGCTCCTGTAGCTATTACAAGAGGTATTAAGCCTGCAATAAAAGCAAACGAAGTCATTAAAATTGGACGAAAACGCATCTTTGCTCCTTCTATTGCTGCTTTTAAAATACCGATGCCTTCCCTTCGCCTTTGTACAGCAAATTCTACAATAAGTACGGCATTTTTGCCAAGAAGTCCAACCAACATAATTAATCCAATTTGAGCATAGACATCGTTGGCTAATCCCATAACTTTTAACAATAAAAACGAACCAAAAATTCCAACTGGTAAGGATAAGATAACGGCTAAGGGTAACAAGAAACTTTCATATTGTGCAGCTAGTACAAGGTATACAAATACAAGTACCACCGCAAAAATGTAAAAGGATTCGTTTCCTCTACCTGCTTCATCGTACGACAGGCCTTCCCACGCAATATCGTACCCTCTAGGAAGGGTTTCTTTTGCAACTTCCTTTATTGCTGCAATAGCATCTCCACTTGTATAACCTTTAGCTGGTAAGCCTCTTATAGCCGCAGAATTATATAAATTGTATCGTGTTATCTCGTTAGGTCCCAATTTTTTCTTTAAGGTCATAAAGGCAGAATATGGCACCATATCTCCTGTTTCATTTTTTACATAAAGTTTCTCTAAATCTGATGGTAGTCTACGATACTCTGGAGCTGCTTGGGTATACACTTTAAAGAAACGGCCATACTTAATAAATCCTTGTTCGTATGTACTACCAATTAAAATATTAAGATTCTCTACAGCAGCTCCAACAGAGACGCCTTTTTGCATTGCTGCTTTATTATTTATAACTAATTCGTATTGTGGATAATTAGCTGCAAAAAAAGTAAATAAGCCTGTAAGTTCTTTACGTGTTCTAAGCGCATCCATAAAGTTATTATTTATGGTCTCGAACTCATGGTAATCTGTATTATCTGTTTTATCTAATAGTCGCATTGAGAAGCCACCAGAAGATCCAAAACCAGGTACAGCAGGCGGTTCAAAATACTCAATTACTGCTCCTAAATCTTTACTAGACGCTTCTAACGTTTCCATAATTTCATGTACAGAGTGTTCTCTTTCTGACCATGGTTTTAGGTTTATTAAACAGGTTCCTGCGTTAGAGCCTCGACCTTCGGTCATTATTTCATATCCTGCTAACGAAGATACAGATGCTATATCGTCCATTTCTTCACATAGCTTCTGTAATTTTCTAGAAACTTCATTGGTTCGCTCTAAGGTAGCTCCTGGTGGTGTTTGTATTATAGCATATATTGTTCCTTGGTCTTCATTAGGTATAAATCCAGCAGGCAAAACCTTATTTGTAACAAATATTCCTACACAAAATGCAATTAAAATTCCAAAGGTTAATATTCTTCGGTTTACTATTAATTTTAGGATATTAACATACCTTCCTGTTAACTTATCAAATCTTGTATTAAACCAATCAATAAAGCGGTTTATTGGAGATTTTTTTCTTGCTTTACCATGATTATTCTTTAATATCATTGCACATAACACAGGGGTAAGTGTTAATGCTACAACTGCCGAAATGATAATAGAACCTGCCATTGTAATAGAGAATTGTCTGTAAAACACACCTACAGGCCCAGTCATAAAAGAAATTGGAATAAAAACAGCTACCATAACCAAAGTAATGGCTATAATGGCACCACCTATCTCGCTAATAACACTTTTTACTGCTTCGTATGGTTTTAAATGCTCTTCTTCCATTTTTGCATGTACTGCTTCTACAACTACAATAGCATCATCTACTACAATACCTATAGCAAGTACAAGTGCAAACAGGGTGATAAGGTTTATAGATAAACCAAATAATTGCATAACAAAAAATGCACCTATTAATGATACTGGAACTGCTATAATTGGAATTAAAGTAGACCTCCAATCGCCTAGGAACAAAAAGACTACAATAGCCACTAAAATAAAAGCATCTCGTAAAGTATGCATTACCTGCTCTATAGAAGCATCTAAAAAATTAGATACATCATAGCTTATTTTATAATCTACTCCTGGAGGAAGATAGGCTTCCAATTCTTTTAGTTTGTCTTTTACATTGTCTATAACATCACTTGCATTACTACCAAAGGTTTGTTTTAATACAATGGATGCAGATGGCTTGCCATCTAGGTTAGAATAGATATCGAAAAACTCGCTTCCTAATTCTACATCTGCAATATCTCCTAATTTTAAAATTTCGCCTTCTTCATTGGCTTTTATAACTATATTCTTGTACTGGTCTGCTTCATTAAATCTCCCTTCGTAGGTTAATACATACTCTAAAGATTGTGCTTCTTTTCCAGAACTTCTTCCTAATCTACCTGGACGAGCAATAAGGCTTTGCTCATCCATAGCTTCTAACACTTCTTCTGCAGAAATATTATAGGCACGCATTCTATCTGGTTTTAACCAAACTCGCATGGCGTATTTACGACTTCCTAGAATTTTAGCACTTGCAATACCATTAATTCGCTGTATTTCTGGTACAATTTTCGTGTATGCATAATTGTATAGAAATTTCTCATCGTTCTGTTTAGCATCATCACTATACAGGTTTACATACATTAACATACTTGGTTGTACTGGCGTAATAATTACACCTTCTCGTTGAACCAAAGGCGGTAATAATGGCATGACTTGATCTACACGAGTCTTTACTCTTACTACTGCTTGGTTTGGGTCTGTTCCTGGTTCAAAAATAATTCTTAATGTTCCTTCTCCAGCGCTAGTTGCATCAGAAGCTATGTAACGCATACCTTGTACTCCATTAATAGACGTTTCTAATGGAATTAAAGTCGATTTTACAAGTACATCTGCACTCGCTCCTGGATATGCAATAAAAATATTTACGGTAGTTGGTGCAATTTGTGGAAATTGTGAGGTTGGTAGTTTATTTATGGATAGTAACCCTGTAATTATAATAATAACAGAGATTACTATGGCCAATACTGGCCTTTTTATAAAATTACTAAACATTTGTCTTGATTTTTAGGGGTGGACTACTCTGCGTAGAGTTCTAGATTAGATATCGCTTTTTTAGGATTAACAAATTCATAATCTATTTGCTCCCCTTCTTTTACCAATCTTAACCCTTCTAACAATACTTTGTCATTTTCTGAAAGTCCTTTTTCTATAATAAAAAGGTGTGGCAATTCTGCTCCTATAACTACTTCTCTTTGTTGTATGCTATTGTTTTGGTCTAATACATAAACAAATTTTTTGTTTAATACTTCAAAAGTTGCTTTTTGTGGTATAATAAGCACATCTTTTAAAGGCACCTCCATTAAAACACTGCCTGTTTCACCGTGTCTTAGTATTTTATCTGGGTTTGGAAATGTTGCTCTAAAAGCAATGTTTCCTGTTTCGTTGTTAAATTCTCCTTCAATTGTTTCAACAATTCCTTTTTGGTTAAATTCTCTATTATTAGCCATTAAAAGACTTACTTCTTTATTATCCTCTTGTTGACCATTCATTACATAATCTAAATACTCGGCTTCTGGCACATTAAAATATACCCACATTTTACTATTATCAGACAATGTTGTTAGCAACTCTCCTTCATCTAATAAACTACCTTCTCTAACGTGTAAATGATCCATTATACCATCAAATGGCGCTTTAACATTGGTAAACCCTAAATGTGTTTTTGCCATAGCTACTTCTGCATTTGCTTTATTGTATTTGGCTTTAGACATTGCTAATTCATTAGGGGAAACAACATTACTATCTGCTAATAATTTGGTGTTTTTATACTCAATATTGGCTACATCTGCTTCGGCTTCTGCCTTCTTTAATTCGGCTTCATAAACATTAGGCATAATTTTAAACATTGATTGTCCTTTTTTAACAAATTGTCCTTCATCTACCGAGATGTTTTGGAGGTAGCCTTTTTCTAAAGCTCTTAATTCTATATGTTTAATAGAATGGATTTGGCATACATAATCTTTTGTTATTAATGTGTCCATTTTTACAGGACTTGTTACTATATGTTTTATGGTTTCTTTGTGTTCTTTTTTATGATGGTTGCAACTAGTTAATGTTATACTAGCAACCAAAAACAAAATGAATGTTTTCATTAGGGTTGTATTGTGAATATATTATAATTGTAAAATGAATATTGTACACAAAAGACATATTATTGTTTAAGTGAACAATTAAAAAGTAAAAATTTAACTAAGGCAGGTTACCCCATCTTAGTAATACAATCATAACCTGAAAACTTCGTGTTGTAAGTATAAGGGAATAGATGAGACTAGTTTACTTGCCTCAAAAGAATGCATTTCTTTATTATAAATGCAGAATAAAAGCTCTAGAAAAGCTGTATAAAATGTATGGAACACAGCATTGTGTGTACGTATCTTTACACCTTTTCTTTCCTCTAAGACTTCTTCTTCTATTTCAACAAGTAACTGTTGTGTTGTACTTATTGAACTATCAACTTGATCTTTTTGAATTTCTAAAGAAACATTAGATTCTATAGTGTCAACTAGTACTGTAGAACTGGAAGATGCTGCATAAAGCATGGATTGGTTTCCAAAAAATTGAAATCCAATAACTAGTAAAAATGATACTAGAACATTAAAATAGCTATGCTTTTTTTCCATTACAGGGGCAAAATTAATTTTGTTAAACGACATAAACAAGAAAAAAAGTCATAGTTTTTTTAACGATACTACAACATAAAAATACAATACCACATTATTACTAGTCCCTGCTTATATTTTTTAATTAAAATTAGATCATTTTTTAATGCCAAGACCTATTTAAAATTTATGCTAAGTATTTTAAAGGCAGCTTGGTTTATTTTCTTTATTTTGTAAAAAAATAAATTATTAATTTGGATTTAAATTACAATGCTGTTTCTCTTGTAGATACTCTTGGTTTTATACAAGGAATTATTTTAGGGTCATTATTAGTATTTATTGGTTTAAAAAAAAGCAAGTCTAGTGTTTATCTAGGTTTATTTGTTATTGTTTATTCTTTAGATTTATTACCTAGTATTATAGAAGACATTGAGTTAACAAAATACTACCCTAGATTATTACTCTTACCTTTTAAAAATGCTTGGTTAGCTTTTCCATTGTTCTTTATATACATTCAAAAGATTTCTGTGTTTTCGCATCAGAAAATTAAATACCATTTGTTATATCCAGGAATAATTGTATTTATTATAGACCTTATCATTTTTTGTTTACCTACTACTACCAAACTAGAAATAGTTGATTCTTTGTGGTATAATTTGTTACAGCTATTTGGCATATTATATTCTATGTGGGTTGCTTATATTACAGTAAAATGGATTAATAAACATATTAAAGAAGTTAATAATCAATTTTCTGCTATTGAGTTTAAAGAGTTAAAATGGGCAAGGTTATTTGTTATTACAGGGGTTGTATACTTAACTGTTGGTATTTTTATTACTATATTTTTCGAGTTTAAACTTACATACTTAATCTTTTCTAGTATAAACGTTATTTTATTATACTGGGTTTCTTTACGCGGTATTTTACAACATAATGTCTCGTCCTTATTTGATATGAAAACAGATAAAACAATTGAGGAGGCTATTGAAGTTAAAGAAAAAGTACAAGAGCCTAAACAAGAACTAAAACAATTACTAGAAAAACTAGACTTGCATGTAAATAAGTATGAAATATATACAAAACCAGAACTTACCATTATAGATATTGCAGATGAATTAAATGTACATCCTAGAAAAATATCTACAGCATTAAATAGTATATACCAATTAAACTTTAATAGCTACATTAATAAATATAGAATTGAAAAAGCTATAACACTTATACAAAGTGATTTGGCAAATAATTTAAGTATAGAAGGTATTGGTATGAATGTTGGCTTCCAAAGTAAAAGTACTTTTTATGCTGCTTTTAAAAAAGTAACAGGTACTACACCTTCTAAATACAAAAGTGCTTAATTCTTTACATATTACAGTTATTTTAGGGAGTTCGGATTCCTGAAAACTGCAATAAATTACTATTAAAACTACTTACATTGTTTGGATTTCAGAAATTCGAACTTATACCAATTGCTTTTTATTGGTTAACAATTTCATTTCGTAAATATTTGCTGCATCAAAAAGAATGATGAACAGAATGTTATGAAAAACTCAAAATACGTTATTGTATTTCTAATCCTAATTTGGGCTAGTTTTTTTATCTGGGAATGGTTTATTTCTAAATGGCTAACTATAGCTCCTAATACTTTTATAAGAATAGATTTAATAATAATACTTCCTTCTCTAATAATTACAAGTTTATACTCTATTCATCAATTAATAAAAAAACATAAAAAGCAATCGTTATGAGATTAAAACCTATAGTATATGCTGTTGTTAGCCTGTTATTTTTTAACTGTAATGCTCAAAACAAAATAGGCGATTTAACAAAAACATATAAAGTAAATTCTTTAGAAGTATGTGAAAAGAAGGCAGGCTATTGGTATAAAAATAAGTGTTGGGCAAACTTTGATGAAAGTGAAGGGATTTCTATAGCTAATATTGATAATGAAGTTAAAAGGCAAATGGAAATAATTGATAACACAAAAATGGTTATTGATGGTGAGGCTTACCCTATTAACTTTTTCTTCCCAGAGGAAGATGGAGAGCAAATAATATTAATTACAATGTTTAAAAAGGGTGCCAAAACACAAACATTATTACAATTTGTAGATACAAATGCGCTTCCTATTTATACTGAACAATCTAAAACGGATAAACAAAAAACAGTTGAAACTTCGGCTATTTTAATAGATGCAGATATAATTGCTTTAGATGATAATGATAAAGCTTCTGCTAATCTTTTTAATAATCCTTTAGCAACTGGAACGCTTACTGCTACTGTTAATGATTTAGATACATTAGATATATCGTTTAAAGGACAGCTTAAATATGCTAAAGACGCGACTGTAGAAACTATTGCTTTTAAAAGTAATGAAGCTATAACTGGTGCTGGTAATAGTACTATAGAAGTTAAAGAGAATAAAGCTTTTTTAAATGGCACATTAGGGACAGTAACCTATCCGCAAATAAAGAATTTAACACTTAATCATCCAGAAGTAAAAACCCTTGTTCTACAAAATGTCCCTGGTTCTATAAACGATGCTGTTAATATGCATACAGGAAGACTAATAAGAGAGGCAGGACTTAATACTATGGTATTGGTAAATAGTAAAATATCTTCTGGTGGAGTAGATTTATTTTGCGCTGGTAACGAACGTATTGTAACTAAAGGAGCCCAGCTAGGTATACATTCTTGGGGAGGTGAAGGCATATCGGCAGATGAGTTACCTAAAGACCACCCAGCACACCAATATCAAATAGAATACTTTACTATGTGTTTAGGAAAAAAACTAGGGCCAGACTTTTATTTCAGAACATTATCTGCTGCTCCAGCTGGAGATATGTACTGGATGAAAAATGATGAAATTAAAGAAAAAGTAGCAACAAAATTTATAATAAAATAATTATTAAGCAATGAAAAAAACAATTTTAGCAAGCATATTTATAATAGTAGCAACTTTTGGTGGTATTGCCCAAGAACTAAAGGTTGTAGAAAGTAGCACTGTAAATATTAACGAATTACCGGAATATATAGTTGTTACCTCAGAAAACACAAAACTCTTAGGAGGTATAGACATCTCTATCGATTCCAAAAAATCTGTTTATCAAGATAAGCTAGAAGAACTTGAAGAGTTACTTCAAAACAGAAAAAAACTTCGTATTAGAAACCAAACAGATCTTTTAAATGCTATTTCTCAACTAGGCTACGAATATGTAGATGCATATAACGCAAATGCAGGCACTTTAGGTGTTGGTGGTGGAGATGATGTAGAAGTATTTGGAAGTAATGCTAAGTACAGAATAAATATGGTATTCAGAAAAAAGGAAAAATACAGAAACTAAATTCAACTGCTTATAACACAATGCTTTCTTACAAGAATGCATTGTATAATTTTAATAATTAAAAAACGAAAACAATGAAAAAAACAATTTTAGCAGGCTTATTTGCCATCGCAACATTATTTACAATCCATGCGCAAGACACTACAAATACTAAACAGTTTGAAGTAAAAGTTATTACAAGTGTAGAGTCTATTGTACCAAATGGTTTAGGGCGTTCCCGTATAATATCTGCCAATGCCGAAAGAGATTACAAACAATTTACTTCTACCCAAACTGAAGAAGATAATTCTAGAAACAAGTCTAAAAGAAAGGATATTAGAGTTAAAGATTTTGAAGAAACAAAACTTTTAAACTTTTATAACCTTGGCGGTATCAGATTTCAAAATATTGCTGCTAATGATGCTGTAATTTCATCAAAACTAACAACGATGTTAGCAGAGGGTTGGGATTTAGCATTTGTTACTAGTGCAGTTGAAAGCGATGCAGGAAGCAAAGATGGAAAAGGTATATTCATTACACGTTACATTTTTAAAAGGAAAATAAACTAAAAAGAACATTAAGCTCATGAAAAAGTTAAAATTTATAGTCTTACTAGCACTAACTATTACAACCTTTTATAGTTGCAATAATGATGATGATAATACAGGTACAGTTATTATTGAACCTCAGCAGTTTGCAGAAATTGAAGATATTGCTACTTTTCACGGTAATGCAGAAAGTAATATTGTAATTGTAAATACTCAAGGAGGCCCAGTAACGACTCTAGAAGATGATATTATTAATGAAATAAGGACTTCTACTAACACTCAAAATGTATTATATGTAAACGTGCATCAAGCGCAAACATTAATGCCACAGCAATTTTCTCAATCTGACATTACTTTTGAACAAGCTAAGGCTTTTGATGCTGAAAGTATTGTAAACTTAAATAAAGTAGTTTCTTTTTTTAAAAATTTGCCCAATAAAAGAGTTTATGTTTTAGGAATTTCCTTTGGAGCTTTCATGACTCAAGAGCTTATTGCAGAGCATGGCATTGGTGTTGCAGATGGTTACTTAATTATGGTAGGTAGACTTAACATAGAAGATGCTTTTTGGACTGGTTTTAGCCAAGGTCAAGGTGGAGGTTATACTTACGATGCTAATGGAAATGCTAGTTTTCAACTACAAAATTTAGATGACGTTGAAGACCGAAATATGAGTCGCTTAGCTGCTGGCTTGGGTAACAATAGATATATTACCGAATTTGCTAATATTAGCGATCTCTCTAAAATAACCTATGTTGCGGGTGATAGAGATGAACAAGTTGGTAAATTAACAACTGAAGAAATTCAGTTTTTAAATGGTAAGGGTGCTTCTGTAAATATTATTGCTGGAGCTAACCATAGCGATGCTATAGATACTGGTTTAGAACAATTTTTAAAATCTACTTTCAATATTGAATAGCTTTAATAGCTCCCATTATTTAATATTGAATTCATGAAAACTTCTCTTTTTTATAGAGAAGTTTTCTTTTTTATACTACTACAACTTATTTTTATTAAAAATAGAACTTAAACGCCATTAAATGTAAAACGCTTTATAAACTTGCTATATTTTTTAAATACTTTCTTATCTGTCTTTAAGAGTTGATTAGCATTAATGTTAAATATATTCTGTATTTTATTTTGAGCTTCTTTTTCATCATTATTATCTAGAGTTTTATTTAAAAAATCTTGTAATGTCTTACCATCAATTTTGCTATCTGTTTCTCTGTTTATAAAAGCTTCAAATGGTTTAACTAAGCATTTATATTTACCTATAGGTAAGGCTATTAAAAAGATAATGGCTAATAATTCTTCATCTTTAGCTTCTTCAGAATAGTTAAATCCTTTATGTGCTTTTATTATTCTAAAAATATTTACAAATCGTTTTAGAGTTCTTGGGTTTGCACCTAGTATTTTAGAAAATTCTTGTATTAATTTTATTTCCTTAGTTACAAATTTTAGTGAGGCTATAACTTCTTCATTTGTTTCTAGAGGTCTTACATCATCAATATTCACTTCTTTATTACTGCTATGCTCTGCCTTTACGTCTTTTAATACGTCTCCTGTATTTGCTAAGGATTCTGAATTTGATTCTTTTACATCTCCTCCATTTTTTTCTTGCCCTTCTTTTGTAGCAATTTTTAAACTTGGGTTAGATTCTGCTAATGTTTTAAGCATATATTTTACATTCTCGTCTGTGGCTTCTTGTAGATGGAATGGAATTTGAAATATTTTCTCTAAATATCCTGAGGGTTCTATACGTTCTATTAGCTTTGCTCTTTCCCCATGGCCTCCAAACTGTAATTCGTGCTTTTTAATTAAGGCATTTTTTACCCAACGCGGGTCTACACCTACTACAACTACAAATAATGGATAAGCCATTAGTAGGTTTACAGCTTCTAGCACTTGTATAACACGATCGTCTGTACAACGATCTAGATCATCTATATATAAGATAATGCGCTCTAGAGGCCTTTCAAACTTACTTCTAAAGGTTTGGTATGTTTCTTTAGCTTTTACTTCGTTTAACTCGGTATTATGATCGGTAAATAAATCGCTTAAAATTTCAAAGTCTTTTCGTATTACAGAGACTATGCCTAAATGCTTTTTATAATCGTCGCTAGTAGAGCGGTTTTCTATAAACTTAAATAAGGCTTCGGTTGTATGTGTATTATCTAAACGGTATTCTATATCTTTTTTCTGTACTTCGGCCTCCCCTATTTTAATATTAAGTTGTTGTATGTTTTGCTTATAATTTTCTATTTGTAATGTTATTGCTTTTTCTTCTTGCTTAAATTTAAAGAGTGCATTTTCTTTTTCTAGCACATAGGCTTCTTTTAGCTTCCAAAACGATGCAATTAATGGGTGTAAGTGCCTAGCTGTTTTATAGGCTCTTAGTAGTGCCGTGCCTATTAAAGATATGGTAACCCAATACTTATACCTAAAAATCTTTTCAAAGTCAATCTCACTAATTTTATATTCTGTAAATAACATAAAAATAGGAACACCTATTACTATTATTAAAATTACAGCTAACCATAACAAATTATTTTTCCAAACCGACTTCCCAAAAAAGGTTTTTATAAAGGTTAATGTTGTTTTAGATTTGGTATAGAGTTCTTCTGGGCTTTGCCAATATTTTTCGGGTATTATTTTACTAAATTCTTCTGTAGATTGATTGAATGAATCGTTGGCTTGGAGCGCCTCTTGTACTTTTTGCTTAACATTAAATTTGTGATCTATTTGTTTAAATAGGTTTTTAATTGATTTCTTTTTAATGTCTTCTATTTTTGCCTCTAATAAATTTTCTGAAGCTATTTTTTTATCCTTTAAGCGTTGTATTTTCTTATTTATATCTGTTTTTCTTTGTTCTAATTCTTGAAAATGTTGTTTACTAGAACTTAGTTGTTCTAAAAGTATTTTTTCTATTTCTTTTTTCTGTGCTTCTGCTTTACTTTGGTTACTAATGTATTCTTGTAAGCCTTCAAATATTTTGGTGATAATTCCTGCCCATAAATTAGAATCTACATAAGACCATGCATTAAAATGCACATGTGCTATACCTGTACAGTACACTTCTTGTTCTGTGTTGTTAGAGTAACTTTGTATACGTTCTTTTAACTTTCGCATAAAGAAACTTTTCCCAGAGCCCCATTTACCTAATAATGCTATTGCCAATGGTGGGATAAAACTTTTAGCAGAAATTACACGTGCAAAAGCGTTAACATCTTGATCTATTTCTAGATAATCCTCTCCAGAATCTACATCGCTTACTAAACCTGCGATTGTGGTTATGTTAGTTGTTTTTTTAGGTTGTTCTGCTTTTAATTTGTTTTCTGGCGCTTGATATGTAGCGGCATCTACTTGCTTTAGTTTTTCTTGAAAGTTGGGTATAATTTTCAAATATTTCTTCAGAATATTTTTAATGTCCTTAGGCAAGATTCTGGTAAAATGTTCAAATTCTATAGCGCTATCTATTAAATATCTAGCATCAAACTTATGCCAAACTATTTTTAACGTCTTACCATTTTTTTCATTTTCTTTTACAACACCTACTCCATAAATCTGTAATACTTTGGCGTTTTCTTCTTCTGTACCATAAAGTAACAGCAAAACATCTCCTATTTTTACAGTATTTACTATCCTTTCTATTGCTTTATCATGGGTTTTATTTTCCCAAAGTCCAGAGAACAGGTAATTATTAATATTCTGTTCTTTTAAATCGTTAAATTCTGCTAAATAGTAATTGCGCTGTAAAAGTTCTTTTAAAACGGGTTCTAAACGTTCTGGTTTCTTTTGTTTAGGCGGTTCTGTTGGTAATTTCTTATTTGTAGTTTGTTTCGTTACTGGCTTTGTAGGTTCTTTGTCAAAAAAACTTCCTTTTGTAGTTAAACCATCATCAATTGTACTACCAAATATGTCATTATAATTTTGTTCTCTTAACGAATTATAAAACGCAATTCCTTCCTTATTTTCAGGAAATGAGATAACAAAATTGGTGTTAAACGAAAACTTACGTAATATGTTTACAGTAATCTCATAACTTTCTTTAAAACTTAAACCGCCAGCTCCAGTACCCATTAATGGTACCCAGACACGTTTACCTTCTAATACACTTGTGCTATTCTCTAGAGCGTTTATAAGGTTGTTAGTTAAACTGTTTTTAGTGTTGTTTTGGCCTACAGTAACAACAAATAGTATTGGTTTTAGTCCTTTGTGTTCTAGTAAATGATATCCTTACTTAAAGAAACACTACTTAGTTCTTTTATTTTAGAATAGTTATACGCATTTAATACTTGAGTATTTAATGAGCCTAAAGTTCCTTGTGTATTAACAGAAACTAAAGCCATATCGTAGTCTAATGGCGAATTACTAATTGCCATAGTAACTCCTGTATTGTTTTGGTTCATTGATTAAAGCATATTTAAGTCTTTTTAAAAATATAAAAACCTAATGACATAATTAAACAATAAGGTTTTTATATCTCTAAGCGTAAGAGTATATATTACAGAGACACAATCCAATCATCTGTATTATCAATATCTTTTGTGTGTAAGCCAATGGTTTCTAAAAAATCGTTAGAAAACACCTTTGCCATTTCTGGAGACAATAAGCCATTACGAAAGTTCTTCCATTCTTTAATAGAGGCATCATCGTACATTTCATTTATTAAATTTGGAAATGTCCAATCGCTTGTTTTTCCCCAATGTATTGTAAATGATATATTATGTTGCTTTAAAACTTCAATCATACGCTTAGAAAATTCTGTAATACTCATAATGCGTCTCGTTTTTTTCCAAAGTACACCATCTATTTCTATCATACAGGTTATAGGAAATTTTGTAAATGCTAAAGTGGCTTTAGATTGTTTTACAAATCGCATGGCGAAAATACCAGGTATTGGGCCTTCATCTACCGTTAAATCACCTAGTACTTTCATTGCTTTTGGTGCATCGGTATGATCTATACCAAAAGCACAAGCAAAAGCAGGACCTTGGTATGGTGCATCCCAAAAAATCTCTGGTATTGTTCCTATTAATTCTTCATTAACGGTTGGTAATATTGTTTTTCGTAAACGCCTAACCAACCACGGAATTCGTTTAGGAAACTGCTCTGCAATTTTTACAAACAAATAAATTAAATCTCTGTATAAGGACTCTTTAATTATTGGAAATGGGTCTTCGTATGGTACAACGTAAGGTTTCTTATACATTAATTCTACAACATATTCCGAATCGTCATTATACTGGTTTACAAATATTTTATAATGGTAAGGTCTATTAGGATTACCTTGTGCATCAATCTCACCTGGAATTTTAAAGGTAGAATTTTTAAAATCCATAGTTTTTGCCAACTTTAAGGCAACATGTTTATCTATTTTTTTTACATAACGTTTTAGTAAAAAACGGGGTTCTACTTCTATAACCACACCATGAATAAACCCATAAGATCCTAAACTAACTAATGCTGCATTAAATAACTTATCGTTACGAATTACTCTTGCATTTAACCTTGCTACAAAAGCATTATTTAAAGCCGGCTGTGTATGGCGTTCTAAATAGACATTGTCTTCTGGGTTTGGTCCAGTTATTATATTTAAACCTACTACATAATCTTGAACAGATCCAACATCTAGTGCAGAACCATGAACACCAGTAGATATACAACCTGCAATGGTTTGTCCGTTGCTCGCTCCTGTCGTTTTAAGCGATTTTCCATGAGATGATAATTGTTTAGACACTTCTTTAATAGTATTGCCACATTCAAATAAAAATAAATTTGAAGCTTCAAAAGTTGTATTAGCATGGCAATCGGTCTCTGCAATAGGTAAATGAATATTCATAAACCCATTAAAATGCATGCTATCTTTATGATGGGCTATATTATTCATAGACCATCGCGAACCATAGGCTCTAAAACCTTCTCCATTATTGGCTGCCTCTTGTAATAAGCGTTGTATTTCTATAGCGGCATCATTATACCTATCTATTTTAACAGGAATATTACCATCTCCAGCCAATTCGGTAACATATAACTTCTTTAAAGGGAAAGGACCGTTATTGTGTAACGTATCCCATGATGTTTTTGGGTGTACTATTGTCGTTGCCATAATCGTTTAATTAGAAGGTTTAACACAAACATATTTTACTTTCATTCTTCGCTTTCTACCCAATGTAACAGCACTAAGTAGTACACCTCCAAAGGTGTTTCGGTACTCTACAGTATGCAGTTGTCCCGATTTACATTTTGGCGTTTTCTTTATTAAAAATGTAGGAATCCTTGTTGTTGCCTTAATCGTTAATGTTGTATCTATCTCTACAACACTAACATTACGGTAATCATCTTCACGCTCGCTTACGGGATCTGGTTGTCTTTCTCCTTCTGTATTCATCAAACGAATAGAATAACAAGATTGTAATACTAGAGCCATACAAATAGCTAGAAATACTTTAATTAATTTAGAATGATAACAAAACATGATTTATGGTTTTAATGGATTAATAGTTGAAATGATTACTATTCTTTATAACTCAATATTACAATAGGATTTACCTTGAAACAATACCCAATAGCTTGTATTTTTATAAGTCTGAAAATTAGACAATTACACAAAGTTAATCAAGAGGCAAAACACCCTTTATTATGCAAAAGTTTCCTTCTCAAAAAATATTAAATGCCTAAAAAAATGATGAGAATAGTCTAGTAAATCCTATGCCTTTTGTTCCTAAAACCAATAAAAAAAGGGGGGGTAGAAGCATTCTTAAAGATTTGTTAAAATCAAGTCTTGATATACTTTTCTTTTTCATATATTAGCCAACATTATTAAAAAATCTTAACATTAATTATAAAAACTAATTACTCCCTTATGAGAAAACCTACTTTGTTTAAATTAGTAATGTCGATTGCCCTTTTATCTTTTATTTCAGGATTCGCACAAGACAAACCAGTTACACAATTATTAAAAACGTACATTAAAGCGACTAATAATTTAGAAGCAGATCAAAATCCAGATAACATTATGATGTTATTAGATAAAAATTATCAAAATAACACAGCTTATATTGGATTAACAGGAGCTTTACATAGAACTTCTACAACTTATGGTCAATTTGCAGAGCAAATAGCTGAAGACATTAAAAACCATAATTATAATTTTACAATGGCTTTAGATAAAACAGTATACGAATCTCAGAAAGATGCTTCTGGTACTGTATCTGCTTTAATTAATTTTGAATCTAAAATTGATGGAAAAGTTGCCGAAAAAGGAACTATATTAATGAATATAGTAGCTACAAAGTCTCAAGGCGAGTGGAAAATAACACAAAACAATACAGTAAGAGTCTCTGAAGAAAGCGAAATTGGGAACTGCGTTTGCTACTTATTCTCTAAAGGAAAATCATTTTTTAATGCCGAAACATATTACCCAGCAGGTGTAAAATATGAAAGAGAATATAAGTCTTACAGAGTGAGCATAAAAGATGGTAAACGTACTATTGTAAATAGAGGAAATAATGATAGAACATTTACATGGGCAGATAACGGAGATGTTTTAGATGGAGGACGTAAAATAGGTACAGCTGTAACACCAGATGAAGCTGTACAAGCAGTATTAACTTTTGTATACGGAAAAACATGTACAAAAATTAACTTTAGCTAAATCTCAAATAGTATTACAATATATTATTGTTAAAAAAACCGTAAATGAAATCATTTACGGTTTTTTTATATCTAAACATCTGTATACAATACCATAATTACCCCTCTCTAATATTTTATTTAAAATTTTATTTTCTGTCACACAATACTTCGGCATAATTAATGTTTGTATTCTTATCTTTGAACCTTAAATATAAAATATGAAGTCATTTTTTTCAATACTATTATTCGGTTTTGCATTTATAGTTAGTGCGCAAAATAATGCTTTCCAGTCTGGAGAAAAGCTTGTTTTTACGGCATCATACAACATGTCTGGCTTAATGACTGATATAGCACAGATAAGCATGGAAGCAAATAATGTAAAAACTAAAAGTGGTACATTATTACATTTAAAATGTGCTGCTACTACTTATAAAAAATGGGATAACTTCTTTAAAGTTAGAGATTTATACGAAAGTTTTGTAAACCCAAAAACCGTAACACCATATTTGTACAAAAGGGAAATTAGTGAAGGTGGGTATTACAAATACGTCAAATATAATTTTAAACATAAAAGTAGAACTGTAAAAAGTTTAATCCGTAAAAAAAGTAAAAATTTTGAATCTGGTTTTTGGGATCGTAATAACACCCTAAAAATAAAATCTGGAACAAGAGATATAGTATCCACAATTTATTATTTAAGAAGTTTAGATATTAAAAAAGCGCCTGTAGGTGCTAGTGATACATTTACTGTATTGTTCGATAATAAAGAAACAAAATTCTCTTTTACATACGTAAAAAAAGAAACTATTAATACCGCAATAGGGCCTAAAGAGTGCTACAAATTAAAAATTGGTGTTGCCAATAATGTTTTAAAAGGGAGCAATAGTAACTTTTTATGGCTAACAGCAGACGAGAATAAAATACCAGTTTTTGCAAAATTTAAGGTAGCCATAGGTAATGGTGAGTTAAAAATAAAATCGGCAACAGGCCTAAAAAACTAATACTTACTAGCAAATAATATAAACTAATGAAAAAACTTTTTATCATTTTAGGGGTCATCACTGGTGTTTTAGCAGTTGTATTATCCGTATTACCAACATTTAAACTAGCTTTTATACCTGCTACTTTAACGTTTATTTTTGGGCTACTAGCTTTTTGGAAAGCTAAAAAAGAAAGTGGTGCAAAACATACTGTGCAACTTATATTTTTATTTAGCATTATAGCCCTATCTCTAGCCACTTATAAAACTATTTTTGAAACTAATGAAGTTGGAGATATAGAGCAATTAGAAAAGCGAGAAGAAAAGTCTTTAGAGAATTCTATAGAAGAATTAGACGAGGAGCTAGAAGATATAGACATTGATGAATAATCTTTAGGTTGTATTCATGTATAGATAATAAAATAGTTTTATTACTAAACATTAATTTCTATTCGGGAATACTATTTAAAACGATTTCATATCTTTGGTTAAAATAATAACTACTGTAATAGTATATTATTATCCCTAACTGAAGACACAATACAATACATGAAATCTTTTTTAATACTTTCTGCATTTGCGTTAGTAGGCTCCTGTGCAACAACTAAGTATAGTACAAAAATTAAAAACTTAAAGAATAGTATAACCATAAACGATAGTACATTAATTGCTAAATATGCTAATACTATTACTGTAAAAGAACTAGAAGAAAACTTATATCAATTTGCTTCAAAAGATTTTGAAGGCCGAAAAACAGGGCAAGAAGGTCAAAGAAAAGCCACTCGTTTTTTAAAGGCATATTACGAAAGAGAACAAATAGCCCCTGCTCTATCCTCTTCATACTTTCAGCATATTCCTTCGCAATTTCTTCCTGAGGGTGCTGGAAAATCTGAAAATGTTTTAGCCTATATTAAAGGATCAGAAAAACCTGAAGAATTACTTATAATATCTGGGCATTTAGATCATTTAGGAGTTAAAAATGATACTATTCATTTTGGTGCAGACGATAATGGTTCTGGCTCTGTTGCTATTTTAGAAATAGCTCAAGCCTTTAAATTAGCAGCAAAAGATGGATATGGTCCCAAACGTAGTGTCTTATTTTTACACCTAACAGCAGAAGAAATAGGTTTATATGGTTCTAACTATTATATAGAGAATCCAGCTTTTCCTTTAGAAAATACCATTGCTAATTTAAATATAGACATGATAGGTCGTGTAGACCCAAAACATACTAATACCCCAAATTATATATATCTCATAGGCTCTGACCGTATTAGTAAGGAGGTTCATTATATTTCAGAAAAAGTAAATAATACCTTCTTTAATTTAGAGCTAGACTATACCTACAATGCAGAAGACGACCCTAATCGTTATTATTACAGATCCGATCACTATAACTTTGCACAACAAGACATTCCAGTAATCTTTTATTTTAATGGAGAACATAGCGATTATCATAAACCTACAGATACACCAGATAAAATAGCTTATAGTCTATTGCAAAAACGTACACAGTTTATTTTTGCTACTGCATGGCAGCTCGCAAACCAAGAAAATAGACCCATTAATAATGCTGCACTTTAAGGTGTTAAAAAGTGTTAAACACAATCGTTTAACCGCTTATTTTCTTGTATTTTTACGGCAACCATTTTTACTAATTAATACCAAAAATCAATTATCTAAAAACAAATAGGATAATTGTTCCTGTTATATTTTGTTATAATTATTTACAATACAACAGGTAACCATTTTAAAATGACATTAAATTTATGAAAAAAGGATTATCTCTTTTTGCTTTAGCTCTATTAGTTGTTGCCTGTGGTACATCTAACAAAACCGCTAGCAAGAAAGCCGTTGCAAATCCTGCGGATTATGCAAACACAATTACTCAAGAAGATCTTAAAACAGCATTATACAAATATGCATCAGATGAGTTTCAAGGTCGAGAAACTGGTGAGCCAGGCCAAAAAATGGCGGTTGACTTTTTGAAAGACCATTATATTAAATATGGTATTCCTGCTGCTAAAAAAGATGGCGATTATTTTCAAAATGTACCATTAGAAGTTATGTCGCCTCCAGAGGTTACCATCACAGCAAATAATAAAACATTTACAGCTACAGACCATATTGTGTCTGTTGGCGGAGGAGAAACAGGTAAACTATCTGCAAAAGATATTGTATACGCAAGTTATGGTATAGAGGATGAAAAATATTCTAACTATACTAACATTGAAGTAAAAGGAAAAATTGTAGTTATAAAAGCTGGTGAGCCAAAAAACGAAGATGGAACTAACTTAATTTCTGGAGAAGCAGGAGATTCTAAATGGTCTAACTTTAGACAGCAGTTTGCTTTAAAAAGAGACATTGCAAAAGAAAAAGGAGCTGTAGCGGTTTTATTTTACTACCCTAGAGTTTTCCCTATGGCAAAAATGCGTTTCGGTACTTCTAGCGGAAGAATGTCTCTAGTAGGGAAAGAAGATAACATGTACTACTTGTTAATTAATGAAGATTTTGCAACAAATATAATTAGCGATATCGACACCAATGATACTCCAAAAGTTATTAATACGCCTATGACCATAGATTTTAAAAAGAAATCTAAGTCTATTTCTTCAGAAAACGTAGCAGCATATATTAAAGGTTCTGAAAAGCCTGATGAAGTTATTGTTATCTCTGCGCATTTAGATCACGAAGGGGTTAAAAATGGAGAAGTATATAATGGTGCAGATGATGATGGTTCTGGTACTGTAGCTGTAGTAGAAATTGCAGAAGCATTTGCTAAAGCTGTAAAAGATGGTAACGGGCCAAAACGTTCTATTTTATTCTTAAATGTTACTGGTGAAGAAAAAGGATTATTAGGCTCTCGCCACTATACAGATAACGACCCTATATTTCCTTTAGCAAATACCGTTGCTAACTTAAATATAGATATGATTGGACGTACCGATCCTAAACGTAAAGAAGGAGACCGTAATTATATTTACTTAATTGGAAGTGATAAATTAAGTACCGATTTACACAATATATCGGAAGCAATGAACCAAAAGTATATGAATATTGAGTTAGATTATACCTTTAATAAAAAGGACGATCCAAATCGTTTTTACTATAGATCTGACCACTATAATTTTGCAAAAAATAACATTCCTGTAATATTCTATTTTAATGGAACTCATGACGACTATCACCAACCTGGAGATACACCAGACAAAATTGAATACGATTTATTAGAAAATCGTGCACGCTTAGTATTCTATACTGCATGGGAGGTAGCAAATCGTGACGAGCGTATTGTTGTAGATAAAGCTGGAGAAGAATAAATACAAATTATAATATATTAAAATGCCAATCTTATTTATATCTAAAAAAGATTGGCATTTTTAATTTAAGGCTTCAGCATTAGCGTCTCTCATCTGCTTTTCCTTTTGGGCGCTGAGTATTTGTTGCTTTTGGCTTCGTTCTCGTCTTTGGAGCATATGCTTTAGCTTCCGAATCGTTTATCTCTTTTAGTTGCTTATCTTGGCTTCTATTACTTGGCTGATTTTTAATATACCCTTGCGCTTGAACTTTACTTTTTTTAGCCGATTTTTTCGCCATTGCAGGTTTTCTTTCTTGAGCTGTAGACATACACACAACACCTAACATTAATGCTACTGTTAAAAATACTTTTTTCATAATTATATGTTTTTTAGAATTAATACGAATAAAATTAGATATATAAGTCCCTTTAATAAATACCCAATAAGTAGTATATTTTTAACTATAAAGCTTAATAACAGGTATTTACACGTGTATACATCATATAATTTTTCAATACCTTAGCTCAAAGAGGACAACTTATTATGATAAAATGTCATTCTGTTTTTAAGTTATCAAAAATGAGATTATAAAAATCTTATTGCCCGTTTTGTATCATAATGCATGATGCTGAATTTGTTTCTGCATCGCATAAAAGCTAAAAGCATAGATGTTTCATGGTGAGAACCTAAAGGTAATTTAGGTTAACGGTAGACTTTATGATGGATTACAAATATTCAAAGAAGTTATAATAGTTAACTTAAAAGGGTGTTTTTCCTTTTTTAAATTAGGTATAAATCCTCTAACAAGAGTAGAACAAAATGTAGTTATTTGTATTGTTATTAATCAATCAGTAATGTGCTATTACCAATATTAATACAAAGTGCTCTTTAAATGAAACATACATTAAGTACAATGGTACCTCTAAAAAGAAACATTTAAACAGCACTTTTTTACACTATAGTTACTCTCCTATTATTACAGGCATATTTTTATTTATATTTGATAAATTGCTTTTATAATTAATCCTCTATATGTCTAATTTTTTTGATTCTATTACATTTCCAGATGGCTCCCCAGTTTTTGAAAGCAGAAATGATAGCATTAATGTTTTTGGCATTACAATGAAAATGCTACACTTTTGTATTATTTTCTATCTATACTTTTTATTCCTGGTCTTTATTTGGGGTTTTATTAGCAATAGCCCATTACTTATCTCAGGTATTGTTGTAATGATTCCTATATTTATAGCTGACTATTTTAGGCCATCCAAAAAATTATATAAACTGCTTATTATTAGTTGTGGCTTTATGTCTATAAGTATTTATTTATTGTTTTTACCAGACGATACTTCTAAAATTTCACATTACTTAGTCTTTGGTTTATTCTTTTATTTACGATGGCTTAGGGTAAAGCATTTAATAACATTTTATCCACACAAGGAAAAATACTTCTGGAATAGATAAGCACAATAACAAACTAAAAAACAACGATCTACAATTAAAATTAGCTAAAAAAATATACGTAGATCTACGTATTGTATATGCCGTTTGTATTCTATAATTTTGTACGTATGAATAATAAACCATTTAAAAAGAGTCTATTTTTAAAACACCTTTCAAGGTGGGAAATTATATTATTACCAATTATTGTTATCGGTGTAATCACTTGTTTTTTAAACTGTTGAAATACACCAATTGTTGACTTTTAAATATTAAGTGTGCCCTTAATATTTTACATTTTATCCATTGAAAACTCAAAAGTATAAAAACTTCTCTCCTAGGGAAGTTTTTTATTTATACTAAATACTTCTAATAAAACAGGCGCTTATGGTTTTCCATAAGGTTTGTGGTTTTGATAGCAGTAGGTTTGTGAGAGTGTTTAAAAATATAATGGAAATAAACATAACTTATTGTTTTTATACGCTAGTTGTCCATAATTTGAATAACCATTAAAATAAATATTATGAAAAAAACATTACTAATCTTTCTTGTATCAATTTTGACTTTTTCTTGTTCAACACCTCTTGATAAAAAATATAGTGAAGAAACATTTGAAACTGATGCTAAAGAAATTAAAGAAAGTGGAAAATTATCAGAAGAAGACGCATTAATTATGGTAGGATGGATAATGCGTTCTAAACTTAAAGGAGAACATTTAGAAGGAAAAACCTACAATGAAATAATCAAAGAAGCAAAAGATTATAAAAAGGAGCAAGAATTATTAACTAAAAAAGTAAAATTAGAAGAAGAAGAAAAAAGACAAAGACTCAGCTCTGCATTAACTGTTGCTATGTACGACAAAGGTTTTGAGAAATATGATTATCAAGAATATCTGACCTATAGTTTGGCATTTGAGAATAAAACTGAAAAAGATATTCGTGCATTTAAAGGTTCTATTTCAATACAAGACTTATTTGATACAGAAATTAAATCTATAAACCTTACAATTGATGACCCAATTAAAGCAGGCGAAACTTTCAAAGGAACTTATACGTCAGATTACAACCAATTTAGAGATGAAGACACTCGATTAAAAAGTAAAGATATGGACGACTTGAAAGTCGTATGGACACCCGAAAAAATAATATTTACGGATGGGACAACATTGGAATAAAAACGATGCACAACAATGGTTATAAAAAAATACGTAGATCTACGTATTTTTTTTGGTCTTTAACTTTCTTAATTTGTAAGCGTGTATTGTTAAACTCATTTTTTAGCTTCATTTAATTAGTTATTCAAAAAAAACAGAACAGAAAATAATAAACATATTATCTATTCATAACTATATATCTAACTAAAAACTATAAACCCATGAAAAAAGAAGCCTTAATTTTATTCGCTATTTTATGCTGTTCGTATGTTTTATCTGCTCAAAATGGTACAGGATTAATCTTTATAGAAGAAGAAGATTATAAAGACATTCCACTTGCTACTTCTGCAATGATGGGCACACTACCTTCTACAGTAGATTTATCTTCATGGTTTCCTACACCTGGAAACCAAGGGCAACAATCTTCATGTGTAGGTTGGGCTGTTGCATACGGATTAAAAACGTATCAAGAGGCCAGAGAAAGAAATATAAAACCCATAACAAATAATCAAATTTATAGTCCTTCTTTTATCTATAATCAAATAAAATTAGGAAATTGTGGAAGTGGCTCTAATATAGTACAAGCTTTAAATTTACTAAAGTCCAATGGTGTTTCTACTATTAATGACTTTCCTTACAACCAATTAGATTGTTATTCTATTCCCAATGCAACTGTTAAACAGAGAGCTAAAAATTATGCTATAGCCGAATGGAGACGCGTTGATTTTAAAGATGATATTGAAGTAAAAAGTCAATTGAACTCTGGATTCCCTGTTGTTATTGGTATGCGAGTAGATCAAGGGTTTCAAAACTTAGGGTTTAATCAAATTTACACAGGGCCTAGTGGCCTAGAAAAAGGTGGACATGCTATGGTTGTAACTGGTTATGATGATTCTAAACAGGCTTATAAAGTTTTAAACTCATGGGGTACCAGCTTTGGAACTAACGGTTATGCTTGGATTTCATATTATGCCTTTAAATCTAGAGTAAAAGAAGCCTATACCTCTCAAGACATTGTAATTAATAACCCTAATGCTGTAATTACTATTAAAAAACAGGATGAGATTAACACCAATGTAACAATTCCTCCTCCAATTCCTCCTAGCGCCCTTTTTGCAAATGCAGTTTTAAATAAGCCGTTAGTAATGCATAATCAAACCATTAACACACCTATAGGTAGCCAATTAGGTATGATTATTAATGTTCCTGGAACTATTTTTAACGGTAAGGGAACTCATTTTCAATTAGTTATTAGATTTTACATGCAAAATGGCACCCCTCTTTATGCTAATATTAATGAAAAAAACTATAGAGATGCTCACGGACTGGTAGCCTCTGGTACTCTTAGAGATCAAGTATATGTAGATCCTGCTGCATTGGGTAATTACCGTATTTACATCCCTTATTATGCCTTAAATTTTAAACCTACCAATGGCAATATGTCGTACAATGTTAATGTGCAAGCAACATTATATATGAATGAATTTGAAAAGGCTAAATCTGCAATGACGCCTATGGTTATTAGGTGGTAAAAAAGTAACTACTTATAATCTAAAGAATCATCATCGTCATCAAAGAAAGCGTCTAACTCCTTTTTAATATCTTTATTGGTTTCCTTTTTTATACTTTTTAAATACCAATATAATACAAAAGGGATTACGCCTAAAACAGTAGTAATTATTAAAAACAACATAATAGTAAATATAAAATATGTGTATACAAAAAAAGCTTCTCTTAATAAGAGAAGCTTTTTACTTTTGGGTGGAAGACCGGATTCGAACCGGCGACCCTCGGTACCACAAACCGATGCTCTAACCAACTGAGCTACAACCACCGTGTAACATTATTGCTAATGCGAGTGCAAATGTAAAAGAATTAATAGTTTCTACAAAGACTTTTTTTAAAATTTTTAAATATTTTTTTCGTTGTTTTTCTTATTTCAGATCGAATAAACTATCTACGGCAACGTAACGTTCTACAGTAAAGCCTTCTGCGTGTTCAACGCCTACTAAACGGCCTAATTCTCTTGCGCGATAATTTATGCTATCTGTGAAATTTTTACTTGTAATTGGCGTTTCTGGCTCCTTACTATTGGGGTCGAAAAATTGTGTTTTGTATGCGAATACAGATTCCATTTTTTTATCTATATATCCTGAGATATCTACAACAAAATCGGGCGTCAAATCTTTCCATTGTATATAATGGTAAACCGTTTTGGGTCTCCACTTATCTTGCAGTTTGCCTTCTATTTCGGTTTCAATTTTTACTAACCCGCTTAAAAAGCAAGCATCGCTTACTAACTTACTTCCTCTACCGTGATCTATATGTCTATCGTCTACAGCATTACAGATAACTATTTCTGGCTGATACTTTCGTATCATTTTAATAACTTCTAATTGATGTGTTTTATCATTAACAAAAAAACCATCTGCAAAGCCTAAATTTTCTCTTACGGAAACCCCTAATATTTTTGAGGCATTAGCCGCTTCTTCAAATCTAGTAAACTCGGTTCCTCTTGTTCCTAACTCACCTTTGGTTAAATCTACTATTCCAACTTTTTTTCCTTCTGCTACCGCTTTAGCTACCGTTCCTCCTGCTCCTAACTCTACATCGTCTGGGTGCGCACCAAATGCTAATATATCTAATTTCATAAATCGTTTTTTATAATTCCGTAAAAACGGGTGTTTTATTCGTTTTTAACCCAAGTTTTCTGTTCTTTTTCTGTTAAAAAAGTCCAAGCTATTATTCTGCTTTTTTTATTGCCTTGTAACATATCTATTGTTTTTATAACTGTAGCTCCAAGTTTTTTAAGCGATTTCTGCATCGACTTTATGTTATCTTTATTAGAGACTAAACTAGTATACCAAAAACAATTGGTTTTATGCAAACTGCTTTCGTACAAATAAGTGTGTAAAAAGGCTTTTTCACCTCCTTTATACCATAGTTCTTGAGATTGTCCTGCAAAATTTCTTACTACTTTGTCTGTTTGTTTCCCTAAACCTTTCAATTTTCTTGTTGTTGCCGCTATAGCTTCTGTTTCACTTTTATAAAAAGGCGGGTTACATAGTGTTACAGCAAAACGATCTGTTTTAGTTAAAATACCATTAAAAATGTTATTGTCGTTATGTTGCTGTCTAAAAGTAATTACTTTATTTAATGTATTACGTTCTATAATAGTCTTTGCTGTATTAAGTGCTTCTCTATTAACTTCTGCTCCTACAAAATTCCAGTTATACGTTTTATGTCCTAATAACGGATATATACAATTTGCTCCTGTGCCAATATCTAATACGGTTATATTATTTGTTATTCTAGATTGGTTTAATAAATCATTAATATAGTGTATATAGTCTACTCGTCCAGGAATAGCTGGGCATAAGTTGGCATCAAGAAACTCCCAATAGGTTATATTGTAATACGTTTTTAATAAGGCTGTATTTAAAGCTTTTACGGCTTCTGGCTTAGCAAAATCTATTGTTTCTTTTCCAAATTTATTTGTAAAAACAAAAGGCTCCAATGTTGGATTTTCTGTTTTTAATATATTTAAATCATAACCATTTTTATGCTTATTGTTTTTATGCAAAATATATTTAATTATGAGTTTGTAATTGAACTAATTGCTTGTTCAATATCTGCTTTTAAGTCTCTTACAGTTTCTATTCCTACAGAAAAACGTATTAAACCATCTGTTATGCCTATAGCATTTCTTTCGTCTTGAGACAATAACGCATGAGATGTTTTTGCAGGGTTTAACATTGTGCTTTCTATGCCTGCTAAACTCATAGAAGGTTTTATTAATTTTAAAGCGTTCTGAAACGCTTCAGAGTCTAGATGGTCTTCTAATTCAAAAGATAACATGGCTCCAAATCCACGCATTTGAGATTTTGCTAATTCATGTTGTGGATGGCTTTTTAAACCTGGATAGTATACTTTTTTTATAGCTTCATGGTCGTTTAACCAGCGTGCCATTTTACGTGCGCCCCTTGTTTGTGCTTTTACGCGCAGTCCCATAGTTTTCATACTACGCTCTAACATCCAAACAGTAAGATCACTAAGGCTCCCGCCTAAATTTTTAGAGACATTCCATATAATATCCATATGCGCTTTTGATCCTGCAACAGCTCCAGCACATATATCGCTATGTCCTCCAAAATATTTGGTTGCTGAATGCATTATTAAATCGATTCCAAAATCTGCTGGATTTTGATTTATTGGGCTTGCAAAGGTATTATCTATACTTGTAACGATGTTGTTTGCCTTGGCAAGATCTGCAACCGCTTTAATATCTGTAATAGTTAATAGTGGATTAGATGGCGTCTCTATGTGTATTAATTTGGTATTGGGTTGTAGCGCTGCTTCAAAGTCTTTAATATCATAACCATTTGTAAAGGTGAATTCTATATTTAACTTAGGAAACTCTTCGCGTATAAAATTGCTCGTTCCGCCATACAATGTATTTTGTACAACTATATGATCTCCAGATTTTAAAAATGCTAAAAACATATGACTTATAGCTGCCATACCAGAACCAAAAATCATGGCAGTTTCTGTATGTTCTAAAGCCGCTACTTTTTTCGATAAATATTCCTGATTTGGCGTATTAAAATATCTTGGATATCGTTTAACATCGACATCTAAAAAAGCGTATGATGATGCTAAATATATTGGTGAAACTGCACCATTAAATTGTTCGTCTTTTATTTCTCCTACATGGGAGCAAATAGTGTTTAAACCTAATTCATTTTTACTCATAGGGTAAAGATAAAAAAAGAAGCTCTAAAAATAAGTACCCTAATACGTTAAAGGATTATTAATTTCGCGTATTCTTATTGTAAACACGAATCATAACAACTGCCCATACTACAACGCATAAAAAGACTATAATAGAAAATCGTAATACTATATCATTTGCGTCCATTTTCTACAAGTTTAAAAAATATCATAATACCTAATAAGGTTGGTACCCAAAGGCCTAAAAATATGCCATGTAATTGATCTCCTGTAAGAAACAGGTATTCGGCAACAATAATAATTACTAAGCAGAGTAATAACATAAAGATGCTTCCTGCTCCTAGTTTTTTAATGAAATTCATGAATGGTAATAATTACTTTTTCTAAGATAGGAAAAATTTAATAAGTCTTTTTATTAAACATTTACTGTTTTCCACTTCCCTCGTTTAAACCATAGTATTCCAATAACTGCTATTAATACTTCGGCTAATGTAATTGCCCAAAACACGCCTATTGGTCCATAGTCTAGAATAACTGCAATTAAATAGGCAAATGGGAGTTGAAAAACCCAAAAACATATAAAATTAATATACGTTGGTGTTTTGGTGTCTCCTGCCCCATTAAAGGATTGTATTACCGTCATGCCGTAACCATAAAACACATAACCTGCTGCAATAACACGTAAACATAAACTTCCATATTTAACAACTTCTGGTGTAGTATTAAACAAACTTATTATTTGAGGTGCGAAAACTAAATAAACTACCGAAACAAAGCCCATAAATATAGCATTGTATTTTCCGGTTTTCCACACAGAGGCTTCTGCCCTATCTGGCTGTTTGGCTCCTAGGTTTTGCCCTACTAAAGTGGCAGCGGCATTACTCATTCCCCAAGCCGGCATTATTGTAAACATCATAACGCGAATAGCAATTGTATAACCAGCTAAGACCTCGCTTCCAAACTCGCTCATTATACGCATTAAAAACACCCAACTTGATGTGCCAATTAAAAATTGGCCTATACCTCCTAACGAAACTTTAATAAGGTTAAGCATTATAGTCGCTCTAAGAACTAAGTCTCTAAACTTAATTTTTATTTTGCTGTATCCATAAAAAAGAACAACTAATTGAAAAACGACTGCCGAGCCTCTACCTATTGTTGTGGCTATTGCTGCGCCTTCTACTCCATAAGCTGGAATTGGCCCAAAACCAAAAATAAACATTGGGTCTAAAATTATATTTAAACCGTTAGAAAGTATTAATGTCCACATGGCTATAGAAGCATTTCCTGCACCTCTAAACACCGCATTTATTAAAAAGAGTAACATTATAGTTATGTTACCACCTAATAATACTTTTGTATAACCATAGCCTTCTGCAATAAGATCTGGCTCGGCACCCATTAGCGCTAATATTTCTTTAGGGTATAGTATTCCTATTGCGCTTATTATGCAAGCTATAAGTACACCTAAAAATAGGACTTGTACTGTAGCTTGAGAAGCACCTTTTAAATCTTTTTCACCAACACGTCTTGCTACAACTGCTGTTGCTGCCATACTTAAACCTATAGCTACAGCATACACTAGTGTAATAACGGACTCTGTTAAACCTATTGTGGCTACTGCATTTACACTTACTTTAGAAACATATAATATATCTACTATAGCAAAGATAGATTCCATTAGCATTTCTAAAATCATGGGAACAGACAGCATAAATACTGCTTTTCTAATACTTCCTGAGGTAAAATCCTGATCTTTGCCGCTTAATGCTTGCTTGAAATATTTAAAAAATTGAGTTATGGATAGTTTATTGGATTGCATTTGTTTTTATGTTGTATAATGAGGTATTACCAAATACAATATAATCACTGTATTCGATTCTTAAACGTCGAGGGAGTATTCGACAAAGCCAGAAACATAAATTAATCAATCATAATAAAACAAATATGACTATTTATTTTGATTTTCGCAATTTTAATCTTGCAAAAAATGCTATTGCATTATAACATTAAGATGTTATTTCTTATAATATTTTGCGTGCTTAACATATGAAAACACGCCTAATATACTTATTAAAAGTACAGATATTCCTATAACTTGAAAACTTAATATTTGGTCTCCGCTTGCGTAAGAATGTAATCCCGATAAGTAAAAATTCACTCCAAAATAGGTCATTAATATACTAGCGTACGCTATAATAGAAGATAAGTTATAAGTCCAGCGCCCTCTTAAACCTGGCACTAAACGCATGTGTATTACAAATGCATATATCATGATACTTATTAAAGCCCAAGTTTCTTTTGGATCCCATCCCCAATAACGTCCCCAACTTTCATTAGCCCATTGTCCTCCTAAAAAGTTTCCAATGGTTAGCATTACTAACCCGACTGTTAAGGCCATTTCGTTAATAATAGTTAGCTCTTTAATATTTAAAAGCATTTTTGCTTTATTATTTTCATTAGTTAAGATCATTAATAATAGTGTAACGATTCCTAAAATTGCAGCTAAGGTAAAAGGGCCGTAACTTGCTACAATTACTGCTACGTGAATCATTAACCAATAACTATCTAAAACAGGTTGTAGGTTTGCAATTGCTGGATCCATCCAATTCCAGTGCGCAATCATTAAAATCATTGAGGTTACAAAAGCTGTTGAGGCTAATGTTAAGTCACTTTTTCTACCAAAAGCTAAACCAAAAAACATGGTAGCCCAAGCTACATAAATCATAGATTCGTATGCATCACTCCATGGTGCATGCCCAGAAATATACCACCTAACTACTAATCCAGCTGTATGAATTATAAATAAGCCAAGAATTATAACTTTAAATATATTTATAGCAACACTTACTCCTTTACTTTTATCTTTAAATATCTGAAAAATTAAAAGTATAAATAGTAGTGTTCCAGCATACATATACCAGCTATACAACTTCTTAAATATATCGTATTTATTATACGTTATTTCGGCATTTATTTTATCGTCACTTAACATGACTTCGCTACCTATATTATTTTGTATTTTTTTGAAAGATGCTAAAAGTTTTTCTGCTTCTTTAAAATCATTTTCTTTTTTTGCTTTATTTAAGGTCTGTAAATACCAATTAAAGCCTAAGTCTATAAAACTGGCGTACGATGAGTCTTTTATTTTTTCATTGTAGCCTTCATTTCTATATTCGAATGTAGAAATCCACTTATTGTTTTCGTCATTTGGTATAGGGAATATTTTTAATGCTCTTCCTTCTATTGCATTAGATAGTAATGTAACACGTTGGTGTGTTTCCATGAATTCTTTCTCAAATCCATTTTTAACTTGTGCTTTGGAAGCCTCATTAATGTATGGGTCTAGCTTGTACCTAAAATCTTCAGTAAAAAAGTCTAACAGTGTTGCGTATTCTTCTGTTTTTGGTAATCCTATTATTTTACGAATAGAATCTGCTTTTTTAGATCTCAAGTATATAATTGGTACATTATACCAAAGCATAGGACTTTCTTGAATAGATAAAAACACTTGGTTAGCATCTAAGGTCTCATAGTAATCTTTTTTACTTAATTTCCTTAATAACTCTGATGCATACGTGTTTACAGGCATCATACGCCCGCCAATATCTTGTATTACCATATGCCCAAACTTATCGGCATGCTCTTTTGGTGCTACGTTAGCTAGTAAAACAGAGTCTATTTGTACTTTACTTGCCCGTTGCCTTACTTCTTTTTTACTGTGATCGTGCCCATCATTTTCTGTGTGTTGCTCTTGTGCAAAACCACTTAAGGTGAAGCATACTAATAGTACTGTTAATAGTTTAGACTTTTTTTCTTTTACTTTTTCTAATGCTTTTTTAAGGTCTGCAAAACGTGTGTTTTTATCAAATAAAATAGCCATTAAACCAAAGTATAATAAGAAGTATCCAAGGTAGGTAAACCATGTCCCCCAGTAATCATGATTTACTGAGAGTATTGTGCCTTTTTCATCTGGATCGAAACCAGATTGAAAGAAACGATAGCCTTTATGGTCTAAAATATTATTCATGTATATTTTATAGTCGAAATCTTCTGCCTCCTTATCTATAATAGTCACTTGGCTTGAAAATGCAGAATAACCTGTTTCTGTTCCTGGATAACGTTCTGCATTAAAGTCGTTAAGTTTTACACTAAATGGTAATTCTAAAACTTTAGAACCATATTGAAAATCGAAATCTAGGCCACCAACACTTACACGCTCCCAGCCATTATTTGTTCCTTTTCCGCCTAATAAGTTTATTTTTTTTGTTTCTCCTTTACTTGTCACATTTAACACTATACCGTCTTGGTCGTTTTTAAGAATTTTCGATTTCTTAACAATATCGAAAGTCCCTTTTATAACGGGCTTAGGAAATACCATTTGCATTTTTCCTATAATATAACGCGAACGTAACATTAATGGTTGTATACTATCTTTTACTAATTGCCCCGTATTCATGGTTGCCATCTGTAAATATTCGCCTTCAAATGGTGATTCTATGGTTAACTCATCGTTTTTATATGTAATATTAATAGCTCCTTCTGTTGGTTTATTTAATGCTATTAAAGTGTTGTGAATATTTTCTATTGAACCAACTTTTAAAAAGTGGTTATGTGGTTGTCCATTACCCGCTTCAACAATTTTAAGATATTCTTCTCCAGATTCATCAGGAATAATATCTAGTTCTGCTCCCGCTACAAACTTTTCTAAGGTTACCGTAAATGGTTGCCCATTGTAATCTTTATTTAATTCAAAATCATTATCTAGTCGTGGAGAAAAATCTACTTCGTTTTCTATACGTAATCGTTGGGCTACTCCATTAATTTTATAATCTCCATTTACAAACCCAGAAATGTATGTTTTTTGAGATAAGAATACATTTTCTGTTACACCTTCTCTAATAGGCATCATCCCTTCAAAACTATAGTATCTTGTTATAAAAGATCCAAAAATGATAAATATAAAGGCTAAGTGTAATGTTAATGTTGCCCATTTTTTTAGTTTATACAATCGGTATCTAAAAATATTTCCTATAAAGTTGATGATAAAAAATACCATTATGGCCTCGAACCACCAAGCATTGTATATTAATGTTCTTGTATATGGTGTTGGTGATGTGTCCATATTTCTGTCCAAAATAGTACCTGTTGCCATTGCCGCAGCAAAGACAATAAATAAAATGGCAGTAAGTCTTGTAGAAAATAGAATTTTGGCGAGTTTATTCTGCATAATTATAGCCTTTTTTAGCTCGTGCAAATATAATCGTTTTTGTTCGTTTCTTATAGGACAAATGCTTCAATATTGTGTTAAACTTAATAATTTAAGTGATTTACTTTTTAGACCGCGCTTCAAATATTTTTAAATATAGAAATGTTCCCATCTTTCTAGCTCTACGTTTAGCTAGTTCCGCTATATCTCCTTTAAAAAGCTCATTTATAGTTTGTGTCCATAGGTTTAACCAAATTCCAAAGTGTTGCTCGTTTATACTATTGGCATTTGCTTTATCTACTTCTACATGAGCTTCTAAGGGGTTTCCTTTATATTTCGTGTCTAATTTTCTTGTAAAAAACAAACTTGTTTCCCAAAAGGTTGTTAACAGCTCTAAGTGAGCATCCCAATCTTTAATTCTTGAATTAAAGATTGGACCTAGTGTGTTTTCTACTCTAACTTTTTCGTAAAATGTAGAAACTAGTAAAAAAACATCTGCTCTATTATTTATATCTTCTTTTATAGCGCTCATTATTGTTTATAGATTAATAATGCATAATACAATATTAGTAAATAGTGACAACAACAATAGGTTAAATACTAATTTATAGTGCATTTGTGCTAATACCGACGCATTATATAGCATAGATAAGATAACACAAAGTGTAAGTTGAAAAAACGGAAAATAATCTGCTGTACTACTCATTAAAATATACATTGCTGCAATAGACCCTATACAGCTTTGTAAAATAATGGTTAGTGGAACATAAACCATAAATCGTTTTTTAAAATCGGCTAATGCATAATTATAATAATTCATTTTCTTGGGTATTTTAGATTAACAGGACAAATTTCGATACCTTGTATTTGTTTTTATATGATTCAAATCATAAGCTCATGATATCTCTTAATATTTTAGAACAGTATAATGTTCAGCTCAAGCATTATGCAAAAGATCAAGTTATTTTTAACGAATTAGAAACGCCTTTATATTACTACCAAATACAAACTGGACGTGTTAAAATGTATAATTTAACTGAAGATGGAAAAGAGTTTGTTCAAGGGTTCTTTGAAGATCATCAATCGTTTGGAGAACCTCCTTTGTTTGGTGATTTTAAATATCCTGCAGCTGCCATTAGTTTAGTAGAAACTTCTATTTATATTATACCAAAAGCTACATTTTTAGAGCTTTTAATACAGCATCCAGATGTTCACTTAAATATTACAAAATTGTTATGCAAACGCATGGTATATAAAGCTAAAATAATGAAAGAGGTTTCAATACACCCTCCAGAGCATCGTATTTTAACCTTATTGGGACATTTAAAATCTACAGCTAATAACGATGGCTTGTATGAGGTAAATTTAACTCGACAGCAAATTTCTGATTTAACAGGGTTAAGAGTTGAAACTGTAATTAGAGCCGTAAAAAAACTCGAAAAAACGGGGCATCTTTCCATTTTAAAGCGCAAAATTTACTTTTAGCACTTTTAAGTTACTAGTCTGTAAGTTTTTAAATCAGCTTCCGTTTAATAGAATAGGAATACTAATTATTAAATAAAATTATTATGGACAGACAAACATTCATCAAAAAATCATTAGGTGCACTAGCAGTAGCAATACCTGCTTATACTCTTTTAAGTTGTTCAAGTTCGGACGATTCTGCTCCAGCAGCTCCCCCACAAAGTTCAGGTGTAAATTGTGGTACTAATGGAACTTCTAGTTCTATAGGTAGCAACCACGGACATACTCTAGTTGTTTCCGCCGCAGATGTTACAGCTGGTGTGGAAAAAACATATAATATTCAAGGTAATTCTGCTCATCCACATACTGTAACTGTTAGTGCAGCACAGTTTACTACTTTACAAAGTAATCAACAGGTTACAGCAACTTCGTCTAACGATAGTGGACATACCCACTCTATTACTATTTCTTGCGCTTAAATAATTTAAGTATTTCACTTTATTAAAGCGCAACTTATGTTTATTTTTGCTTTATGATAAAGACCGTAATACTTGGTGCTGGCAATGTAGCCACACATTTATTTAAAGCATTTAATGCCTCAGAAACAGTTACTGTTGCACAATGGTATAATAGGAATTTAAAGTCTATTTCTAAATATAAAAACAGCGTCTCTATTACCGATAATTTATCGGAGTTAGTAGAAGCAGATGTATATATACTTGCTGTTAGTGATGATGCAATAGAATCACTATCTGTAGATTTACCTTTTAAAAATAGATTGGTTGTACATACTTCAGGTAGTTCTAGTTTATATACTGTAGATAAAAAGCATAAACGTGGTGTTTTTTACCCTTTGCAAACCTTTTCTAAAGACGCCCCAATAGATTTTAAAGATGTTCCGCTTTGTATAGAAGCTTTAAAAAGGGAAGATCTTCCTATTTTAAAAGCCCTTGCTAAAGCTATTGGAAGTAAAAGTCATAAAGTAAACTCAGACCAAAGACAGGCTTTACATCTTGCTGCTGTTTTTGTAAATAATTTTACAAATCAATTATACAGAGTTGCTCATGAAATTACAGAATCTCAAGGTGCCGAGTTTGATATTTTAAAGCCTTTAATTAAAGAAACGGCCAATAAAATAGAGTCTCTTTCTCCGTATTTAGCACAAACAGGTCCTGCTCTACGCAGAGATAAGAAAACAATAAAAAGGCACTTAAAATTATTGGAGAACGAACATCATAAAGACATTTACAACCTGCTAACCAAATCAATTCAAAAAACACATGGAAGATAAAAGCTATAAAGAGTACTTAAAACATATAACTACTTTTATATTTGATGTAGATGGCGTATTAACAGATGGTTCTTTAACCATTGCTACTAATGGCGATTTATTAAGAACTATGAATGTTAAAGATGGCTATGCTATGAAACAAGCCTTAGCTAAGGGATTTAATATTTGCATAATTTCTGGTGGCACAAACGAAGGCGTTGAAAAAAGATTAAACACTTTAGGTATTAAAGAGGTGTATTTAGGTGCTCATCAAAAAATAAACCAGTTCACAACGTATATTTCTAAGCATAATATAAAACCAGAATCTGTTTTGTATATGGGAGATGATATCCCTGATGTGCCTGTAATGAAGGTTGTTGGCTTAGCAACTTGCCCTGTTGATGCTGTTGCAGAAGTTAAAGCCAATTCAAAATATATTTCGCATAAACTGGGTGGTAAAGGTTGTGTGCGTGATGTTATTGAGCAAGTTATGAAAGTACAAGATAAATGGGAGACTTTGTAAAAAAGTTATAAATCTCCACTAATAATAAAAAAGACTTTCTTTTTCAGAAAGTCTTTTTTATTACATTTGTTTTAAGCTCATAAAAGCTTAATTAAACTAATAAACTGTAATTATATATATGCAAAATATCCTCAACCTTATTCGTTGGAAAAATTTACTAATGATAGCTTTTGTTCAATTATTAGTAAAATATGCTTTATTTAATTCATTGGCTGTAGATACTTATTTAAGTCCTATTAACTTTACGCTACTTATATTATCTACATTATGTATAGCTGCTGGCGGCTATATTATAAATGATATTTATGATGTAGAAACAGACACTATAAACAAACCTAATTTAGTTATTATAGGTAAACACATCTCTGAAAGTAAAGCCAATACACTATATATGGCTTTAACCTTTATAGGCGTTATTATTGGTTTTTATTTAGCTAATGGTATTGGTCGCCCTAAGTTTTTTGGTTTCTTTGTTATCATTGCTGCTTTATTATATGTTTATAGTACTTCTCTAAAACAAATTGCCGTGGTGGGGAATATTATAGTTTCTTTTTTAGTAGCCTCTAGTATTTTAATTGTTGGTATTTTTGAATTGCTTCCAGCTATTAATGAACAGAACCAAAACCTTCAATCGACAATGTTTGAAGTTTTAGCAGACTTTGGAATTTTCGCTTTTTTATTAAATTTTATTAGAGAAATAGTAAAAGATATTCAGGATGTAGATGGGGATTATAAATCTGGGATGCAAACCTTACCTATTATTCTAGGAAAATCAAGAACTGCTAAAATTGCTTTTACTTTAACTCTAATTACAATAGCTATAATTATTTTTTATGTAACTAAGTATCTTTTTATGCATAAAGAAGTTGTTATTTACTTTTTAATTATGGTTGTTGGTCCACTTATATATACTGCTATAAAGTTATTTACAGCCGAAAAAAATAGTGAGTTTAAGCATATTAGTTTTATATTAAAACTAACAATGTTAACAGGAATGTTGGTTATGGTATTATATTGGCTTATCTTTTAAAACATGTTAAACGATAAACTAAAAAACCATACCATTATTTTGGCTTCTGGCTCTCCTAGACGTCAACAATTTTTTAAAGACTTAGGTGTAGATTTCGAAATTAGATTGAAGCCCATAAAGGAAGAGTACCCACCAACTCTACGCCATTTTGAAATTACTAATTATTTGGCACAGTTAAAATCTATGCCATATTTAAAAGACTTAAAGGATAACGATATTTTAATTACTAGCGATACTATTGTTTGGCATAACGAACAAGCTTTAGGAAAACCAAGAAGTGATGCTGAGGCTTTTAGCATTCTATCATCTTTAAGCGGGCAAACGCATGAAGTTATTACGTCTGTATGCATGCGTACAAATAGCTACCAGAAAACAGTTAGTAATGTTACCAAAGTAACCTTTAAAACCTTTACAGAAGACGAAATTTGGTATTATATAAATACATACAAGCCTTTTGATAAAGCTGGAGCTTATGGCATTCAAGAATGGATTGGCCTTATTGGTGTTACTAAATTAGAAGGTTCTTACTTTAATGTTATGGGTTTACCTACACACCTTGTATATGAAACGTTAAATGTTATTGCAGAAAAGTAATAGAATTGTAACTTTATAGTTATAATACAAACTATAATGAAACGTTTATTTAATATCCAATTACTCCCTCTAAGCATCGTAACGCTCTTTTTATTATCTAGTGGTTGCAAAAATGAAAAAGTAATACCAACAGAAGACTACGCTAAAGCAGAAACTCCTATTGAAGTTAAACCCGAAAAAGAGCCCCAAAAGACATCACAAGAGTTTAATGACTATTGGTATGCTGGGGAAGCTGAAATTTCATCTTATAAACTAGAACAAGCACGTTATGGAGAGATTAGAAATGGATATGCTGTATTAGTTTACGTTACAGAACCATTTTTAAATGATAAGCAAGTAAAAGCAGATTACAATAACGACACTAACATTCCTGTTTTAAAACTAAATAGCACTAAAAAATTTAATACTGGTATTTACCCATATTCTATAATGCAGAGCACATTTTATCCTGTTTCAAATAACAGGCATGCTCTAAAAGTAAGTGGTTCTGTTCAAGAATGGTGTGGTCATGTATATACCCAAATAAATAATAGAGACCAGTTTGATGTTACCTCGCACTCTTATTTTGAAAGCGAAGCTGACCAAGATTTTAGTATCTCAAAAACACATCTTGAAAATGAAATATGGACACAGCTACGTATTAATCCAAAATCTTTACCTGTAGGCACTTTTAAAATTATTCCTTCTATAGAATATGTACGATTAAAGCATAAAAAGTTAAAAGCTTACAACGCTTCTGCCAAGTTAAAAAATGGCAATTACACGATTTCTTACCCAGAATTAAACAGAACTTTAAGTATTAATTTTACTAAAACCTTTCCGTATACTATTGAAAGTTGGGAAGAAACAATAAACGGTTTAACAACAAAAGCAACAAAACTTAAAACGATAAAATCGCCTTATTGGAGTAAAAATAGTAATAAGGATGAAACTTTACGAAAAACACTTCAACTAGATTAAACTTAATTATCTTTGCATGATAATTTAGTAATATGGAAACCTTTTTAAAGGCAAATCAAAATCAATTAGTTTATACTGTAATAGTATTCGTTGTATTTTTCATTATTCGTTTTGCAGCAAGAAGTATTGTTAGAAAAATTGGAAGAAATAATGGGGTTAACGAAGCTAGAATAGGCTTAATAAACCGATACACTACTGCTACATTACTTATTATATTTATATTAATAGAGGCTTATGTATTTGGTGCAGAGATTAAGGATTTAACGGTTATATTTTCTTCTTTATTTGCAGTTATAGGTATTGCCTTATTTGCAATATGGTCTATATTAAGTAATGTTACTACTGGAATTATTATGTTCTTTTCGTTTCCATATAAAGTTGGAGATAAAATAAAAATACATGATAAAGATTATCCTATAGAAGCTATTATAGAAGACATTAGAGCTTTTCAATTACATTTAAGATTAGATAATGGAGATTTGGTAACCTACCCTAATAATTTAATATTACAAAAAGCAGTTACCCTTATAAAAAAAGATGCTATAGATGATGGTAGCAGTGCAATTTAACACAACGTTAAAGAAACACTAAAACAAAAGTAAATAGCCCTTTTCTTTTTATATTTGATGCACACCTAACTATCAAAATATAATGAGAAACTACTTTGTTTGTTTTATTGCAGTTTTTATTCATATAATTTCTGTAAATGGACAACAACCACAGAAACCTAACGCTTCAGAAATATACGAATCTATAGAAAAACTTAACTTTTTAGGTTCGGTTTTGTATGTAGCAGCACATCCAGATGATGAGAATACTAGATTAATTTCTTACATGGCCAATCATGTTAAAGCACGTACGGCCTATTTATCTTTAACAAGAGGAGACGGAGGGCAAAACCTTATTGGCCCAGAAATTAGAGAGTTATTAGGTGTTATTAGAACACAAGAACTATTAGCTGCTAGACGTACAGATGGTGGAGAACAACGTTTTACAAGGGCTAACGACTTTGGCTACTCTAAACACCCAGACGAAACTCTAGCTATTTGGAATAAAGAAGAAGTATTAAACGATGTAGTATTAGCAATTCGCCAGTTTAAACCAGACATAATTATTAATCGTTTTAACCACAGAACTCCTGGAACTACACACGGGCATCATACTAGTTCTGCCATGTTAAGTGTTGAAGCTTTTGATATTACAAACGACAAAACAATCTTTCCAGACCAATTAAATAGAGTAACTACGTGGCAACCAAAACGTTTATTTTTTAATACTTCGTGGTGGTTTTATGGAAGTAGAGAAAAGTTTGAAAAAGCAGATAAAACCAATTTATTAAACTTCGATATTGGTACCTACTACCCGTCCAGTGGTTTAAGTAATACCGAAATTGCTTCATTAAGCAGAAGCCAGCATAAATCTCAAGGCTTTGGTAGTACGGGAACACGTGGAACGCAAACAGAATATATAGAGCTTATAAAAGGAGACTTACCTAAGGATAAATCTAATATTTTTGAAGGTATTAATACAACTTGGAGCCGTGTAAAAGGAGGACAAACTATTGGCGCTATTTTAGAAAAAGTACAAGCAGATTTCAATTTTAAAAACCCATCGGCTTCACTTCCTAAATTATTAGAAGCCTATAGTTTAATTCAGCAATTAAAAGATGCGCATTGGAAAGCCATAAAAACTAAAGAGATTAAAGCCATTATTGCAGCTTGTTCGGGTTTATATTTAGAAGCTGTAGCTGAGACAAATCATTCTACCGTAACAGATAAAGTTAACTTAAAGCTAGAAGCTATTAATAGAAGTGGCTATAAAATGAGTTTAGCATCCATAGTTTCTGCCGATAATACAAGCATTAATAAAGGAATTGCTTTAAACAACAATGTTATCATTAATTTAAATGAATCTTTTACACCTATAGATAAAAATGTAGTAACCACCCCGTATTGGTTAGTAAAAAAAGGAACGCTAGGTATGTATACTGTAGATGATAAAACATTAATTGGCGAACCCGAAACCCCTAGACCATTTAATGTAACATTTAATATAAACTTTGGGTCTGTAACCATTCCTTATACAAAACCTATAATTTACAAAACAAACGATCCTGTTAAGGGGGAAGTTTATAAACCTTTCGAGATTATTCCTGAAGCTTCAGCTAAAATTGCTGAAAAGGTTATTATTTTTGAAAACGATAAACAAAAAGAAATTCCAGTAATTGTAAAAGCTGGTCGCGATAATTTAGAAGGATATATTGAAATTGCCCATCCTAAAAACTGGAATGTGTACCCTAAACAGCAAAAAGTATCTATTGCTAACAAAGGGCAAGAGCAGCTCCTAACATTTACCATTATACCTCCAAAAAATCAAAGTGAAGGCTACATAACACCAATGGTTACTGTAGGCGATAAAACCTATACAAAAGAGCTTATAGAAATAGATTACGATCACATCCCATTTCAAACCGTATTACTACCAAGCGAAAGTAAAATTGTACGTTTAAACATTCAAAAACGTGGCGAAAACATTGGTTATATTGAAGGTGCTGGAGATGTTGTTCCTGAAAGTTTAAAGCAAATTGGTTATAATGTAGTTACTATAAAACCAGAAGATATAAACGCCGAAACTTTAGATCGTTTTGATGCAGTAGTTATAGGTATTAGAGCCTATAATACTGTTGAATCCCTAAATTTTAAACAACAAATTTTATTTGATTATGTCTCTAGAGGTGGTAACATGATTGTACAATACAATACCAGACATAGAGTAAAAGTAGACGAATTAGCACCTTATAAATTGGTTTTATCTAGAGATCGTGTTACCGATGAATTTGCAGACGTTACACTTTTAAATCCAGAACATGAGTTACTTAATTTCCCTAATAAAATAACGTCTAAAGATTTTGAAGGTTGGACGCAAGAACGTGGCTTATATTTTCCTAGCGAATGGGGATCAGAATTTACCCCACTTTTGTCTATGCATGATAAAGGTGAAACACCAAAAACTGGCAGTTTATTAGTAGCTAAGCATGGTAAAGGCCATTATATATACACAGGTTTAAGTTTCTTTAGAGAATTTCCAGCAGGTGTGTCTGGAGCTTATAGGTTATTTGCCAATATGCTATCTATAGGGAAAGATAATATTGATAACGCACCTGAAATTAAAAACTAGTTCATTTTACTCTTTTAAATTATTATAAATATAGCCTTATGGAACAATCTAAATATAAATGGAAAAGGCTTTACACCTTAGTATTAGCTGCTAATGCACTGTACATTATTATTTTTCATTTAATCATGCAAGCCTTTTAAATTATGCAAACACTAGACTGGATTATTCTAATAGGAACATTGTTATTAATTGTTGGTTATGGTACTTGGCAAACTAGAGGTAGCCAAAACGTAAAGGATTATATTGGAGGAGGAAAAACCTCGAAATGGTGGACTATTGGCCTCTCTGTAATGGCAACGCAAGCCAGTGCCATTACTTTTCTTTCTACACCTGGGCAAGCGTTTCATTCGGGTATGGGTTTTGTGCAATTCTATTTTGGAATTCCTATAGCCATGATTGTAATATGTATGGTTTTTATACCGCTCTATCATCGCTTAAAAGTATATACTGCATACGAATTTCTTGAAAGTCGTTTTGATTTAAAAACAAGAACATTAGCTGCAATATTATTTTTAATTCAACGTGGTTTAGCTGCAGGAATTACGATTTTTGCTCCTGCCATTATTTTATCGGCCGTTTTAGGATGGAACCTATTATTACTCAACGTTATTATTGGTATTCTAGTTATCATTTATACTGTTTCGGGCGGTACTAAAGCTGTAAACGTAACGCAAAAACACCAAATGGTGGTTATTTTCACAGGGATGGTTATTGCTTTCGTTTTAATAATGAACAAGCTTCCAGAAAACATAAACTTTACGAATGCTTTAGATATTGCCGGTGCTAGTGGTAAAATGGAAATTTTAGATTTCTCTTTCGATTTAAACAACCGTTATACCTTTTGGAGTGGTATTATTGGAGGTACTTTTTTAATGCTTTCTTATTTTGGTACAGATCAAAGCCAAGTACAACGTTACTTGTCTGGTAAATCGGTTAAAGAAATGCAGCTAGGCTTAATTTTTAATGGGCTTTTAAAAGTCCCTATGCAGTTCTTTATATTATTGGTTGGTGTTATGGTATTTGTTTTTTATCAATTTAATGAGGCTCCAATAAACTTTAATCCTACAGCAAAAGAAGTAGTATTAAATTCTACTTATGCAGATGACTATAAAACGCTAGAGCATAAACAACTTGAAGCTTTTAAAGCTAAAAAAGAAGCTATAACTAATTATATAGATAACAATTATACTGAAGCTAAAGCTCCTGAATATATTAATGCTGTAGCTAATGCTAATGCAAAACATGATGCTTTAAGAGCAGAAGCTAAAGCTTTAATAGAAAAAGCTGGTGATGCTAAAAATATAAAGGTAGAATCTAATGATAAGGATTATGTTTTTATTCATTTTATACTAAACAACTTACCACGTGGTTTAATAGGCTTACTATTAGCTGTTATTTTAAGTGCAGCGATGTCTAGTACTGCTAGCGAATTAAATGCATTAGCGAGCACAACAACTATAGATTTATACAAGCGTAATACAGGAGAGCAAAGCGAAGAAGACATGGTTAAAGTATCTAAATTATTTACCTTAGCTTGGGGTATTATTGCTATTGGAGTTGCTTGTGTTGCTAATTTAGCAGAGAATTTAATTCAGTTAGTAAATATTATTGGTTCTATTTTCTATGGTAACGTTCTAGGTATTTTTCTATTAGCTTTCTTTTTTAAGTTTGTAAAGTCTAATGCTGTATTTATTGGAGCCTTAATTACTCAAGCTATTGTTATCGCTCTATTTTTACTTAATGAATTCGAATATATAAACTTACCGTTTTTATGGTTGAATTTTGTGGGTTGTATTATTGTAATTGTAATTGCGTGTTTATTACAGAGTATTAGTCCAAGAAAAGACAACAATAGTACAATAGTAACTACTTAACAACTTAAACAAAGCTGTTTAATTATTATAAAGCCTAAGATTTATAGGTTTGTTTTGACGAATCTATAGATTTCTTGATTGTAGTATTTATTATAATACCCGATTATCAAAATAAAATGGAAGTACTTTTTTTAATACTATTTTATCAAAATCTTTATGAAATGGATTTATAATATAATTAAATTCTTGTGGTACTATAATACTAGGAACTTTTAAAATTAATGTTTCTTGTTGTTTTATCCAGTTATAAGATAGTTGTTTTAATTCTCTTGGAGATGGCACTGCCCTCCAATTCTCTGGTAATTCATCTACAGTTATTTCGCTTATAGAATCTTCAGGTAACTCTATACAAGCCAATGCCATGTCTTTAGGTGCAAATGCTGCTGGAAAATGCGCTAAACATTCTAACATACTTAATGCTATAGAACTACTTGTATATAATACAGAAACGCCTTTAAAATTCCAACGTCCACCTACTGTCTTAGCTCCTATTCCTGTTAAATCTCTTATGTAAATATCTTTAGATATGCGATATACTAACATTATGAAAAAATCCCGTATTCTATTTTTGTAAGTTCTTCGTTTAATAATTGAAACCCAAATGTGGTGTCTAGTAACTCCTTAGGTTGTTTCATTCCTAAAGCCGTGCTTGGGTATTTCATCCATTTTTTAAACTGCTCTAAATCTCCAAAAACATCTTCTCCTTTACAATATAGTCGTGCTAATTGTATAGCGCGCTCGCTTACATCTGGGCTTAATATTTTTGAAGTTGTGTAGCGTTGCAATGTACGTTCAGAAATATGAAGTATTGCTGCTAGTTCTTTTAAATCGAATTCAATTTTTTTAGCAAGAAATAATAAGTTTTTTTTATTTATTCCATTCCTAGATAATTCTATAAAATCGTAGACATTATGTAAAGGAATATCTAAATTTAAATAACGTAATAAGCCTCCTTCTCCATCATCTGATAATGAATGCTGAATTGCTGTGTTCATAGTTTTAATTTTTAAACATGACAAATATACAAAATAAAATGACAATTGTCTAAATTTTAACTATTTAATAGTATCTTTTGTTTCAGAAACCGTTTCGTAGTATAATAAATTATCTAATCTAGATTTTACATCTTCTAAATGTAAGCTCTTTTCCATGGCTTTTATTGCTGTACCAGATAAGTAACGCCCTAGGGCAAGTATTGGTTTAATGCTATCACTTTGTTCAGATTTTAAATCTCTTATTTTTTTCTGTAACAATGTACTGGTTTTTGTACTTGGTATTATATAGGTACGCCTTAATTGTAATGGCACTTCATTTAATTTTGCTATTTGTTCTTTTGTATGTCCAGATCTCACATTCATTAATATTTTTAATGGGGCATCTAATTGAGAGATTGGTTTAAATTGCTCACCTTCTAGTCGCTCATTGTCTAAATCGCTAAATATTAAAACACTTTGTAAATTAACTTTGTTTTTTATACTATAAAACTCTGGTGTTTCGTCAAGCACTTCTTTAAAAACATATAACAAAGCCGTAGATACTGTTCCTCCTATATTATCATAGTATCCAGAGTCTCCAAATAGTCCTACATCTTTTACTTCTCCTGCTGGAGTTAAATAAGGAAATGCTGCATTAATACGCATAGCTTCTATTAATTTTACAGAATGCTTATCGCCTTTTTTTGCTCTTAGTTTTTTTATATAATCGAAATATCCTGAAAATAATTTTGAGTCTCCAAAATCTACAGGACTAATAACACTATAGCGTCCTGTTTGGGCATGTGTACTATTCATAAATAATAATGGAGGTACAAAGCCAGATGTATCACTTTTAGAATAGTAGGATAACACTTCTTTTTCTAAATCATTTTCTTTAGTATTAAATACTTCTTTATATGCATTTTGCCATTCATTTTGTAATAATTCGCCTCTATTATCAAAGGGAAATAGACTTAGAATACTTTTAAAAAAATCTCTTCCTAGTAAGCCAACAATTGAAGTTGACAAATAATTTTTAGAATATATAGTACTAGCTTTATAGGTAAACGGTTTATTTGTATTCTTATAATTAATTGTGGTATTATTTAGTTCTGCTTGCTGTGCTGTTGCAAAAAACATAGCATTTCCAACGCCTCCTCCTGATGCGCCTGTTAAAGAGAATAAGTGATCTTTATAGTATCTATTATTAGAGTTTTCTGATAAATAACTATGTATTAAAAAAGACCATAAACCAGCTCTAGAGCCTCCCCCTTCTGAAGAAACAAATAATATAGGGTAACAATCCTCTTTTGCTTGTTCTATTTTTGCTTTTCTATTATTAATCCAATCTTTAACGTAAGCTTTTAAAAATTTTCTATCATTTTTACTTGTAACCGTTTTGTCTAGTTCGTAATGGTCGAAGCGATCATTATTTGCATTATATTTTGATAATATTAAACCTAATATAACTACAAATGTGAATAATGGGAATTGTATTTTTTTTCCTATAAATACAAATATAAAAGAGATTAAATATAATGACATTAAACATATTAGCAATACAGATAGTGGGTTTAAACGCATTGCTATGTCTGGCTTTATATTAAATACAATATATACTAGTAACACTAGTATTCCTGAAATAATAATACCTCCATAAAAAAAAGGTTTTGTACGTATTGTTAGTAAATCTTTAGTATTAAACGCTACAATAAAAAATATTAGTGCTAATGATAAATTGGAATAAAATAGTAGTATTAAATCTTTTTCTGCTTGATTATTTGCTGCCCCTAGCCCTAATATAAAAATGAATAATATAAATATAGAGCCAGTAATAATGTAATTAAGCTTGGGTATTTTTCTCACTAATTGTCTTAAAAAACGATATATATTATGCTCTAATAGTAAAATTAATATTAGAGTAAGAATGGCCAATGTATTGGAGGGGTTTAATAAATTGCTTAATCTGTTTTCTATATCAAACAGTTTCATAGCATTTAATATGGCAAATGCCGATATAAACAGAACTAAACAACCTAAAATTCTAGGTAATATTTTTCTAACATGATACTTACAATTATAGCTATATTTATCACTTTTTTCTATTGCTCTGTAATGTTTTGTAGGTATAAATTTTAAAAAGTTCTTAAATGTAATTTTTGTATAGTTTGGTCTGTAATAATATTTTGGTGCATTCCATATAAAAAATGAAATAATGAGTAATAATGAAAAATAAAGCGGTACTTCTAGAGTAAAAATCTCCCAAAAATTAATTGCGTTATTTTGGTTTAATACTAATAATAAGTCTAGTGTTTGCGGGAAAAACCAAAGCATAAAATATATTAAGACGACTAATAAAACACTTATAATATTATTAGCCAACTCAGAGATTAATACCTTGAACCATATACCAAAACTATTAAAAAAGGTCATTATTTTACTCATAAAAATTATTTATTGGGGCATATAAGTTAACGTGATGGTTATAGAATAACCATCACGTTAATAAAAATATATTTAGAATTATGATTTAAAAAGAACTAATATTCTCTTTTTATTAAGAGATAACAATTGTTTTTACTGTATCTACAATTGTTTTTATTATTTTATTTTTAAAATGTCCAAGACTAATTTTACTCACGCCTGCTTTATGTAAGGCTTTCATTAATAATACGTCTTTTTGACTTTTTAATAGCCATTCAAAATCATCTAATGTAATATCTCCATTAGCTAATAATTTAGTCCAACGTTCTAATTTTACTTTGCTTTCTGCAAGAAACTGTTCTACATCTTTTTTAGATTCTTTCTTTAAATCATCCCATTTTTCTCCAAACAGGCCTAATATTGATGCTTTTAACTCTTTTAATAATGCTTCAAAATCCATAGTTGTATGTTTTTTATCTTATTGATTAATAGTCGTATATATTAATTATTACTTGTTATAATGTCAAGCAATCTGTCTTTAGCTACTTTATCTTTTTTACCTTCATATTGTATTAATAAGTCCATAGCTTCCAACACTTGTGCTTTGGATTCTGTTACAAAAAACTGAGACATTTGCCCTTTTTCTTCCCAACGCTTAAAAAAGCCTGCTAATAAATTCTTTTCTTTATTACTTAGTATTTTCCACATAGCGTAAGTAATTTCATTATTAGGTTTGTTTTTTTCGTACTCAACTATTTTTTGAATCTCTTTATTTAATGCTTCAATTTCTTCCTTATTATCTGCATAGGGTGTTATAGCTTTATCCATTAAACTAGAGGCTTCTACTTTTATTTCAACGCTTTTTTGATACGAATATTGATCGTAAACCGCAGTTTTTAAGGCATCGCATGAGGTCATTAACATTAACCCAACTACTACTAAAATAATACTAGTAATTTTTTTTAATGGGTTTTGGTTGCATATTGTTTTCATTTTTTCTTGTTTTTGTTATTATTGATTATCGTTTTTCTTGTTTTATATTCTAAAGTTACCTCTTTTACATGTTTTGGTTGCTCTTTTAAATTAATTAAATAGTTATTATTTTTTGTATATAAAAAATAGTAATTAATAATAAATTATTTTAATTATCAAGGGTTTTATCACGTATTATTAATAGGGTGAAACCTCTTATTTTTTTGTATCTAATTTCTTTTTAACTTCAAGGTATCTGCATTCCATGTTTTATATGTTAAAACATCGGTTTTAGCTTTTACTGTATATAATTTATCGTTTCTTACTATAAATAAATTTATATGTGGTATGCCTTGATGGTGCAATATTTGTAAAAAAGATTCTTTAAATTCTCCTTTTACAATTACTTTAAACCCTGTTTTTGTATACTCAGAACTATACCACTCCCAGGTTCTTAAATATCTTAAATTATAGATTAAAATGTCTATGCTTGGAAATAATAAATCATCTTTATGATAGTCTTCATTATCAAGTTGCTTAGTAAATGCTACTAATGGTTTTGGTAATAAATTTTCCCATGTAATACTATAGATGCTTAGTGCTTTATGCTCTAAAAATACTTGCATCGTTTTTATAAAGAGATGTAATGCTTCTTTTGGATTTATAATGTTTTCAACTAAAATTATATTGTAATCTTCATTTGGCAATTCTCCATTTGTATTGTTATGTATTCTTTCTAACTCGGTCACAGTTTAAAGGGTTTGGGGCTAGAATATATTATATTCTATGGTGTTTATTGATTAACGGCTCTTTTTATTTAACTATATAAATTCTTTTTTATTTTAGAATATGGTAATAAATATGTGTTAAAAACAGTGTAGCTTTAATTATAAATGTACGCCTAATGTTTTCTTTATTTTTATTAACCTTAAAAATAGGTTCTATAATTAAGTCTATTTTTGTACTAAATGTTACCCAATTATTATGAGTAAATGAGTGAGTCTTAAAATGTATAATAACAATAATTATACCATGTCATTGACTTTATTAACAGTTACCAAGGTGTAACATATTTTTTATTCTTAAAAAGAATATTGAGTGAAGTAGTCGTTTTAATGAGTAATCGCTTTCTTTATAATATAGTTTGGCTAGTTTTACTATTCTATTTTTTCTAACAATAGCTTAGCTTCTTTTAATTTAAAAAAGTGTTTTATACGTATTGCTTCTTTTAACTTTTCTTTGCTTTTTTTAATATTATCTTGTTTTAAATAAATTAAAGCCTTGTACCAAAGAACTTGTTGTTTAAACTTTGTTTCTTCTAAATTATTTAATTCTAATAAAGCGTCTTCTGTTTTACTTTTATTTAATAAACACATTGCTTTATAAAAGCGTATGTTTTCGTTTTTATTAGTGACTAAAATAGTTTCTAATAGCTCTAGTGCTTTGTCGTACTGTCCGTTTTCGTATGCTAACATGGCTTTAGACAATGGTTGTAACTCTTCTTCTCCTCGTACTACTGGGGCTAATACATTTGGGTATACATCAAAATAAGTTGCATACAGTGTTGCTGAAGTATCTTGCTTCTCTATAAAATAATACGAGCTACCCAAACCTAAAAAAATAATAACCGAAGCAGCTACTAACCATTTTTTTAAGTTGTTTTGCTTGGTCTTATTCTCTAGCTTCTTTAGTTGTGCCTTTAATTCATCTTTCTCTAAACTTTCTATTACCTTATTAACATCTGTAAATTCTTTAAATAGGGCTTTAAATTCAGTATCCGTTTTTAAAAGGCGCTTAAATTCAGCCTCTTCTAGTGGTGTTAATTCACCTCTGTTATATTTTTGTATAAATACTTCTTTTTCCATAAACGTATTTTAATCCTCTCCAATTATTAAAGTTCTTAACTTTTTCATACATCTAGATTTATGACTCTTTACTGTATTTTCATCTTTATAGTTAGTTAAAGTCACTATTTCTTTTATTGTAAGGTTTCTATAATAAAACATGTTTAAAATCGATTTACAACGCTCCCCTAATTGTTTATATTTTTTTCTTAGTAATACTTGTTGTTCTGTTAAGCTGTCCTCTTTAAATATTATAATATCGTTATCCGCTTCATGTATATCTTCTGTTATATATAATATCTTTTTTTCTTTTAGTCTATCGTATATTTTATGTTTTCCTATTCCAAACAAATACGTTTTAATTGAGCTTTTCTCTAGGCTTAATTGTTTGCTTACAAAATTCTGGAATAGTACAATAATACTATCTTGATATATATCTATAACGTCCTCCTTTGGTAAATTAAATTTAGACGCATAATTAAGAAAAGCTTCTTTATATAAGAGATAAACTTCTTCTAAGGCGTTCTTATCATTATTTCTTAAACGTTGTTCTAAATCTGTTGGTTGTTTTTTCATTAAGTAGATTTAATAGAAAAAAGGTTAACATAAAAAATAAAATATATAAATGTTAACCTTTTTATTCTTTCCCATACAAAAGAGAAATAATCATAATCTAAAGTATTAAAAATGGCACTAAACAACAAATTATTTTTAGGTATCATCACTATAATCCTTTCTTTTAACTGTAATGCACAATTACTAAGCAAACTAAAGAAAAAAGTTAAAGCTAAAATTGAGGATAAGGTTGTAGAAACTGTAGACCAAAAAACAGATAAAACACTAGAGGACATTACAACTAATAAAAAGCCAAATATAAAGCAAGATGTATATGTCTTTAACCAAAGTATTTTATTAGAGTTAAGCGCTAACGACAACGAGAAAACAACTTTAGAATTCTTATTTAGCAAACAAAATTCTAATATATCATGTATAAAACTAGGGGCTTCAGAAAATGATGCTATGGAAGGTGATATATATAATGTTTTAACTCCAGATCATGCAACTGTATTCATGGATTTACCTGGAATGAAAATTAAAAAAAACATTACAGATCAAGATATTAAGGCTTTTGATAATTCAGATAAAATTCCGCCTAAAGCTGAAATAAAAAAAACAGGTAATACTAAAACCATTTTAGGTTACTTATGTCATGAATACAGCTATACAAAAGAAAACTCAAAAGTTTTGGCCTGGGTGGTAAAAGGTAGCTTCCCCATAAAAAGTAACTATTTACCTATTCTTGGTATGCATACAAATAGCCCTTATAAAGGTTTTGTGCTTGAGCTTTATTATGAATCTGTAAATGAAACTGGCTCTATTAAAGCTTTAAAAATAAAAGAAAATATAACCCTAGAAATTAATACTAACCACTATAAATCTATGTAATTATGAAATTTAAAAGTCTAATCATTATTTGCCTACTATTCGTCTCTTTTTCTTTCTCACAAAATGTTTATTTAAAAATAACTTTTAATGAAGGTCCACTTAAAGGAACTCATGTATTTACTCCAGAAAAAGGGAATTACACAAGTCAAATTAACCTAGGATTTAATAAAGGCATAAGCAATATCAATGCTTCTAAATTGGTTTCAGAAAGTGGTATACAAATACATTACATTAATAAATATTTTTTAGGTGAAGCCACCAAAGGTAAGCATCAAGCTAAAACGGATACTTCTGGTTGCGGAAGTTTAAACTTTATAGATCTACAAAACAATCAGTCTTTTCATAAAATTGATGGCGATTTTATAGACTGCTCAGAAACTACCATTAAAGAAGTCTCTGCATGGGAAACGGGTATTGTAAAAAAAAGAAGGACAGTCTCCGGAAGTTTTTCAGATAAATTAGAAATGAAAATTAGACAAGATGATGGCCTTGAAACTACAATTAATACAACTGTTAATGTGGTTTTTAAAGCTATTGAATCTAGAAGAAAATAATATTACAACACATATAATTATGATGAAAAAAATTACGCTATATATTTTTCTATTACTCTTTACAACTGTACAAGCTCAATACACTTTTCAGCAAATAGATATTTGGTCTGGTAGCAATGGTAGCTCTCCTAAATACATTACAGAACATAATGGAAAATTGTATTTTCAGGCTTTTGAAATAACACCTTCCTTTAAGAAATTGTATGTCTCGGATGGTACAGATTTAGGAACAAGTATTGTAGCCCCAAATTTAAATGGAGGCGCTGGTTATTCTCCAGAATCTTTAACGTCTTTTAATGGAGAACTTTATTTTACAGCTTTTGTCTCTGGAATAGGCACAGAAATATACAAAACAAATGGAACAGAAGCTGGCACTCAGTTATTAAAAGATGTAAGGAGTGGAAGTTCTAGTGGTTTAGACTTTAATACAAATAACGATAAAGAAGTTTTTTTAGAATATAATGGAGAACTTTATTTTAGAGGCTCAACAGCGTCTTCTATAGAGCTTTGGAGAACTAACGGTACTACAACTGGTACTGTAAGCTTAAAAAACTTTGAAGACACAACAAATGGAGCACCAGTATACTTTAGTACAGCCGGAAAGCAGAAGCTAGGTACTGTTTACAATGGCTTATTGTATTTTACTGTATTGCGTGGTAGTACACATGAACTTTGGAAAACAGATGGTACTACTGCTAATACACAAATGGTTAAAGGCGGGCTAAATGGAATTAATCACTTAAAAGTATTTAACAATCTTTTGTATTTTGTTTCTGGTGCTGATAGTGATGGATTTGGGTCTGAAATATGGACTTCAGATGGTACTCTTGCAGGAACAGCACTAAAGTTTGATATATTTCCTAACAATTTAAATCCATTTTTTGGTTTAGGTAGTAATCCTTCAGATTTCTTTATTTTTAATAACGAGTTGTATTTTTCAGCTAGAAGCTATAATAGTACAACAAATCAAATTATTGGTAGAGAGTTATGGAAAACCGATGGTGTTACTGTTAATTTAATAAAAGACATCAATACAGATAATCTTGCTAGTGGTATTAATAGCCCAAAGTTTACCATATATAATAATGAGCTTTATTTTTCTGCTTCAGATAATACGACTTCAGATCAGGAATTATGGAAAACCGATGGCACTACTTCTGGCACTATAAAAGCTGTTAGTACAACAGCTACAGGGGAGTCTTTACAATTTTTTAATGCTACAATATATAATGGCAAATTATTTTATCATAATTTTCAACAGCTTTGGGTTACAAATGGCACAGCAGCTGGCACATTTCAACTTACTAATAGTACTCAAGAACTAATACAAACATCATCTGGGAGTCTTGTATTATACAATCAAAAACTATGGTTTACAGCTTTAAAAACAGGTAATGGCAACGAGCTTACTAGTCTGTTTGATAGCACTTTACATATTATAGATTTCAACACTCCTCAAATTTCAGTTTACCCCAACCCTACCCAATCTCAACTGCATATTAATGCCTTAGTTTCGCCTACAAAATACACAATCTACGATGTATTGGGTAAACTAATTACTAAGAATAAGGTAGACCCAATTAATAACTCTATTGATGTAACTTTCTTAAAAAAAGGTATTTACATTATAAATTTTATACAAAACCAAAAAGAACACTCTTTTAAATTTATAAAAATATAGCATTATGTCTGTTAAAACTATACTATTTTATCTCTTTCTAGGCATGGTTTCTTCTAGTTTTTCTCAATCGTTTAATTATCAAGCTGTAGTGAGAGATGCAGGAGGAGAACTTGTAATAGACCAATCGGTTACAGTACAATTTACAATTCTTGAAGGCGCTAGTACTACTGTAGAAGTTTACAAAGAAACCCACACTACCAACACCAATACTTATGGTCTTTTAATAGCCAATATAGGTGAAGGTGTAAATATAACAGGAGACTTTACAACCATAAATTGGGGGGTAGATAAACATTTTTTAAAAACAGAAATAGACACTGGCAGTGGTTTTGTAACCATTGGTACTAGCGAGTTTAGAGCTGTCCCTTATGCTTTATATGCAGAAAACACAGCAAACTCAAGCCCATTTGCAGAAACAAGCCCTAATGTAGTTTCTGGAATTAACACTAATGCCGATTTTATAATTGGTAGCAACAACACAGAAGATTCTAATAATATAAATTTAGATAGCAGATTGTTTTTTGATAAAAGTAAAGTTGCTTTTAGAGCTGGTACTGTAGATGGTACACAATGGAACGATAGCAATAGAGGTTTATACTCTTTTGCTGGTGGACGAAACACAAAGGCCAGCGGCATAGGCGCTACTGCTTTTGGGTATAATACAGAAGCACTTACCTCCTATTCTATGGCAACTGGTGTTAATACAGCTGCAAATGGCTATGCATCATTAACTACTGGGTTAGGAACTAAATCGAATAATGTTGGCCAACTTATTTCTGGAAAATATAATATAGAAAAAACTAATGCTTTATTTATTATAGGAAATGGTACTGATGATGCAACAAGACAAAATGCATTTTTAATTACAGAAAACGGTAGTTTAATTTTAGGAGCCAATCAATTCAATAATCAAGATGAAATAAGTTATGATAATTCTAGATTATACTTTAACAAATCTAAAGGTGCTTTTAGAGCTGGTTGGTCTAATGACATATTAGGTGGCTCTACATGGGACGACAATAATGTAGGTGTTTTTTCTACCGCTTTTGGTAAAAACACCTTAGCTTCTGGAGTAAATTCTACTGCTTTAGGGCAAAATACTATTGCTTCTGGCAACTCTTCTACAGCCATTGGAAAATTTAATGAAGCCGATGACAATGCCTTATTTATGATTGGAAACGGAAACTCTGGGCTTGTAAATGCCAATAGGAATACTATTTTTAAAGTTATGGGAAATGGTATTGTAAATATTCAAAATTTATCTGGCACAGATACTCGCAATGTAAAAGTTAATGCCAACGGCGACTTAATAACTACAACAAACACGACTCAAAATTACACTATTAGTCCTTATGATTTTGAGGCTAGTTTTCCTGATGCCGAATTAAGACGTAATTATAGTACTGTTAAACTACTAGACAATACTCCTGAAAGAGCTGTAACTGGTGTTATACATATTCCTGATAACTCTGTTATTACTGGTTATACGGTTAATTATTTAGATAATTCTAGTACTACAAATTTTCAATTTTCTTTAACGCGTGTTAATAATAACTCAAATATAATATCTACTATTAGTACTGCAACGTCTTCTGGTTCTTCTAGTAGCAATAGAACCGAAATTATATCTGGACTTTCTATTGTAGTCAACAATGCTAATTACTCTTATGTAGTACGTGTTGTACCCCTAAATGGACAAAACTGGGATCCAGTAAATACACATTTAAAATCTATAATTATCCAATACGAAAGCAATTAACAAGAATACGTTTTATTTAAAGTTTAAAAAGAAAGGTTTTTATTATCTTACTTCAACTAAACATTATACAATATTTTCAATTTATTAATAGTACATTTTGCAAATCTATACCTCACATTTTAACTGTTATAAAGCAAACTCTAAACTATATCTATTGTTAATTCTGTGTATTCCTTTCTTTATTAAAGCACAGGAACTTAAAACGACTGCGTTAGACAATATTATTACGCTATATAATAATGGAGATTATAATAGTTCTCTTACCAAATGTAATGCTTTAATTAAGCAACAAAAGGTGTTGAATACTGCAAATGACAGTTTGGCTCTAGCCGAGTTATATTTTTATAAAGGTGCTTCACAATATTATTTAGAGCACTATAAAGCGTCTATTGTTTCCTACAATAAAGCTATAGCAAACTGCCCTGATACAGACGAAGGAAAAAATCATAAAGGAAAAATGTATTACGAGCGTGCTTTTTCTGAATATAGTTTAGGTGCTGGATTATTTGCTTATAAAAGTTCACAAAAAGCATTAGAGGTGTTAAAATCTGTTAGTAAACCAGATTATGATTATCTACTTTCTATTTATGCAGATCTTGCTGGTGAGGCGTCATATTATGGTTTTAATGAAAAAGCTAACGACTATATACAAAAGGCTTATAGTTTATATAATAAACACAAAGACAAGCTTATTAACACCAATAATTCGGCTTCTAAGCCTGTATTATTTTTATATAAAAAAAGTACTATTATTAATAACAAAATAGAATTTTCAACTAAAGATGAAATAGAACTTTCAAATATTATTAAAGCTTTTTTAGAACTAAAAAAGAATAAAGCATTTAATCCTACAGAAAATTTAATGTATGCCATTGCTTTAAATTATTCAGGGGACTTTTTTTTAAGAAAAAATAACGTATCGCAAAAGGATATTAAATTAGCACATTATTATTTAGATAATGCCATAAGGACTATAGATAAAGAAACCAATATTGATAACTATACCCAATTTTTATTTAATAAAGCAAAAGCATATAAACTAGATAAAAAATACCATCGAGCGCTTAACATATTAAATAACATTATTAGTAATGTTCCCCTAAAAGACCATAGGCTCTCTTTTTTTTATGCAGAAAAAGTCAATATTTTTTTAGCATTAAATAAAAAAGAAAAAGCTTTACGTTTTTTAAATAAGGTAATGAATGAAATACATACAGATTCTATTCCTTTACGCCAAGATTTTTCAAATTTTTCACCAAGTCAAGATATAAACGAAACTGGGTTACTAGTTGAAATGGCGGATATTATTGTAAAAAAATATCCAAAAGATTCTATTGTAACCTCTCTAGCTTCTAAACTATATTATAATGGGTTAAAACAGTTTAAAAACTGTTATCAAGAAAGTTATTTAAACAATAAGTTAAAAACCTATTACGACACAGCTATTAAAGGTATTTTAAAAACAAAAGGGCTTGGTTATAACTCTAATATTTCACCAAAAACAATACTAAATACTATAGAAACTATAGAGAATAGATTAGCTTGGAAACATTTTAATTTAAATAGACAATTAAAAACATCTATTATACCCGATTCTCTCCAGTATAAAGAAATTGAACTAAGAAGTAAACTTGTAAATGCAAAAAAATCTAAAAATAAAGAGGCAATACAATTATTAAAAAATAAGCTTAACGATCACTTATACAAAATAAAAACACAATATCCATTAATTAGTGTTTTTAATTACGAAAATTATAACATAGAAGATTTACAAAAAAACATGGCTAATGATGCCTTAATCTTAAGGTATAAGAAGTGTAATGATGCGTTATTTTTATTTACAGTAACAAAAGATAGTATTAATTATTTTGAAATTAATAACGCTAAAACTATTTTAAAACAACTCGACACCTACTATAAAACAATTAGTAATATGGGCGATAATATAAGTTTAGCTAATGTTTTATATAATGCCCTTATTCCACTTAGTATAAAAACCTATAAAACACTAACAATTATACCCGATGTTAGCATAAGTCACCTACCCTTTGAAACTTTAGTAAATAATAACAAACAGTATTTAGTAGAAATAAAGTCTATTGCATACTCACCACATTTAGTGTTTTTAAATACTAAAAAAGAACAAGCAAATCATCAAAAAAACGATTTACTAATCTTTACTCCAAACTACGTCATTAAAAATAATTTATCAGAGCATTATAGAGACCAAAATTATCATCTTAAAGGTGCAAAAGAGGAAACAAAAGCATTACAAACATTATTTAAAACCAAACATTTTGAAGCAAATGATGCTTCTAAAGAAAACTTTATTAAAAATAGTAAATCATCAAAAGTTATACACTTAGCAATGCATGCTAATATAAATACGGAGATGCCTGAACTAAGTTACTTCTCCTTTTCAGAAAATACTAAAGAAAATAAAATGTATTTAGAGGAGTTGTATAGTTTAAAATTAAATTCAGATTTAGTTGTATTAAGTGCTTGCAATACGGGCAAAGACTTTATTAAAAACAACAACGGCATTACTTCTTTAAGTAGGGCTTTTACATTTGCTGGAGTCCCTTCAAACGTAGCTAGTCTATGGAGTGTTCCCGATAAGACTACCAAAACTATAATGATTAGTTTTTATAATCATTTAAAAAAAGGAGAAAATAAAGCTAAAGCACTAGCTAATGCCAAAAAAGACTATTTACAACAAACTACAGACGTAAACTTAACAAAGCCTTTTTATTGGGCTGGTTTTGTTGTTAATGGAAACACCAATAGCATTCCTTTTAAAACAGAGAGTAAATTACCAATAATTAATTATATTTTATTTTCTATAATTATTATACTAGTTTTTATTTATTTATACCGTTTTATAAAGAAAACTCTGTAAAATTTTAATTTATATAATAACTAAAAAACCACCCATAAGTATGGATGGTTTTATATAAAGACTCAGTCCCTCAAAAAAAGTCTTTAGATAGTAAAAATTCTTTTTAAAGATATTTTCACTTATGCAATATACGCAATAATTCTCACTTTACAGTCTTATATAAGCTATAATAAATTATTTATGTATAATATATATACTCTATTTTAACACTAAAGTTTACAGATTATTATTCTGTAAAAACGGTGTTCTTTACACAAGCTGTTTTAGAGTTTTTCAGAATATTTTATTTAATACCTTATTGGTTAACCATTTAAAACTTTAACGTTTCGTATTTATCCCAAAGCCCCCAATAGGCGCCTACGTCTCCTTCATCTCCTACTTTCCAAGATTCATCAAAAGATGAAAAATAAAATAATTCGATACCTTCTTTTTTACACCACATTTGGGCATTAATAAAATAACGCATTGCATTTTCCTTAGAGGCTACTGCTCCTCTTAAACTGCTTCCTTCACTTGGCCACCCTGTCTCAGTTATAATTACTTTTTTTCCATGTCCAGCATTAGTTGCTTGCCCAAACATTTGCTGCATATGGTTTAGTGAATCTTCTATACTACATCCTTCCCAATAGGGATAACAATTGGATAAAATAACATCGCAAGCTTCTGTGATTTTTGGACGATGAGAAAATTCGTAATAGGCATCTACATAACCAATAGGAATTTCTGGTAAAGCTTTTTTTACTTTATAGAGATATTCTAGCAATTGTTCTTCGGTTAATTCTTCTCTATACATCACTTCATTACCAACCGCAGCAATATCTACACAACCTTCTTTAGCCAATTTTATTAAAGCCTCTATTTCTTCTTCATTTTTTTCTAAATCGTCGCTTAGCCAAGCACCAACTAATGTTTTTATACCGTGTTTGTGAGCTACTCGAGGTATGTGTTCGTTACCTTCAATACAAGAAAACGAGCGCACCCACTTTGTATAAGGCTTTATAATTTGTATGCGCCTGTCTACTTGTGCTTCTGTAATAGTATCTCCAGGTTCTTGACCATCTTCATACATACTAAAACATAATCCATGCATGCCATTTTTTAAAGTTTCTCTCCACAATTGTACTAATGCTTCTTTAGAATATTCATTAAAATTTACACCGTTATGCTTGTTGAAATTGGTGTTGTTTAATAAGTAATTATGATTTCCTCTATATGACATTCTATTTCTATTATTATTTATAATTCTCCTCTTCGCTTAACAAGTTCAGCTTTTATTTCTCTAGCTCTCCCTTCATTTAAATTATATTTCCACATAACCCATACGGCTAGTCCTGCTGTAAAAGCCGGTACAACAATATCTGCTATTCTCAAGTTAGTCATTGTTTCTACTGATTGTTCTGTCGCATTAGGATCGAACCCAACAATACTTAAAATCACTCCTCCAAGAACAAGTGCTATAGATTGTCCAATCTTAACCATTAACCAATAAATAGCTCCAAAAGTCCCTTCTTTTCTAGGCATACCATTTTCTAATTCATCTAAATCACAAACATCTGCAGTCATAGACATCATTAATGTGAATAAACCTCCCATTCCAAAAGCAAATAATGGAATTGGTAAAAATATAAGCCATGGGATTTCGCTACCAGGGTCTATACTAAACCAAGACATACCAATGCTGTCTAACATAGGATTTAATGATTCGAATAAAGCACCAATACCAGAATTTAAGCTTTTACCTATATCCGTTTGGCTAAATTGACTGTTTAATTCCTTATCGAAGCCCCACCATTTTAAAATATATCCGACAATAGATAATATTGTAGAAATTATAAATGCTTTTTTCTTACCCCATTTATTAGCCATTCTTGTAATTATTGGTATTACCATAATTGCTGTTATAATTGCATTTATAGTATTAAACCAAGCAGGCCATGTACCAGCCATTTCATAACTACCATTGTACATATAAAACACTATGATAAATACACCAAATGCAGCTACAAGTTGAAACCCATTAAACACTAGAAACGTAGCTCCACAAAGCTTCATAAAGGGCTTGTTTTTAGACACTTGCTTAATTCCTGCCCATAATTCTTTCATGTTAGCAGATAGTGTTTTTAAATTAATCTCTTTTCGGTTCTCCATGTGAGAAGAATCTATGCCTTTACAGAATAAAGCTGGCAAAATTCCAAACACAACACAAAGTGCACCTACAATAAGTGCCATTGTTCTTACGCCTTCTGTTTGTGTACTAAATGTATTTGAATCTGGAATAATTACATAAAGCCAAGGTACAATCATCCAGGCAACCTGCCCCATAGTATTAGAAAATGCCATGATACGAGTACGTTCATTATAATCTGATGTCATTTCATAACCTAACCCGACCAATGGTGTAGCAAACATTGTATTCCCTATTAAAAATAGAATTTGAATTACCATTACATGCCAAATAATATAGGTTTGTGATGCATTATCATCTAATTGCCACATTAAAAAAAAGAGTATTCCACTAATAATAGCTCCTATAAAAATATAGGGTCTTCTTCGCCCCCATCTAGATTTTGTATTATCAGAAATAAACCCCATTATTGGGTCTGTTATTGAATCAAATATTCTTGGCAACCCACCTAAAAGACCAGCCCATAAAGGATCTACTCCCCATGCTGTTAATAGAAAAAACTGAATAAAGACGCCTAAAGTACCTGGTAAAATATTTAAAATAAAGTGACCAGCACCAAAGGCTGACTTTTGCCCAACAGGGACTTTATCTTTAGCTGGTGTTTTAATATTTGGCATAACATTATTATTTAATTAGTTTGTATAATTATCGTTTGAATGGCTTGCGCGCTTATTTGTATATCTACAGTCTTTTCTTCTAAAGACAATGTGAAGTTTTTCGATTTATCCGTTTCGTTAAACATAACAAGTACTATGGACTCATCTGGATTTTTTGCTGCACAAACCATAATGGATTCATCTGTTTTATCAATGCCTAAAACTTTTGCTCCAGGTCTTATATACTTACTAAAATGAGCCATTGTGTAGTATAGCGGTGTAAAATAAACTTCATCTTTATCTGGATCTACAATTACTGGAGCCACACACCAATTTTTAAACCAATTTGGACCTCCTTGTTTGTCTAACACCATATTCCAATCTACCCAACCATCTACCCAATTGTTTAAACAGCCTATTATATCTCTTGCATAACGGTTTACTGGTGCATATTTTAGGTGTAGATATTTGTCTTCCTCTTTTGCCCAGTCCCAACCCCAATCTGTAGCTTCTTTTTTCCAATACCAAGCATCATCTTGCCATTTAGGAACTTCTGAATCTACACAGCCTTCTGTTTCAATTAAATATTTATCTGGTGCTTTATTATGTGCATATTGTAGGGCTTCAGGAAAAACTTCATAAGTACTCTCATACCAATGTATAGCTGTACCATCAAAGTATTTAGATGATGCTTCATCTTTATACATAGAATCTACCCACTCTTTTAAACCTGCTCTATTTTGGTCGTAACCTAAAATAACTTTATCTCCATAACCATCGGCTTCTAACTTTGGTCCTAGGTAGTGTTGAACAAAATGTGTCATCTCATCTGGCGTAAAATGCATACTTTCCCAATTATTACCATTACCATGTGGCTCGTTTTCTACGGTAAATCCCCAAATGTCTATTCCCTCCGATTTATAAGCTTCTATATATTTTGAAAAAAACAAAGCCCATGTATTATAATATTTTGGCAGTAGTTTCCCTCCTACCCAATTGTTATTATCTTTCATCCAAGGTGCAGCGGTCCAAGGTGAAGCAAATATTTTAAAGCCATCTTCAGATACAGACATGGCACCTTTAATCATAGGAATTAAATCATCTTTATCTTCTTTAATCGTAAAATGCTTTAAATCTATATCATCTTCAATAGGAGTGTATGAGTAATTCGTTAAAGAGAAATCGCAAGAGTTCATATGCGTTCTTGTTAATGAATATCTAGCACCTTCTTTACCGAAATAAGCTTTTAATATAGTGTCTCTGTTTTTTTTACTTAGTTTATTTAGTAAATAAGCCGACGATTCTGTAAAAGCACCACCAAAACCTGTTATAGTTTGAAATTCTTTGTTTGGTAAAATTTTTATTTTAGAAGCAGAATCTTCAGTGATAAATTCAGTGATTCTAGTTAATTTATTTCCGCTTGCTGAAGTCTCATAGACTTCAACATTTAACTGCTCTGGTTTTTCACTACAATTCGTCATAAGAAGTAAAAAAAAGATGTATTTAAACCCATTTATTCTTTTCATAATACTTGGTTTAACATGTTGTTCTTTATTGAGTATTAACTCTCATAGGCGGTACTAACACTGTTTTCATTAGTTCCTGTTTATTTCCATTATAGGTTTTTACAATGGTATTACCATTTCGGGTTAATCCATTAAAAATGCCTTTATCTACCAAATTCCAAATAGGATATTTTGCTTTACCATCTATTGTAAATAATCCAAAATGATTTTCGGAGCCTTCTGGATTATGTGCATCTTTCCATTGTTCGTTAAATGCTTCAAAATAAAAACAAGACATTCCATTTTGGTTAGTCCAATCTCTCATTAATTTATAATAGACGCCTTGTTTATATTCGTCTGTTGCTTTAGAGCCTTTTGGTCCATAAAATCCGTTAGAAACTGTAGCCCAACCTGTTTCGCCTATATGAATGGGTTTATTAACGCCAATACTTTTCATATAATTTTTTACACTATCGTATTGCGATTTTGAAAATGCTACTGCTCGTTCTACAGCTAAATCAATTTTTTTAGTCTCTGGAAGTTGTGCCTCTTTTTCTCTAACACCCCAAAACGCTGGGTTATAGTGTGTGTTATGATAAGGATAGGTGTGCATAGATATATAATCTACTGCTTTTGCTAACTTTTTTAATGCTTCTGTATGATAATTTTCTTCTCCTCCACCCCAAGATGCAAAATCGTCTGAACTTGTAATCCATAAGCTTTTAGGTAATTCTCCTTCTCTTTTTAGGTTTTGTAAATGGTTAACCCATTTTAAAATAACGTCTGGCAATACATAATAGCTAGTTGCCCATTTTACCATGGCTTCATTTCCAACAGCAATAATTTTTACTATATCTGGATATTTATTTGCAAGTGCTACTGCTCTCTCTATTTCTGCTGCATTATTGGGGCTTTCTATATTATGATCTGGTGCTTTATCTGTCCAAGCATTAAGGCAATCTATCCATGCGCCTAACATTACGTACATTTCAAAATCTGGATCTTCTTCTTTTAACTCCTGTATTGCTTTAAGTAGGTTTGGTGCTTGTTGTAATTGTACATTGTATGTACGTACTATTTTTATTCCCATTGCCGACAATAACTTCATATCGTCTTTAAGTTCATTAATTGTTGGTTGCGCCTCTCTTGTTTTTCCGCGATAACCTCCATACGATATGGCTAAATAATTTGGATTGCCCAAAATTTCTTCAGCACTCAACATTTCTTGTTCCATAACAGGTTGTACTTTGCTTTCTTTTTTTTCTGAATTGTTACACGAAAACATAATAATCCCTATACAAATGGACATAAAATATGTTGTGCGCTTTTTCATTATTCTATTTTAATTGGTTGTCTTTAATATGTACAGTTATCTCTACTATTTCTCCTGTTCTTTTAAATATTTTTTTACTAGTTTCTGCCCCTAGGCTTAAGCCATTAAATATTAAGTGTTCTCCACTACTATTAATAAGTTCTACTTTCTGCTCATTAGAAATTTTATAGATTATGGGAATTTGGCAATATGTAAAAGCTAACATGCCTTTATTTAGTTTTAATTGTTTCTTTTGTTGAGAGGTACTGATAAATGTTACTGTTTTATCTTCTTTTAAAAATTCGTTTTTACGTAACATGCACGGATTAAAATGTAGTTTCCCACTTGAAACAAAAACACCCAATTCTCCAAAACGGCTTAGTATATCTTCTTTTACTTGTCCTGTCATGCCAGGTTGTTGCGCTCCTTTTCCTGCTGGTGTATGCGAATAAGGATCGGTTGGAAATGCGCCATATAATGTTGGTGATTTGTGTACACCAATGCCTTCATTTATTTCGTAATAATGTTCTAATAAACGACCAATAATTTCTGGAGTTTCATTATTTTCAATTGCTTTTAAACAGCATTCCTGAACGGCTAATTGCAGTTTTGAAACCATGTGCCAATAAATAGAGCCTAAGCCTTCATAACCATAGAACGTTCCTGAACGTCCAGTAAATGCTTTGTGATTAAAAACGTCTTCAAAAATTTGAAGAATACGCTCTTTTTCTTCATTTGGTATGGATTGCGAAAGGTTACTTAATGCTTCACTTACATCATTTGCGTTTTTAAAATTACCATTAAAGTGATAATTACCACGACTGTCCTGCTCTATTACTTGAGTGTTATTGCTTGCTAGTAAAGTTTTTAATACAGTAGATTGTTCTACAGCTTGTTTAGGAATGTTATTTCGTTCTGTAAACCCTTTTAATTCCTTATATGGATACAGTAAATAACTATATTGATCTGAACGAAAAAGCTTACTAGCTTTCATTGCATCTAAAACCGCTAGTGCTTCTATTGCGGTTAAATACCCTGAGCTTAAAGAGGCTACTTGCCCTTCTAGCATTTCTTCTAAATATGATATAGTAATTTTGCTATTGCTTGTAACAGTCATTAAATTATAAGCGTGATACAGGTTATCTGTTCGCTTATTTGCCTCTATAGCGTGTTCTAAATATTTTAAACTAATACCTACAAATTCTTTTAAAGATTGTAGTGTAAGTGTTTCTTTTCTGCCAGAAAATGCATGCTTATAAATAGCGTTTCTAAATGTACTTGCTGGTTGACCTAAACCATCTAAAACTTGCTTTCTATCTTCGTCCTTAAAGCTACTAGACAGTAAGTTCTCATGAGTTTTAAACGTTTTAAATACAGCTTTATATAATGTAACGAGTTCTTTTGAAATTTCTACAGACTCTAATGTTGTGCCATCAAAAATGGTTTTAAAGAAACTTAAAAATCGTCTTAAATAGTAAAGTGTTACCATAGAAACACCATTACCTACTAGTGCATTATTAGCATCGTTCCATTCTGGTCTTTGGGTATTCATCCAAATGCCACATTCTGGAATAAAATTGGATAATTTTGCTAGCGTTGTAGCTAATATTTTTTCTATAAAATTTACTTTAACAATAAATCTGTTTTCATCACGTAGTAAAGCACCATCTGCTCCTAATTCGTCTCTTTCTCTTCGTATTTTATGGTCTAGTGCTTCATTAAATTCTATAGTATCTTTTGGGTTTTTAAGAATGTCTTCGTAAGATTTTATACGATAGGGTACGTTTGCATACACAAACATATCTTTGTTAAATAGACTTTCTAGTTTTTTAGGTTGATGGTTTTCTATAAATTCTAAAAACTTGAGCAAATAAATAATTTGATGATCTCCCCAATAGCCTATATAACTCCATGGGTCATCTGGCTCACTAATTTCCCAATCGAACCCTCCTTTTGTAACTCTGTATGGGTTGTAACCATCGAAAGTTGTGGCATTCAGAAATTTATGAATCATACTTTCTATAAACTCTGGATATGCATGGGCTAAAGCTTCCCAATTTTGAAATATATCTCGCCAATTACCTTCATAATCTAATATTTTTGATCCATCTTCATTACGTGTGTTTATTGAAAACTTATTCCAAGGGCGGCTAGGGTCTCCATGACGACGACTAAATTTTAATGGCATATACTCTAAGCATAAGCGGCGAAAGTTTTTATCTTCTGTATTTAAAGCTATTTCTTTAAGCTTAAATAACGAAAACTGTTTAGAAAGTTGCTCTATAACTTGTTCGTTATTTCGTGCCACTTTTTTGTTCGCCCTAGAGATATAATTTTTAAAGTCCCATTTCTCTATAGTATAATTATTATCAAAAATTCCACCACGCATAATATTAAATAATGTGTTGGAAAAATGGCGTGTATCTCTTGCATTATCTGCTGTTAGTTGTATTGCATCTGAGGATGCATTTAAGTTTATTAAGCGTTCTGTTCCTAATGTAATATCTGCATCAATCTTATCTTGTAAATTACTTTCATTTTGTATGCTTTCAGACAGAGTTACAACATCTGAATGGTCTTGGTTTACATTTGCAATTAGCATCCAATTTTTATCAGATTTTGGTGCTAGTTCTAGCGTTGTATTCACAAAATATGCTCCTTTTTCTGCTTTTATATCTACTTCTGGTTTTAAAACTTGTTTTCTTCTAAAGTTTTTTAGTTGAAGTGACGACAATAAATATTTAGGATTATTTAATCCAAGAGACCACACTACATTGGTTTTTAGGGCTTCGCTTGGTTCGGCTTTGTCTACAATAATGGCGCTTAATGCAAAGATGCCTAAGCCAGATTGTTCTTCTAATTCACTCCTTTTGTAAGCGTCTACTAAATTGCTACTTGCATTTTGTAAATCACTACCTACTCCATAGGGTAAAACATTTTGAATACCGTCTAGAATTTCAACATTTACGGTAGTTACACTTATATTTAATAATTGGCTTTTACGTACAAAACCATAAGTGTTACTTGAATTCCATTGGTAACGGAAAGTTAGTTCTAAATCGTGATTAATTTCTTCAAATAAAATCTTATTCCCATAACTGTTTTTATATAAATTACGTGTTGTTTTATACAGGCCTTCATAACGTTCTGAAAATGGTTCCCAGATATGTATTGCTCCGTTTTTATCTATTTTAAAAATAGATTTACTTCCTGTTGTATCTGCGCTCTCTGTAATTTTATCATCTGTATAGTAAGGGAACAATGCAAATTCTGAATTTCTTCTTCCTGCGGTTAAACCTCCATTACTAGAAATAAACATCCAATGATTTGAATCGCTAACAATACTCATAAAAAATGGGCGCATTTCATCATTATTTGAAATCTTAAAAAAATGTTCGCCATTAAGTGTTACTTTTTCTAGGGTAACCTCTCGTTTTATATTTTCTTCTAAAATTGTATTAATCATTATTTTCTAGCTTAAAGCAGTGTTTAGATTGGGCATGTTTAAAAAGGTCGAGATTATACTCGACCTTTTCTTAATTCAAAAAAATCATTTCGATTGGGAGCTATTCTTGAATTACATCATCTATATAATATATAGCCTCTGTAGCTACAGGTACCATATTGGTTTCATCGTAATCTGGAAATATCACAATTTTATCATAGCCATCTGCTAGATTTATTGCTGTTGTAGAGAAATCGAATGTAAGTTCTACCCATGTATTAGCTTGTGCTAAATTTTGTTCTACATTGTATGTAACTATTGGGCCTTGATTTCCTTCTTTTTCTAATTGAAATCTCACATTAATATTTGCATTTGGCGACCACATTTTAACTTTAAAAGTCGTTCCTGCTGTTGGGTCTAAATCTTGACTAAAAATATGAAAGGCTCCAGAATACCATGCTGAATTAACGACTTTGTTAAATTGGTAAACATTTGCTGATGTATTTATACCACTTTGGTCTGGGTTAGCTGCTATAGCTCCATTTGCTCCTCCATCGAAAGCACCTGTAAATGGTACATTATCTTCAAAGCCTAAAAGTGTAGTGCCTGTTCCACCTCCACCTCCACCACCTGGAGCTCTGTAGAAGTAAATATTATCTAAGTATATGTCTACTGGAACTGTGCTTCCTGGACCATTTGCTGCAAATTTCATTTGGAAAACACTATCCCAGGTCATTCCTGTAAAATCGGCAATAGGTAAATCTACGCTTGTCCATGTTCCTGTTGTGTAAGGTATAGACACTAGTGTTTCTCCTGCTCCTGTTCCATTATTTATTGGGCTTACTTGTATATCTGTTGCTGCTGGATCTGCTGGTGTCCATATATCTACATGTAAAAACTCCATTGCTGATGCATTTTGTGGTCCTCCAGATCCAAAATCTGTTCCTTGATAATTAAAATTAGGGTATGCTAATGCTAAATTTCCATCGCCTGGATCGTAAGCTGTGTTTACTTGCATGTGTCCAGATTGTCCCCAATTAGGGTCGAAATTATCAACAGTTATATTAGCGTAAGCGCCTCCATATATTGAGATAACATCTCCTGGGTCTCTTGCTGGTGGTACTGGTGCTGAAGTTGTTGGTGCTGTTGGCGCTGTGTTTACCTCTACCGTTCTTGTTACTTGATCTGCCGCATTACCTGCTGCATCGCTAACATCGTAGGTTATTACATAAGTTCCTACTGTATTTGTGTCTACCATATCGCCTCCAACTACAATACTCGCTGAAATATCTCCATCTGTATTATCTGTAGCTGTTGCTCCTGGATCTGTAAATGACGTTCCTACAATTACATTCATCATTGCATCTCCATTTAATGTAATTACTGGTGCTGTTAAATCTACTGTAGGTATTTGTGCTACATCATCAAAATAAAATGTACCTGCTGTTGTTCCTGGGCCATCTACAAATAGTGTAAATTGTGAGTATTCTGCGGCAGAATCGAAAGTAAAAATAAGTTCTTCCCAACCAGATCCACTATGGCTAGCTGTTGTTTCGACATCTCCTGCTGTTCCTTGTTCTAACTTTAATAAAATATCTACTGGTACGTTAGCCCAAAAGTTCATTTTTACTGACTTATCTGTGGTTAGATCTAATGGCGCTCCTAATTCAAAGAATAGGCCTTCAAAAGCTGCTCCACTGTTTGTTATTGCACCTACATTAGATGCTACAGTATTAGTGCCTGAAAGGTCTGGGTTTTCTACAACATTAAATACTACACCATTAAATGTTGTTGCTTCATAAACTACCAAATTTTCATCAAAATTAAATGGTATTGTTATGGCCTCAGGAATTGCTATAGTAATAGTATCTTCGAAAGTATCTGTAGCTCCAGATACATTTTTAGCTTCTAGAGTTATGGTGTATGTTCCTGATGCGTATAGTTTTATAGGGTTAATTTCTGAAGAGCTGTTACCGTCTCCAAAAGACCAAGAATAAGAGTCTGCATTTGTTGATGTATTTATAAAGGTAACTTTACCATTACTTTGGTTAATAGTGTGCGTAAATCCTGCTACTACTTCGGGTAATTTAAGGTCATCATCTTCACATCCCGTTATGGTAAATGCTAAAACTAATAGTACAAGTATTTTAGTTTGTTTGATTAGATATTTCATAATATTCTTTTTTAGTATTTATTGTTATTGGTAAACTCGTACATAATCTACAAGCATCGTTTGTGGAAAAACTGTTTCATTGTTTGGAGATCCAGGAAAATTGCCTCCTACTGCTACATTTAAAATTATATAAAACGGATGGTTAAATACCCATTCTCCAGGTACATCTTGTGGTGTTATCGTTTGGTATAGAGCATCGTCTACATAATAGTTTATATAGTCTGGTCCCCATTCTATACCAAATACATGAAATCCTGTATCGTAACGGTCGTTTTCTAAAACATAATCTTTAGAGATTGCTTCTCCGCCTGAGTAACCTGGTCCATGTACAGTTCCAAATATTGTGGTTGGATTATCGCCTAAATATTCCATGATATCTATTTCACCACATTGCGGCCAAATATTTGTTTCACAGTCATTGCCTAATAACCAGAAGGCTGGCCATAATCCTTTTCCATAGGGTAATCTTATACGTGCTTCAAAGCGACCATAGGCTCTTTCAAATAAATTTTGTGTTTTTATTCTTGCTGAAGTGTATGATGCACCTTCAAAATCTTCTTGATTAGCTGTTATTAATAAATAGCCATTTTCTACTTTAACATTTTCTGTTCTATCGGTGTAGTATTGCAATTCATTATTTCCCCAGCCATTTGCTCCTGTACCAATATCGTATGTCCACATTGAACTATCTGGTGCTCCATCTGTATTAAATTCGTCTGCTATTACTAATGTTTGAAAATTAGCTACTGTTTGGGTTTCATCGGTTGAACAACTTATAGTAGTAAGCAATAACACTATTATAAAAGGCAGGGCAATTCCTTTAACTACGCTGCTTTTATTTTTAATTTTATTATTCATCTTTTATTTGTTTTAAATTGTTCTCTTTAATTATAAAAGTAGATGTTGTCTATATAAAAATTAGGCACTCCTCCTACAAAAACTAGTAATGCTAGATTATTTTTTTGTGTTGCTAAGTTTCCATTTAATGGAATGTCTACAGATGTCCATTGCCCTTGAGGTAAGCTACTCACCGAGTATCTTAAATCGGCATCATCTACTGTTGGAAAACCGTTATTATCAGAGTCTATTTGTCCATTAGCTCCACGGTCTCTAATTTGTATTTCGAAATTTCCACTAATAATGTCATCTGTGTAAATATCTATGTGCATGTGCGTCATTGCTGAGGCATCTATTGTTGGGTTTTCAAAACCAATGCCTACAAAATTATTCTGCGTATAATATTTTATATCGTCTCCTCCTGAATTAATGTCTGTTGTTTGTGTTGTAGAGCCTGTCCAGCCTGCATTAAAATAATCTACTGGCACATTTGTATAGGCATTACTAAAAACTGAGATAACATTACTTGCTGGTTGTGTTGGTATTGGTGCTGTTGCTAATGCTCCTGAAGATTCTATTGTTAAGGAACCTTGTGCTAATACATTTCCTAAACTAGCAGTAATTGTTGCTGTTCCGGTTCCTATTACAGATACGACTCCTAACTCATTTACTATAGCTATATCTGTATCGCTTGATGTGAATGTAAAATATGATGGTGCTACTGTGGTGGTTTGGTTTTCTCCTGATCCTAAGTTAAACGTTTGTGTTAAACCTGTTAGTGTTATGTTAGTGTCTACAAAGGTTTGTTGTACTTGGTTTTCTCCATTTAAAATTGCTGGCTGTGGTTGTGCTATTGTTCCTAGTTTTTCAAATTTTAGCTCATCTATCCAAAAAGTATAACCGCCTTCGTCTGATGGGTTTTCTGCACCTTCTGCATACCAAAACATTCCTTTTTCTTGATTTAGTTTCGTAGCATCTGGTATAGCTATTACATATTTAGTCCACATGGTTGTTATGGGTAGGTTTTGCATGGTTACTTGAAACTTATTGTTTGTATCTCCATTAATTCCAAAACCTATTTCGTTTATATCTGCTCCTTGTGATGCTCGTGCCCAAAATGTTAAAGCATCGTAACCTGATAAGTCTCGTGGTGATGCACTTGGAAATGTTGCACCTCCATATCCTACTCCAAATTGTGGAATATCGAAACGCATAGATGCTGAGCCTAAATATTTTTCATTTGTGTCTACAGAAAAAGCTTCTGCTAATGATCCTGTAAATGGAAAATAGTCTAAACCACCCACAAAACTATCTGTAAAGATTTCTGGGGTTGTTGGGTATGTTGCGAATTCGGCTTCGTCTGAAAGGTCTCTTTCACAGCTACTGGCCATGATAACAATCAATCCTACATAGAGAATGATTTTTGAATAAGTATTTTTTCTAGTCTTCATATTCGTCTTTTATTTTCCTATGTTGATATGTATATATGTTCTTATTTCCCATTCGCTTCCATTATCAAAGCCTACTGGACTTAATGTTGGTACTGGCGGGAATGTGTTTGGTGCTATTGTATTGGGTGCGTATCGTGGTGAAAATTCATCAAGCGATCTCCATGTTCCTCTTACTCCAACTCTTGTATTTGGTAATATAAACCAGTCTGGTTTGCCTACTGTAGTTGATAAGTCTAACATAAATTGAGCTGGATATGTTAGGTTAAAGTCTCTATGATAATCAAATGGTCCCCAATCGTTAAATTTTGCTTGATAGGTTAATTTTATTTTTTTATAAATAACTCTTACATCTCCACCAAATCGCTCTATTAGTCTTGTATCGCTTCCATTTGCTTGAGCGTTTCCTCCATATAGGTTTGCTATAAAGCCTAAATCTGGTCCTGTTTTTGAAACTATACGAGAATGGACTTCCCATAAATCTTGTGCTGGTGCCGAATTTGGAAATGCAAAAGATGTACGATCGCTTAAAAATCCAATTGCTGCATCTTGTGCTGTTGGGTGATGGCGGAATACAAAGCCTAAATTCATTGCAAATTTGGCATCTTCTGCTCTATCATTATCCCATTCGTACATCCAAGTCCCTGGGGTTGGATCGTAGGTTAATAATAGTTCTCCTGCTGTAGTTTCTCTATTGGCTCTAACTGCAAATGGGTCGTCTTGTATGTTTCTTAATCTTCCTACGCCACCTACATCGTTAGGCATAGCGGCTACCAATGGTTTTTGCCATAAAAAGTTTGGTGCTATTTGAAATTTACCAAAGGTATATGCAAAACCAGATAAAATGTTTGTTTGGTTTCCACTACCACTATCTTTAAGTCTCCACCCTGTAAATGTTTGGGTTTGGTCTGCGCCACCATTTGCTACTAGCCCTTGGTATGCACCTTGTGCGTACCAATTAAAAGCGCCTTTTTGGTAAGTAATTTTTGCTTTAGCTCCCCAATTATCTTCAGTGTTAATTTTATCGGTGTATATTACATAGTTTCCTGGCTCTCCTTTTGCGACTTGAAATGTTCTTCCATTTAATGGTTCTCCAGCCCAAAGACCTCCCAATTGAATTTTAAAATCTCCTATTTCTCTTTCTACTGAAACTGATGCTCTTCTTGTTCTTGGTACTGGTACAGCAAATGTACTTATTGCTTCTCCTGCATCATCTATATCTTCATGGTAAATACCTGCTACATCGAACTTTCCAATTTTTCTGTGGTATTTTAATAATACTGCTGGATTGGCTCCCCACCATAATTGTGGTCCAAAAGCTGCTTTTAAGCCTTTTAGTGCTTTTTTTCCATCTACTTCTATACCTAAAATCTCGCCATTATAGATATCTAAATTAGGGCCATAATTTGCTTCTGGGTATAGACCAAAAAAATCGCCTTCGTATCCCCAATGGTAATGTCCTGTACGGTAGAATCCTCTTAAATCGAAATCTTTAGCATTCCATTCGAATTCTGCATTGTAAACTTGAACTCTATTAATATTTGTTAAGTCTAAGTTTCCTTCGTCTGTATTTACCGATACTGTTCGTCCTCTATTTTCATAAAATATTTCATCGATTGGGTTATCTGCAACATTTCCTAAAATATTGAAATTTACATTTGCTTTCATATTAGCCGATGGTTTTCCTTCTACTCCAACATAATACGATTGCATGTGGTCGAACCCTAATTCATCTGGAAAAACTCGGTTATCTGGATCTGCATTATCTGGTGTAGTTAACAGACTTCCTCCTGTGTTAAATGTTGTAAATTCTGCTCTTAACTGACTAATTCCTAGTTTTTTATTATCTCCTCCTCCTCTTGCTGCTTTATCTCCCCTAGCTCTTAAAACGGCATCCATAAGTTGGATGTTTTTAAAGTAGTTTTGTATAAATTCTAACGACATGCCTTTTTCGTAAGGGTTTACTTTGTGCGCTTCTTTTAAAGCATAATAGGCTGCTCTAGGGTATAAATCGTATAGTCCTCTTTCGTCTGTTGGTCCTTTTGCACAGATACCAAACCATTCTTCATTCATGTTATTTTCGCCTGGAGCTAAATCTTTATCGTAACCTCCATTTGCCCATGAAGCATTATTATCGTGTACATCTGCATTTTTTCTATCATCGAAACCATACTTCCACCAACCATCACTAAATTGAAATGTAAATCCTCCTATAGAGTTTTGTGCTTTTCCTAAACCTGCTGCATTTTCATAAATCTCTTTCCAGTTATTAACCATATAATATGCTTGCGCTTTTTGGTCTTCGGAATTGCTTATTGCATTAAAGGCATCTGCGCCAAATTCGGTAAACATTAATGGCATATCTAAAGTTTCCTTAACAACTTTAAACATGTCTGTAAAAGAGGCACCACGGTATGTGTTGGTTCCATAGATATCTACATCTTTACATTCTTGGGCTACAATATCTATAAATAAAACATCTCCATTACAAATTGCTACTGGGTGAGAGCTATCTATAGACTTCATTATTTTGGCTGCTTCATTCATTAACCTATACATTGGTCTTCCTCTTTTTTCTCCTACTTCGCGCTTTTTCTCTTCTTCATCAGGAAAGTCTTCTGTTTCTGCTCCTGCCCAAAACAGTCCGTAGTTGTTTTCATTACCTAATAAATACATTAATAATCCCGGGGTTCCTTTATACTCTTCTACAAGCGTTCTTATTTCAGATAGTAAGAGTTCTTGTGTTTTTGGGTTAGAGTAATCTGTTACTGGCGTCCATACACCATTTATGGTTAATCCGTATCTACCAAATGAATGATTAAGCATTGTATAAATACCATAATTCTCGTATATATATTGAATCCATTTTGCTGGAACTCCTGTATATTGACGAATTACATTTACATTCATGTTATTTAAAAGAGACATTTCTTTATCAAGCCCAGCTTTAATTATATCGTCAGACTTTTTCCAAAAATTTGCATTTATTGTGTTTGTCCCTATAGGAATATAATCCCAGTTCATTCCGTTAATCATGAAGTCTTCTCCATTGACTACTAATTTCTTGCCTTCTGTAGTACTTTTAACTTCTACCACATTTGATTGTGCATAGACAGAAGTTGCAAATAAGAAGGTAATTAGTATTAGAAAATTATTTCTCATATTAATGTTTAATTTAAGTTGGCTGTTATATATAGTGTTTTGCCTTGTTGTAAATTTAAGGTTAGCTATTGTGAAAATGATAAATTTTACCACTACAAAAAACATACAATTCAAAATTTATCACTGAAAATTGAGAAATCCTTAATAATAGTAGCAAATCACAGCTTATTTATTGTTTAATAAATATACTAAATTATTAAACAAAAATACTATTTAATTAAAATGTTGTGGTGATGTATAGGTGTTTTAATGTCTTGTTGCGGTCTTACAATTCAATGATGTAGTTTGTTAAACTAGATTCGTGTGGTAAATTCATCTTTTTTCTTAAACGATAGCGTTTAACTTCTACACTTCTTGTAGATATGTTTAACAGTGGAGCAATCTCTTTAGATGATAGGTTTAACCTTAAGTATGCACATAAACGCAAATCGTTAGGAGTTAATACAGGGTGTAGTGTTTTAATTTTTTTAAGAAAGTCTTTATCTGCATTATTAAAAGCTTCCTGAAACAATTCCCAATCGTTTGTATTGTTAAGGTTTTTATCAATTATATTAATTACTGGTTTTATTTTTTTATCATCTTTAATATTAATCAACTCATTTTTAATACTATTTAGGAATTCATTCTTTTTTATAAGACTCATTGTAGAGATTGCTAATTCTCTATTTTTACTTTCTATGTCTTTAGTTAAACTTTCGTTTTTAAAACGCATAGATTGCTCTTGATTGGCAAGTTCTTTTAGTTCTAATTCTTTATTTTTTTGCTCTAGCAATTTTTTTCTCTGTTTCTTATAATATTGTTTATATATATTATGCATCATTAAAGAAAATAATATCAAACTAATAACATATACAGCGATCATAGCATTTGACAAATACCATGGCCGTTGTATTGTAAAAGAGTATGTTGCTGTATTTTGTGTACGATTATTATTTATTCTTCCTCTTACATTAAAAGTATAATCTCCGTATGGTAAGTTTTCAAATAGTTCGCTAGAGTTAGAGCTCCATTCACTCCAGTTATCGTAAATACCTATTAGTTGGTATTGGTATTCTACTTTTAGATATTTATTATATTCTGGAATACTGTAAAATATCTCAATGTTATTTTCATCATTATTAAAACGACCTGCAATCGATTTATCTACATATTCAATAACATCATTATTCCTGTTCTTATTTTTGGTAATTAAGTTTATTCTTGTTTTATATTCTTTATCAAAAGGTTTTTCTAGATTTATTAGGATATAACCAGAAGTAGTTCCTAATAAATAGTGTTCATTATCAATAGAAATAACATTCTCAAAACTAATAGTACTTTTACGCAGTTCGTAAGGTAATGGAATACTACTTAATTCTGGTGTTTTACTAAATTTTCCTGGAGATATGAAACTAATTTCATTATTAGAAACCCCCCATAGTCTGTCCGTTTTAGGCTCAACTATTAATTTTCCAGATACAAATGATTTTGAATTGTATAGGCTCATTAAAAGCGTATCTTTTAAAAACTTTTTCGTTTCTCTATCATATTTAAAAATACCATCTTTATAGGCGTAAAGAATGCTATTATTGTATTTAGATAGACTAGATTTTAAACCTTTACTAATTGGTTCTATTTCTATGTTTAACGCTTTTGTGTAGTTATCATTTAACTTAACTTTTAAAACACCTTTATATTCGTGACTAACAAAGAGTTCTTTATTGTTTATAAACTCAAAAAAACGAGAAGAAATATCAAAGCCTTCTATTTTATGACTGTATTGCCATTTATTATTATTCTTTTTCAGAATATATAATCCATCATAATTTCCTTGTATTAATACATTAGGGTTGTTTTTTATCGCTTTAATATTCCAAGTACCTTGAATATTTGAAATTTTTTCTATTTTATTTTTTTCTACAATAAAAGTTCCTGCATTGTGTCCGCAAAATAGTTTTCCATCTAACTCCAATAAACACCATACTTGACCTTGAGTTCCTTCTATAAATGTAAAGTTTTCATTTTTGTTTAGTGCCTTGTAAAACAGGCCTTGATTTGTTCCTAAGTATAAAATTTCTTTATGTACGGCTGCTGCATAAACAGCTCCCAATTCTCCTCTATAATCATTATATACTTTAAAATTAGAATTCATGTTCATACAATTAATTCCATTATCTAATCCCAACCATATATTATGCTCTATATCTTGAAATAGGCTAAGAACTGTATTATTACTTAAGCCATTAGTTTGGTTAATTCTATATTTAACTTTTCCTTCTTTTGTTAAAATAATTATTCCACTAGAGATTGTTCCTAAAGCAAAACTGCCATCATGCAACTGTATACTGTTATATATACTTAGTGTTTTAAGTTCATTATTTATAGGAGCTTCCCAAGGTTTTAAAATGTCATTATAATATGTGTAAAATCCATCATCTTGTGTTTCAAGAAAGAGTGTATCGTCTCTTTTAAAGATATTTACAACTATGTTTTCCTTTAGTGGTTCTGCATTAGTCATTAAAATATCCTTTCCACTTTCAATTTTAAAAATCCCATTATTAATGCGTTGAAAATAAATGCTTCCTTCTACTTCATACATTTTAGTAATGGTCGTTTTAGACTCTATTATTTTAAATGTTTCCGTTTTTAGGTTATAAATATAAATTCGGTTTAATGATTGAAATAGTACCCAGTCTTCTACTGCAATTATGTTCCAGAATTGCTCATCTTCTATTAAAGGGGTTTTAAGTTTTTTAGACAGTGAGGTATAATCTAAAGTTCCAAGATTATTTTTTTTCCAATATCCAAATTCCATATAAAACCCTGAATAAATGTAGCCATTTACAGCATTTACAGATCTCATTATACTTTCGTTTGGAGATGGATATAAGCGCCATCTTTCTCCATCTAACTCTAAAAGACCTGCATTGTTGGCAACATATACCGTTTTGTCTTTAGCTTGAGATATTGCCCAATTTTGGTTTTGCGCTTTATATGCCTCAGGAGTATAAACTTCTATTGGAGGAAGCTCTTGAGAAGAACTTAATAGTACACATAACCCAAACAATATATATATAAAAGCTTTTATTTTTTGCATAATGTCTCTTAAATCTTGTAAGTATACATGCAATATACAAAGAATGTATGGTAGTTTTTTATTGTCTACAAAAACCATACAAGTCATTAAGTTACAAACTACCAACAAGATACTATTATGGTCTACTCTTTTTTATTAAAATAGTTATACCTTGATAAATATTTATTATATAAAAACAGGTATTTATACGCTATAAAAAAGAATTGCATTTATATACATTGTATCTATAAAACTTAATTTTAAAAAAATCGACTATTTTTTATGAAAAAATTAAAAGAAAAACCTATTGATTTATTTGAAAACCTTAGCATTATACTCACTGGGTTTTCTAAAGCAGATCTAGCAGGAACTGGTTTATTACAAACCTATTTCGAGACTGTAAAAAAAGAACTAGGGAAACAACTTTTTGAAGCAGTTTTAGAGGCTTTCAAAAATATTAAAGTTGAAAACCCAGATTGTTTATCTGTTACAGAGTCTAGAAAAATAACTGACTTAATGAATAATAGCAATTTTAAACACCCCGTGAATCAAATTATTCAATTATGGTACTTAGGTGAATGGGTTGTTGGTACATATAACCCTAAAACTATATAATTTCTTCTGAATCTTATTTAGAAGGTTTAATATGGAAAGCTATAGCAGCGCACCCTATGGGAGGCAAACAACCTGGTTATGCAACTTGGGGCTTCCCTCCTTTAACATTTTCATCTAAAGATTAACTAATTCCAAAATAATAATGAGTAAAAAAACAGAATACGACGTAGTAATAGTTGGTGCTGGAATTAGTGGTGCCATAGTAGCAAATCAACTAGCAGAAAAAGGACACAGTGTGTTAATTTTAGAAGCAGGAGCAAAAAAAGACTTTAGTTTTGAAACTTACAGATCATATTTACATACCTATTATAAAAATACTGTAAAAATTCCTAACTCTCCATATCCGCAAAATCCTAATGCTCCGCAACCTTTAGTTACAGATGTTGGCAATATAGAAGATGGAATTCAACAATTTAGCAAGGATAGTTATTTTAAACAATTTGGCCCAGCACCTTTTCAAAGCACTTATACACGTGCAAAAGGAGGTACAACCTTACATTGGTTAGGAACTTGTTTAAGAATGCTTCCTTCAGATTTTAAAGAACAAGACTTATTTGGTATTGGTAAAAACTGGCCAATAAGTTATTATGATTTAATGAAGTATTACAGGATGGCAGAATTTGAAATTGGTGTCTCAGCAGATGTCGAAGAACAAAGCTACTTGGGTATTGCTTTTGAAGAGGATTATGTCTATCCAATGACTAAAATTCCTCAAAGCCATTTAGATAAGCAATTAACGAAATGGACTAAAGGTGCAGTTTTTAATTATGATGGTGAAAGTTATAGTTACGATGTAGTAAGCACACCACAAGGACGAAACAGTAACCCCAATCCTAATTATAATAATGGAGAAGGTTATCAACCCGTTGGAGCTGTTGGCAACCCAGATCTAGGACAACGTTGCGAAGGTAACTCTGCTTGTGTACCAATTTGCCCAGTACAAGCCAAATACAATGCTTTAAAAACATTAGAAAAAGCAGTAAACAAAGGTGTTATTATTAGTGAACAATGTGTGGCTTCTCAAATTTTGTACGATGCTACTACTGGAGATATAAAAGGGATTAAATACAAACAATACGACGATATTGAAGCTTTAACCTCTGGCGGATCTCCTAATTATAAAGAAAAAACAATTACTGCAAAACGTTATGTTTTAGCTGCTCATGCAGTAGAGAATGCTAAATTAATGCTTGCTTCTGGTTTTAAAAATAAAAACATAGGACAGAACTTAATGGATCATCCTGTATTACTAACATGGGGATTAGCTCCTGAGAAAATTGGAGCTTTCCGTGGCCCAGGATCTACTTCTGGAATCCCGAGTTTAAGAGATGGTGCGTTTAGAAAAGATCGTTCTGCGTTTAGAGTAGAAATAGGAAATTGGGGTTGGAATTGGCCTGCTGGCTCACCAACCACTGAACTTACTGATGGTTTATCTGAAAATTTATTTGGAAAAAAATTAAGGGCACGCCTACTAAACAAAGTGCAAAAAGAATTTCGTTTTGGCTTTTTAATAGAACAACAAGCATTATCTAATAATTGTGTAACTATAGATGACCGTTATAAAGATGCATTAGGTAATCATCGTCCAATTATTAATTATAATATTACAGATCATGAAAAAGAAGGCATGCTAGCGGCAAAATCATTCTCTGAACAATTTTTTGAAACTATAAAAGGAGAAAACAAAACAGAATACGATTCTAGTAGAGGTGGTTATATTGAATATAAAGGCGAATCTTTATGGTGGCAAGGAGCAGGACACTTAGCTGGTACACATATTATGGGAACTGATAAGGAGAATTCGGTTGTAGATAGAAACCAACGTTGCCATGAACATAAAAATCTATTTTTAGTAGGGTGCGGAAACATGCCTTCAATGGGTACTTCTAACCCAACACTTACTATGGCTGCGCTTTCATTTTGGGCAGCAGAAAACATTGATAAAGACCTAACCGAATTAAAAAAATAAATTATGCCTGAAACTTTAGAAACACATAAAAAACAACTTCATGATAATTTACAAACGGCGATAGAGCTAGAGCACTCTACTATCCCGCCATATTTAACTGCTTATTTTACTATAAATCAAGATACCAATGGGTTTTCATGGAATGTAATACGAAGTGTTTTCATGGAAGAAATGCTTCACATGACTTTAGCTTGTAATGTTATGAATGCTGTTGGAGGGCATCCTTCAATAGACAACCCGAAGTTTATACCAGAATATCCGACAAAAATGGAATTTGCCGACAGAAAGTTTGATGTTGGGATTATTAAATTCTCAAAAGCATCTATTGAAACTTTTTTAGAAATAGAAAAGCCTTCAGAAGATAAATTAATGGCACGTGGTGAATATGCCAAAGGATTAATGCAACCAATAAAATTAAAAGAAAAAACTATAGGAGAGTTTTACAATACCATAAAAAAACAGTTAATATATATGGTAGATACTTATGGAGAAGATAATGTATTTTCTGGTGATACATCTTTACAGATTACTCCAAAAGATTATTATGGTGGTGGCGGTGAAATTATTGTTGTAGATAATTTAGAAAAGGCCTTATTTGCTATAGATATTATAGTCGATCAAGGTGAAGGCGCTTCAGGTTCTATAGCAGATGGAGATGATGCGTATTTTGGCCAAAATGAAGAAGTAGCCCACTATTTTAGGTTTAATGAAATTTATTTAGGGCAAAAGTATAAACCAAATGACGTTCCAAATAAAAAACCAACTGGTGAGAAAGTACCAATTAATTGGGATGCTGCAATAAATATGGTAGATAACCCCAAGGTTAATGATCTCCCTGTAGGTTCTCCTGCTCGTGAAAAAGCTGAAGAATTCAATCAGTTATACTCTTACTTTTTACAGTTATTACACTTAGCATTTAATGGCCAATCATCTTTAATAGTAAAAGCTATCGGTATGATGTATCAAATGAAATATTTAGCTGCCGATTTATTAAATTGTGAATTACCTAATAAAAAGTATGCTGGTCCTCCATTTGAATATATTTCGCCTGCTAGTAGAAAACAATATAACTGGTTAATAGATGAGTTAGTTACTAAAACACAAAAAAGCTAATTATGAAGAAACCTTTTAATCGCGTTATTACTATTATGTTCGAGAACCAATACAGAAGCTATGTCATGCAAAACGCCTTTATGAAAAAATTAGCTTCTGCTGGTGCAGACATGACCAATTATTTTGGTGCCTTCCACCCTTCTCAGACTAATTATATTGCCTCGTTAACAGGAGAAATATGCTGCGTTACAAACGATACACCTCCAGCAAAACCATTAATGCAAGAGACCTTAGTAGATTTATTAGAAGCCAAAAATGTGAGTTGGAAAGCCTACATGGAAGCTTACCCAAATGAACCTTGGAATAGAGCTTGGGTTAATCCAGATTATCCTACTACAGAACAACCTATAACCGAATATCCTAATAAAAACCCAAAAGAATTAGCAAGATATTTTCGTAAGCACAATGCTTTTGCTTCTTGCTACAATATTCAAAAAGACGAAAACAGATGGAAGAAAATTGTAAGCGATGCACAGTTTTGGGAAGATGTAAAACATGAAACTTTACCAGAATATAGCTGGTTTACTCCAGATATTTGGAATGATGGCCACTACTTATACAATACGCATGTAGATACCAACCCTAGAACACAGTTAGTGCCACAGTTATCTACTTGGTTAGAACATGTGTTTTTAGGACATATAGCAACCTCTAATGTACAAGGCTTTGAAAACGATAAAAATATAGATTATTTAGGCTTAAACTTAGATGTCGATTTACTGTTAACCGATCCTGATAAAGCATGGGCACAATCTAAAGTACCAAAAGGGACATTATTAGTCATTACATTCGATGAAGCAGATTTTAATGCTAAACCAGGAGATTACGATACTAATTACGATGGCCCAAACCAGATTTACACTGTGCTTTTAGGAGATATGATAAAACCTGGTACTAAAATAGATACTCCATACAACCACTATAATTTAATAAAAACAGTTGAAGAAAATTTTCAATTAGACTCATTACACAAAAACGATTTTGGCGCTAATTGGTTTCGCTTTTTATGGGACGAATCTTTTTCATGGACAATCGCTACAGATACAGATTTTTCCGCTGCTAAATCATTAGCCATTACTAATAGTAGCAATGGAGAACATATGGTGTTTGCTAATACAAAAGGGCAGTTATTTGAAAGCTTTTTTGGTACATCTGGTTTGAGCCAACCTAAGCAAATAAACAACAGTACTCAAGGTGCTATTGCTATGGCTTCTATAGCAAATACTAGTATATTAATTACTACAGATGCCAAGGGTAACTTACTAGTTAATAGTTATAATATGGATACTAAAACATGGGGTCCTACCTATCCATTACAGCAAAAAACAGCTGGAAGCTTTGCTTTAACTGCTTATTATGATATGGCTACAGCTAAGAACAAATTCATGCTTTGTTGGGTTAACACAGATGGTTTTATACAATCTATGGAAGGCGATGCTAATGGGTTTTCTGGTATTGTAGTTTCTGTAAATCAATTAACAGATGGCCCAATGACTATAAGCCAAATTGGAGCATCTTTACTTTTGGTATATAAAGAGCGAAATACTCGAAAAATGCGTATGGCATCATACAATACTGGAAAGTTTAATGCCTTTAAAGCTGTAAATTTTCAAGACCAACCCGATCCAATAAACAATACCACTTTACATAAATGGTCTGTTACAGATTTTCCTGTAGGGCATTTTTCTAAAAAAATGGCTGCTCTGGGTAACGAGTATCAAACTATAGGTTATATGGCTATGGCTAATATTTCTGGTGAATTGCATTTAGTACATAGAGGTGGATATGCAGATATTTCTACCGCCTATACCGAAGTTTTTGGGTTAACAGGTATATACTCTGCAGAAAACCAATTTACAAATGGTTTTGGCACATTAAACCAAGCTGGATGGACTTTAGAACAAGAACTAAATGATGTAGAAATTGCTGTAGATGCGCCAATTGCCATCTGTTCTAATACAAACGTATTAACATTAGTCTGGATAGATTCTAAAACGAATACTATACAGTATAAACAAGGTGCTTATGCATGCGGGTAGCGTTATTAAACTTATGACGAGTTTTTAAATTAACTAATTAAAATATATTAGTTACGCATGTTGTATACTTAAAAAGTTAGACCTTTAAAATTTGTTATTATAAAGTACTCATAACTCCCTTAAAAAAGTGGTTATGAGTACTTTTTTTGTATTGAGTATATCTTAACATTTTGTAGCATTTGAATAAACCTATGAAAAATTATATTCAGATTTTTATCTCACAATGCTTTCTAGCTTTTTCTTAAATTCAATAATGCTTTTTTGTTAATGACCTTGAAGGTGTTAAATAGTAATATGTAAAAATTTACATTGAAGAAAATAGAGTATACAGGTTTGGAAAGATTAAAAAATTATAAAAAAACAGTGTAAAACACTGTAAAAAATGATTTATAGTCTACCTTACATTAACTTCAAACTAAAAAAAGAAATTAGATGTCTATAGAAAATATCCCTACAAGCTACCTTAAGGATAGAAATGAAAATCCAGATTTATTTGTCTATGATTTTAAAATGACAAATGATGTTGTTAAAAGTAAAGTCAATTTAGAAATGAATATGTTTAGCTTTTTGCAAGTTGGAAAAAAGCAAGTGCATTTCGCTGGAACATCTGTAGCAGTTAATAAAGACCAATCATTATTATTAAAAAAAGGAAACTGGTTATGGACAGAGTTACTAGATACAGAAGCAATATATTACTGTAAGTTATTCTTTTTTTCTGAAGAAAAACTAAAAGGTTTTTTAGAGAAACATTCTAAAAACAAAATAATAAAAAATGAAATACCATATTTTATAATAAGGAATGACTCATACATTACATCATATTTAAATTCATTATCAACAATTAGTGAAGCACCAACAGTTTTCATGGAGAATTTACTTTCTGTGAAGTTTGAAGAATTGATGCTCTATCTTTTACAGAAATATGGAAATAAATTTGAATTATACCTACATTCTTTAATCATTAAAGAAACCTCACCTTTTAAAAAAATTGTAGAAAGTAAAATACATTCTAATTTAAAACTGGAGGAAATTGCATTTTTATGTAATATGAGTTTATCAACTTTTAAACGTCATTTTATTAAAGAATATAATACATCTCCTGGAAAATGGCTTCAAGATAAACGGCTTCAAAAAGCAAAAGAGACTTTAGAACAAGGGCATTTAAAACCTTCAGACATCTATTTAGATTTTGGATACAACAACCTCTCAAACTTTAGTATAGCATTTAAAAATAAATTTGGGATTAGCCCAAGTGAAATAGTTTCTTAATTTCATATTTCTGCTTTACTTTAAACTTGACCTTTTTTCATAAGTTATTGAACTGTTTTAGTAACTAAATACTTTAATGCTCAATGTAAATTTGCATCAAATTAATAACAATACATAAAAAATAAAATTATGAATATTACATTAGCACAAGCAGAAAAGGCAATCGCAGCAGCAAAACAAAAATCTACAGCAATAGACACAAAAATGAATATTGCTATTGTAGATGCTGGAGCAAATTTAGTAGCATTTGGTAGAATGGACGGTGCTTGGTTAGGTTCTCTTGATATATCTATTAAAAAAGCAAAAACAGCTCGTTATTTTGATATGAATACTGGAATTATTGGGGAGTTATCTCAACCTGGTCAACCTTTATTTAATATTGAACATTCAAACAATGGATTGATTACTTTTCCTGGTGGTGTACCTATTAAAAATACATCAGGCGAAATAATTGGAGCTATTGGAGTAAGTGGAAGCTCTGTTGAAAACGATCATACAGTTGCAGAAGCTGGAGCATCAGCAATTTAATAGCTTACTAATTAATATTAAGAGGGTAGTTAGATTTAATTACCCTCTTTTTTTAAGAAAAATATGAAAAAATATATAGCTGAATTTATTGGTACTTTTGCTTTGGTTTTTTGTGGAACTGGAGCAATAATTGTAAATGAGCAATCTAATGGAAGTCTAGGCCTACTAGGAATCGCTTTAGCGTTTGGAATAACAATTAGTGTAATGATATCTATTTTTGGAAACATTTCTGGAACACATATAAACCCATCTGTAACTGTAGCTTTAGTAATTGGTAAGTTAATACCAAAAAAAGAGGCTATATTCTATAGTTCTGCTCAAATTATTGGAGCAATTTTAGCAAGTGGTTTATTAACATTTATGTTTCCAGAAAACGTAACGTTAGGTGCTACAATTCCTTCAGGTACATTGCTACAGTCATTTATTCTAGAATTTGTTTTAACGCTCTTTTTAATGCTTACAATATTAAGAATAAGCTCTAAAAAAGAACTTTCCAATATAGCGGGACTCATCATTGGCTTATTTGTTACTGGAATTATTCTATTTGCTGGCCCAATTTCTGGAGGTTCATTTAATCCTGCAAGAAGTTTAGCTCCTGCGCTTATATCTGGAAATTTCTCTGCACTATGGCTTTATATTACTGCTCCTACATTAGGGGCAATAATTGCAACACTTATCTGGAAAGTATTTGAGAAAAAAGGATAAAAAGCAAACAGATGGCAACGGGTATTTTATGCTAAAAAGATATTTTCTATATCTTTCTGCAAAAAACAACGCATAGCGGAATTATATGTTGTAAAAAATGGAAAAAATTGTAACTAAGATTGTCTCTCTTGAAATAAACTCTAAACCTGGCGAAGTTGAATACGAAATGTTAGATAACAGTATATTTTACAAGCCTGTTTTAACTACAACTATAATCAGACTAAAAAATGAAACACTATATTAAAATATTATTAGTTCTTTTCTCTATAATCGCTAAAGGACAAACTAAAAAAGAAATAAAGCAAACTCTAAATAACATAGAGTCTCGAGAAGAGTTTAAAAAGTATAAATCTAGAAATTCTGATTGGAATATTGAACTTATTGAACTAAACACATTAGACACTATAATTCCAAGAAAACTTTTGGGGTTAAAAAAAGGGAAAATAAAAGCAATAAAAATCAACAATGAAACATATTATTATAAGTTAATTAGCTCTTCTAAAGAAACCGAGTTTCGTGTAAATTATATTTACTTAAATGCAAATGAATTAGTAAAAAAAGAAATTGACTCAATTAGACAAGTTATAATCAAAAAATATAAATCTGGAGTTCCATTTGTCGATTTATTTAAAGATTATAATATGGATGAGCACTCAAAAAAAGGGGATTTAGGATGGCTAAAAAAAGGGATGATGGTTCCTGACTTTGAGAAAGCTGTCATTGAACATAAAAAATCTGATATTTTTATTGTAGATGTAGATAATTCAGACAGCCATTGGCATGATTGGTATTATGTAGTTTTAAAAACATATGACGATAGAATTAGCAAAACGCATACTTATATTAGAATAAAAAGCAGTAGTTAGCAATGTAATAACTATTCTTATGTTAAGAATTAACAACTGCTCCAGATAATACTGCTGTTATTAATTTATATGTAAATAAGTAATAAAATCATGAATTACTATTTTAACAATACACTGGAACTAATGCTGGGATTAAAACACAGCAGATTTAATTAATAAAAGATTTTAAAGCATATTCCCTCTATAAAACTCTAATACTTTAACTCGTAGTAAATACTCGTATTTAGCATTTATTAAATTGGTTTGTGCTGCATCTAAGTTATTCTTACTTGTTATGTAAGCTAAAAAATTAGAGGCTCCATTATTAAAACGGACATCGTTAACACGAAACGATTCGGTAAACGCCTCTACTTGTTTTTTTAAACTATTATACCTGTTGTAAGCTGCTTGCATATCGAAATGTACTTGCGCTATCGCATTTTTTATATCCTGCTCGGTTCTGTCTAATGTTATTATAGCTTCTTCTACTTTTATTTTTTCTAACGCAACGTTATTTTTTGCTCTAAAACCATTAAATAATGGAATGTTAATGGCAACACCAACAACTGTATTTAAATTGTTATCAAATTGATCTCTATACCCTATTTTACGCCCTTCAAACTGTGTTCTATTAGTTTGCACAGCAATGTCTTGATTATTAATCGTTACAAAATCTCCAGTATCTTCTACACTTGTTCCTGTAGCTGTAAACGTTTGTGCTGCACTAGAGTAATTGGTATTTAACTGCCCAAAAAAGGTGATTTCTGGCGTAAATTGCGATTTAGCTACATTAATTCCTTTTTTGGCTGCTTCTACGCGTAATGCTTTTGCTTTAAAGGTTGCTAAATTTAATAGTGCTTCATTAAAAACTTCTTCTGATGAGAAACCATAATGTTTTATATCTAAAAGTAAATCTGTTGTATTTATTGTTATTCCATTAGTAATATTTAACAGTCTAGCTAAATTAATTTTAGCATTGTTTAATACACTTTTAGAAACCAAAATTGATGTTTCATCCCTAGTTAATTGTCCTTTTATGTCTGCAAAATCTGCAGGATTACCTACTTCTTGATTGTAGAGCACTTCTTGCCTCTTATATTGCTTTATTGTTGTTTCTAATCTTTTCTTAGACAACTCTAAAAGATCCCTGCTATTTAAAACTTGTAAATATGCAAGTGTAACATTTAAAACTAAATTTTGTTTTGCTTCTTCTATTTCTAGGTCTGCTGCTTGTTTATTTAATCGTTGTTGTTTAATTGTATTAAGTAACCTAAATCCATTAAATATTGTTGCATCTAAACTAAGTCTAGCATTAGAGAATGTTAATTCTTGATTAATGAAATCGTTTGTAAAAGGGTCTATACTTCTCCCTGTGTTTACCCCTATATTATAATTCCCATTTAAGGTTGGTAATATATTAGTTTTAGATTGTTTAAAATTTATATTCGCTGTGTTTGCTCTTAATGTTGTCGATTTTAGATCTAAATTATTTTTAAGCGCAATGTTTATACACTCTGTTAAAGTGTATTCATTTTTAGGTTTAGTCTGTGCGAATCCTATGCCTTGCATAAGCAACACAGTAAATATTATTATTTTCTGTAACATGATTTTTATATTATTCTAAAACGATTTTACCATCTAAAAGATTAATAATTCGCGATCCGTAAGCTGCATTGCTTTCAGAGTGTGTTGCTTGTATAATAGTTACGCCTTCTTTATTTAACTCTGCAAAAAGCTCCATAATTTCTATGCCTTGTTTAGAGTTTAAATTACCTGTTGGTTCATCTGCAAGAATTAACTTAGGCTTTGTTATTAATGCTCTTGCTATACCTACTAATTGCTGTTGTCCTCCACTTAGTTGAGAGGGAAATAAATCTTTTTTTCCTACAATATTAAAACGGTCTAAACTATCTGCTACTAATGCTTTTCGTTCTGAAGATTTTATATTTTTATACAATAATGGTGTTTCTATGTTTTCATAAACAGTTAACTCATCTATTAAATGGTAAGCTTGAAATACAAAACCTATATATTCTTTATATAATTTAGATTGTTGTTTTTCTTTCATTGTATGTACTGGTACATCTAAAAAAGTATAATGCCCATCTGTAAAACTATCTAGCATACCTATACCATTTAATAAAGTAGATTTACCAGAGCCTGAAGGCCCCATTAGAGAAATAAATTCTCCTTCTTCAACATTAAGATTTATAGCGTCTAATAAAGTTATTTTTTTACTGCCAGATTTTACTGTTTTTGAAACATTATTGAGTTCTAAAAGCATAGTGGTTTTATTTTATATAATAGTTTATGGTATACGTTAATCTTCTTGAGAGATTTGAACATCTCCAATTGCTATGCCTTTTTTTATAGAGGCTCCTCCTTTATATTCTAAAGAAGCGTCTCCATAGGCAGTTATTTTTATTTGATTGGAAGCATTTATTTTAAATTCTGCTTCTCCATAGGCTCTTAATTTTGTGTCTTTATTGTCAATGCCTAATAAATTAATGATGCCTTCTCCGTAGGCTGTAATTTTTTGATTTGTAGTTTTTCCTTTTTTTACCGTAAGTTCGCTTTCTCCATAGATAGTAGCATATAAGTTGTTTAATTCTATATTTTTTAAAGTTACTTGAGATTCTCCATATATTTTAAGATTAAACTCCTCTTGGTTTAATGTGCTTTCGCAAGTTATTAACTGCTCTCCCCTAGTAGATAATTCTTCTAATGTTTTGTATGTAACTAATATAGTTAACACCTTGCCTTTATAAATAGGTACTTTTCTCTTAGTGTCATCTACTACTATCGTTTTGCTCTTAGTAACTTCTTTTGCATCATCTAAATACACGCGTAACGTTTTTCCTTTTACTTCTATGTTTACAATATTATTAGATAATTTATTTTCTTTTATTGTAACCGTTTCTTCATCTCCTTCTACTAAAATGGCTTCAATATGCGGGCTTATTACTACTTTATTAAATGGTTTTACCGCTTGTTTTATTTGTGCTATTCCTGTCGTTACTATACCCAGGCATAAGATTGCTATATAGTGTTTTAACTTTCTCATTTTGTTCTATATTTTTATATGAAAGAGAATTAGTTAAACTAAGCCTCTATTGTTTTATATGTTTTTATTCTGTTTTTAAACTATTTACTGGATTAGTAATTGCTGCTTTAATGGCTTGAAAACTTACGGTTATTAATGCTATAATAATTGCTATTATTCCTGCTACAATAAATATCCACCAATTAATTTCTATGCGATAAGCATAATCTTCTAGCCAATTACTCATTAATAACCATGCTATAGGTGCTGCTATTATTATAGAAATAAGCACTAGTTTTATAAAATCCTTAGATAAAAGTTTTACTATAGTAGGAACACTAGCTCCTAATACTTTACGTACTCCTATTTCTTTTCTGCGTTGTTCTGCTGTATAAGCTGCTAAACCAAAGAGTCCCAAGCATGATATTAGAATAGCTAATACAGCAAATATTTGAGAAAGCTTACCTACCAATTGTTCGCTTTTAAATTTATTATTAAAAGCCTCATCTACAAAAGTATACTCAAAAGGAAAAGCTGGATTGTTTTTTTTCATTATAGCTTCAATTTTAGATAGCATTGTACTTGTCTCAATTCCTGCAATAGTTTTTATGTATAAATAGCGTGCATTTTCTGGTGCATTAAAAAACATAACAGGATCACTTTTAGTATACATATTACCGTATAAAAAATCTTTTACAACTCCTGTTACTTGATATGTATCATCACCTCTTCTAATGGTTTTACCAATAGCACTACCTTCTCCCATTAATTTTGCTAAAGATTCTGTAATAATAGTACGCGTACTATCTGCTGCCGTATTAGCACTAAAGTCTCGTCCCTCTATAAGTTTTATATTAGTTGTTTTTAAAAACTTTGGGCTTACATATCTAAACGATATTAATATATCTTCTGTATTGGTCCCGCCTTGCCACTTTAATCCAGAGCCATTATTTCCTCCAGATAGTAATTTAGAATTGTTAAATGCTGCGCTTTCGGCTACACCTGAGTTTATTAAATCTTGCTCTATTACTGCAAAATTTTCTATCATATCACCATTAACATCTAGTCTTATTAATTGTTCTTTATTGTAGCCTAAATCTCTATTTTTTACATGTTGAATTTGCTGGTAGACTAATATAGTACTTATAATAAATACTATAGAAATAGTAAATTGCCCTACAACTAAACCTTTACGTATAAATATGGCACTACCTGCTGTTGCTTTTATTCCTTTTAAAACCTCAACTGGTTTAAATGAAGACAAATAAAATGCGGGATATAATCCTGCAAATAAACCACAGACTAGTGTAATTATTAATAATACTGAAACATGTAATGGGTTTGATAGGCCTAACACAAGGTTTTTATCTATTAATAAGTTAAACTGTGGTAATAAAATAAATAATAAGAGTACACTAACTACAGTAGCTATACTAGACATTAAAAGTGCTTCTGCTATAAACTGAAACATTAAACGGGAACGCCCAGATCCCATAGCTTTACGTACGCCAACTTCGTTAGCCCGTTTTTCACTTCTTGCGGTTGCTAAATTCATAAAGTTAATACAGGCTATTAATAGTATAATTAGCGCAATTACAATAAATAAACGTACATAGGTAATACGTCCACCAATAACTTTACCATCTTCAAATTTAGATTTTAGATGCCAGTTTTTTATAGTGTGTAACCATGCATAGGTTTCATTATCACCTGTTTTAGCTTGGTATATTTTACGCACTTGTGCATCTACAGTTTCAAAATTAGCTTCTGGAGATAATTCAACAAAAGTATCTGCAAAATTACTACCGTATTCCTGTGTCCATTCTCTATTGGCGCCAAAACGATTAAAAGGGGCAATCCATTTAAAAGGAAAACTTACATTATCTGGGATGTTTTCAATAACTCCTGTTATTACATAATTATCTGTATTGTTTACTTTTAATGTTTTTCCTAAAACTGTTTTGTCTTTTCCATAGAGTTGCTCGGCTATTTCTTTTGTAATTATAATAGCTTCAGGTTTTTTTAATGCTTCTTTTGCATTACCTTCAATAAATTTAAGACCAAATATTTCTATAATATCTGTATCTGCATACAGTCCTCTTCTGCTAATAGTATTATCACCTACTGCAAACGTAAAACTTTCATTAAATGTTTTAGCTGCTCTTACTACTCCTGGTATTTCATCTTTTAACACTTTTGCTAGTGGGCCTGGAGTAGAATAAAAGGTTCTCCACTCCCCTTCGTATTGTTGGTTTGTTGGCACATAATAAACTTCATCTTGTTTTTCAAAAACAGTATTAAAACTCATTTCATCTTCTACCCAAAGAAATATTAAGCTAGCACAAGTAATCCCTATAGCCAACCCAAAAATATTGAGAAAGCTATAGCCCTTGTTTTTAAGTAAGCTACGGAATGCAATTTTTATATAATTCTTAATCATAATTGTTTCGTTTTATCGGGAAATAACTTATTCAAAATTCTATGAGATAAAAGCTATTCTAGTTCTGTCTATGTTTATACTGTTTATATAGTTAAGATGATGCCAAACACATAAAACATTCACTAACAATGTGTTATATTTTTAATAAAAATTAAACGTGTTCGATTTTAGTACACTTTTTGTCCACAAACGAACACTTCAAAGGTTTTCACTAATTATTCTACTCTGTTTTTAATGATTCTACAGGGTTAGCTATTGCTGCTTTTAACGCTTGAGAGCTTACAGCAATAATCGCAATAATTAATGCTGCTGCTGCTGTTAAAGCAAATACAGTCCAGTTTATAGATATTCTATAGGCAAAGTCCTGCAACCAATTATCCATAAGCCAATATGCTAAAGGAAACCCTATAAGTAATGCTAAAACGACTAAGGTTATAAATTGCTTAGATAGTAATTTAGTAATGCCTATTAAACTTGCTCCCAATACTTTTCTTATTCCTATTTCTTTTTTACGCTGTTCTGCTGTAAAAGCAGCTAAGGCAAACAAACCTAAACAGGCTACAAATATGGCTAGTATAGAAAATACTAAGCCTACTCTTGCTATTTTTTGCTCTTGTGCATACATACGTTCTAAGTTTTTATCTAAAAAAGTATATCCAAAGGCTGTATTGGGTGCAGCATTTTTAAAAGTGTTTTCAAAAGTTGTTATTGCTTCTGAAATTGCTTCTGCTTTAAAACGAACAAGCAGATACGATTTATACTCTGTTGCCATGTTATGAAAGGCATAACCTCCTATTGGTGTATGTAATGATGAAAAATTAAAATCATCAACTACTCCGCGAACATAAGAGTTATCACCTAATTGAATGCTTATTTTTTTACCTATAGCTTCTTCTGGCGTATAGCCTAAATATTCTACTGCCGATTTATTAAGTATAACATCTACCAGAGTGTCTCCTTTTTGTTTTATTTTGGGTAGTAAATTTCCAGACAATAATTTTAATTCTAACACATTTACAATATCTGAATCGGCTAAATTGGTTTGAATATTCATCCCTTTTTCATCTGTGTCATTTTTATACAGTCCTCTTCCACTTACTCCCATTCCAGGATAACCTTGAGCAAATGCAGCAGAAGATAGATTAGGTAATGCTTTAAAAGCATTTATTAAATGTGTATCGTTTGTATTTTTACTAAGTGCTGCTGTAGAAATTGCAATAACATTCTCTGGGTTGTAGCCTAAATTTTTATTTTGCATGTATTTTAATTGCTGATGAATAACAACAACACCAATTATTAAAATTACAGATGTTGTAAATTGTGTTACTACCAATCCTTTTCTAATAAATACGGATGCTCCGCCTTTATTTCTAGAAGATTTAACAGCTTCTTTTGGGGAAAATCGTGATAAATAAAACGCAGGATACGACCCCGATATTAATGTTGTTACACCCCATATTATAACAAGCGCTATTAGTATGTGCGGAGAAAAAATATCATTTATAGTTAATACATTGCCCATAAAATTATTGGATATAGGAATTAAAATAATTGCAATAATTAATCCTATGATTATTGCAACTAAAGTTATTAAGCCCGTTTCTATATAAAACCGTAGTATTAAATTTTTTACTGTTGCTCCCATTGTTTTATTTATCCCTACATCTTTACTTCTTTTTTCTGAACGGGCAGTAATTAAGTTCATATAATTAATACAGGCTATTATTAAAATTAAAAAAGCCAATGTACCTAGATTCCTTACTTCATTAATGCTTCCGTTTCTACTTGTGTACGAATCCTTATACTGTGAAGAATATAAATGAATACGCTCTAAGGGTTGTAGTGAAAATGAGTACCACTGATCTTTTTCAGCTACATGTTTATTTAGTAACTGTTTTACTTTATTTGATACTAATTTAGAAGGGGTGTTTTTATTTAATAACACAAAAGTTTCAAAACTAGCATTGCTCCATGTAGGGTTTTTAAAAAAATTAAGTGTGTTAAACGCTCCTATAATATTACATGATATAGAACTATTCTTAGGGAAATCCTTATATACTCCAGTTACAGTTAATGACGTTCTATTGTCTACTATAATTTGTTTGCCTATGGGGTTTTCTTCTCCAAAATATTTTTTTGATATACTTTGAGATAATATTACTGTTTTAGGGTCTTTTAATGCTTCTTTTGGGTTTCCTTTTAAAAACTCCATATCAAAAATTGTTGTAATCTCAGGATCTGTCCAATACAACTCTTTCTCCTCATAATCATTATTAGCCGCCTTAATATATGCTGTGCTTCCAAAATCATGTTTTAACATACGTACAGCTGCTTCTACTTCTGGAATATCTTTTGTCATCGCTGGAGCCAGTGCAGATGGTACATTAGCCCAAATCTCCTTTCCTCCTTCGTCTTCTGTATGCAATAATACCCTATGTATTTGCTCCTTCTTTGAATACATATTATCATAACTTTTTTCATAACTTATAAAAAGAAATAATAGTATTGTTATTGCTAAGCCTACAGATAATCCCAAAATATTTACAACGGAAAAGAGGCGATCTTTTTTTATATTTCTCCAAGCAATTTTTATATAATTCTTAATCATAATTCTTTGTTTTTGATAATGTTTTTTATTCTGTTCTTAAAGAATTTACAGGGTTTGCTGTGGCTGCTTTAATAGCCTGAACACTAACTGTTAGTAGTGTTATTAGTAAAGTAACTGCTCCTGCAATCACAAATATCCACCAACTAATTGAAATTCTATAGGTAAAGTCTTGTAACCAGTTTTCCATTAAAAAATAAGCCATTGGAGTCGCTATAACTAATGCTATAACTATTAGTAAAAAGAAATCTTTAGTAAGCATTTTCATAACTGTACTTATACTAGCACCTAGCACTTTACGAATACCTATTTCTTTCTTTTTTTGCTCTGCCATAAAAGATATTAATCCAAACAATCCTAGGCAGCTTATTATAATTGCTAATGTTGTAAAAACAGCAGAAATATTAGCTAAGCGTTTTTCTTCAGCAATTAATTTTTCTGTTTCTTTATCTACAAAACTGTATACAAATGGTGTTGTTTTATTAACGTCTTTCCAAGTTATTTCCATTTGATTAAGTATGCTTTCAAAATCGGTTGTTTCTGTTTTTACTAAAAGCCATTCTAAACTATTATCTAAATACATCATTAGGGGCTCTACTTCTTCTTTTAATGATGCAAAATGAAAGTTTTCTGTAACTCCAACTATTTCATAAGTATCTATATTATCTTCATATGCAGATAATACTCTAGAGCCTATGGCTTCATCTAATTTTATTCCTAAATCATCTATTGTAGCTTTATTTACAACGATCTGGTTTTCATCTGTATTTCGTAATTCTCTACCTGCTAAAAGTTTAGTTCCTACTGTTTTTAAATAATTAGCGTGTATACCATTATGTTTTACTAAAATTTGATTTTTAGAATCTCCACCAGGCAAATGCACGCCTAAATCGCCTCTAACAAATTGTGACGGATATAAGTTACAGCCAGATACTGATACAACTCCAGAAATTTGGCTCATGTTAGTTTTTAAATTTTGATATTGACTATAGGCTTCTTCTGTACCTAAACGTACTGCTATTAAATTATCTTTATTATACCCCATATCTTTATTTTGCGCATATCTTACTTGCTGTGTAATAATAGATACTATGGCTATTAAACCTATGGAAATTACAAATTGAAAAACAACTAATCCTTTTCGTAATAATGTACCAGAAACATTAGAAGACATTGTGCCTTTTAATACTCGCACTGGTTTTATTGAAGATAATATTAGTGCAGGGTAAATACCAGCAATTAAACCTGTAAGTACACCTATTACTAATAAAATAATGAATACTTGCCAATGAAAAATAGCCTCATAACCAATATCTCCCTGCGTTAACTTATTTACTAATGGCAATAATAATGCTGTTATAGGAATACTAATTAAGGTTGCTAATAAGGAAAGTAAAACTGACTCTCCTAAAAACTGTCCAATTAACGATTTTTTATCGGCTCCTATCGTTTTTCTAACGCCTATCTCTTTAGCTCTTTTATTGGCTCTTGCCGTACTTAAGTTAATAAAGTTAACACAGGCAACTAATTGTATAAATAAAGCTAATGTGATTAATAAATATAAATACCCTATATCTGATACAGCTCCTATTTGTCTAGAAATTCCTTTAGAGTGTAAATGGATATCACTTACTTTTTGAAGCTCTAATCGTTTCTTAAATGATACTTGTGCAAAATCTTTAGCTCCACGAGCATTTAAAAATTCGGGTAGTTTACCTTGTACCTTGGTTGCGCTTTCTACAGCATTAAGCTTCACGTAGCTATAAATAAAGTTTTGTGTTGCGAAGTTTTGATTTGTTCTAACAAACTCACCTAAACCTGGCGTATTCATCGTTACAAAATAGTTAGGGTTTAGATGTGATTTTTCTTTGTTATTATCATTAAATACACCAGTAACAGTTAATAATAATTGTTGTTCTCCACTACCTGAAATTATTGTTTTATTAAGTGCTGGTACACTTCCAAAAAGTTTATGGGCTAGTGTTGAAGATAATACAACGGTGTTAGGGTTTACTAAAGCTGTTTTTGGGTTGCCTTCTGTAAAATTAAACTTAAAAATATTAAATATAGTCGCATCTGCTAGATAACCGCGTGGTTCATAAAAACCTGTGGTACTATTGTTAACCCGTATTAAATCTTCTGTACCTTCTCCCATATATACTAATCGTCCTGCTTCTATTACTTCAGGAAAATCTTCTTTCATAGCCATAGCTATTGGTGGTCCAGATGATGCCGCATTAAATTGTGGCGTACTTGGGTCATCTATTATGGTTCTAACTCTATAAATAGCCTCGCTATTTTCATGATGCGTATCGAAACCTAATTGAGCAAATACATATACTAGAATACTTAAACAACATACAGTACCAATTGTAAGGCCTAATAAGTTAATTCCTGTTTGTAATTTATTCTTTTGAAGGCTTCTCCATGCTATTTTAAAATAATTCCTAATCATAATTGCTCGTTTTTTGATTGATAGATTGATTGATGATGTTATTCTGCTTTTAAGCTTTTAGTAGGGTTTGCATTTGCTGCTTGCAGTGTTTTTATACTCATAACTAATAATGCGAAGCAAATCATGGCAATACCACTTAATAAAAAGACCCAGATGCTAATATTTGTTTTATAAGCAAAATCTTGTAACCAATTATTAATACCATACCAAGCTATTGGAGCTGCAATAACAAAGGCTATTGCCACTAATACTATAAATTCTTTACATAATAGTGTGTTTATTTGTAGTAAGGTTGCTCCTAATACTTTTCGTACTCCTATTTCTTTTACTCTACGTTCTGTAGTATAAATTACCAAGCCTAATAACCCCAAACAACTAATTAAAATAGATAAGCCTGTAGCCCAGTTTAATAGTTTAGATATTTTAAGTTCTCTTGTATAAAACCGTTGTATAGATTCATCGAAAAAATTTACTCTAAATGCCTCTCCAGGATATACGGTTTTAAAGGCTTCCTCTATTTTAGCCATAGTTTCTTTTAAACTATTGGTTGTTTTATTATGTAAAGCAATATGTATATTGTTAAACGATGTGTATCTCGATCTATCCCAATCGCCGCGTAGTGCCATTGGTTTAATATTGGATTTTAATGATCGTTGGTTAAAATCTGACATTACTCCAACAATTTCAACAGTCTCATCTCCATATAAAATGGTTTCTCCTATAGCGTCTTGAGGGCTTTTTAAGCCTAAAACCTTTCTATAGGTTTCATTAATAACCAATTCTTTAATTGTATCACTTCTTTGTACACGACCAGCTAATAGATTCAACCCAAAGACCTCTACATAGTTTGTATCGCCATATATAAATTGCAATTCTGTATTAATTTCTTTTCCATTATTTATATATGTAACATTAGAAGAGCTTGTAGACATAGATGCTGGTGGCGCTGCACCTAAACTTATTTTTTTAATTTCTGGTATAGTTTTTAACAGTTCGGCATACACCTTCTTTTTAGAGACACCTCTATCATTTACAGGGCTTCTAGTAGAGACTATAGCTTCGGTTTTAAACCCCATATCCTTGTTTAATAAAAAGTTAATTTGTTTGCCAACTAACAGTGTGCCTATTATGAATACTTGAGCTATAGAAAATTGAAATACTGTAAGGAATTTACGCAACTTAACTTTACCTTCTCCCATTACTAAGTTATTCTTTAGTACAGATACTGTTTTAAGACGCGATAAAATAAATGCAGGATATAATCCAGACATAAAAGTAACTAGTAACAAAAGAAGTAGTATACTTATAATAATTATTGGAGATTTAAATAGTTCGAAACTTAAATCTTCTGGCACAAAATCTGAAAACACAGAAATTAACCATTTTGATAACACTAGAGATATTAATGCAGAGAAAAGCACCAAAAGAAATGTTTCTCCTATAAATTGCCCTATAAGTTGTTTTCTAGAGCTTCCTAATGTTTTACGTATTCCTATTTCTTTTGCGCGTTGGGTAGCTTGCGCTGTGTTTAAATTTATAAAATTAATACAACCTAGTAATAATAAAAATAAGGCTACTAATGCTAAATTAGTTAAAAGTGCTTTACTAGATTGCCCTTTATTCCAATCGTAAATACCATAATTTTCATTAAAATGAATATCGTTAAGAGGTTGTAAATTAAAAATCCTTTCGTCTCCAAACTTTTTTGAATCTTCATCTCTATGCTCTTCTGCTAAATCATTAAATTTATTTAATACTGTTGCCTTATTTCCGCCTTGACTTAACTTTACAAATAATTGAGAGTTAGAATTGGTATTATTCCAGTTTTTATCTATAAAATCATCCTTAAGTCTCGTTTGTAAAATAGTGGGTGATGAAATAAACTCTTGAAAAACAAAGTCGGTTCTTTCTTTAAAATTTTCAACAATTCCTGTTACAGTTACAGTAATAGAGTCGTTGTATACTAGTGTTTTTCCTATAATTTCCGAGAGCTGCACTTTAGGAAAATAACGAGCTGCCCGCTCTTGTGTTAAGACTACATTATTAGGATTAGATAATACCTTTTGTTTGTTACCTGCTAGAAAATTATAATCAAATAATTTAAAATAATTACCATCTGTGTAGATTACAAAGTTTGGTAATTTAAATGTTAAGTTTAAATCCTTGTTTTCAACTTTCATAGGTCTTTCTATATAAAAGTCGCTAACTATGTCGAAATTTGAATTATCCTTTATTGCATCTTTTAGAGCAAGAGATACTCCCGAATTATAAAAGCCTCCTTCATTAGTTTTAAAATCTGTTACTACTCTATAAATACGGTCACTGTCTTTATGAAACGTATCGAATGTGGAATCGTAATAAATGATTAATCCTATTACAAATGATGCACTAAGCCCAATAGTAAGTCCAATAATATTTATTATTGAAAACACTTTATGCTTTGCAAGATTCCTCCAAGCGATTTTAAAATAGTTTCGTAACATTATTGTTCGTTTTTTGATTGATTTTACTCTGTTCGTAATGAATTTACTGGGTTGGCTCTCAATGTGCGTATTGCTTGTAAACTAATGGTGATTATTGTAATGGCAAGCGCTCCAGAACCAGCAATTAAAAACACATTCCACGATATGTTTATTCTATATATAAATTTTTGAAGCCATTGATACATTATATAATATGCAATTGGAGAGGCTACCATAAGAGATATAATAACCAGTACAATAAAATCTTTAGACAACAAGGTCCATAAATGAGATACAGATGCGCCTAAAATTTTTCGTATTCCTATTTCTTTAGTACGCTGTTCTGCTACAAAAGAGGCTAAGCCAAACAGTCCTAAACAACTAATAAATATGGCAAGAATAGTAAATATCTTAGCTAAATTTGCAATGCGTTCTTCAGACATGAATTTATCGGCATATTCTTGATCTATAAATTGGTATTCAAAAGGTAAATTAGGAAAGTTTGCTTTAAATATTTTCTCTATTGATGCTAGACTACTGCTAACACTTTGTTTAGGGTTTAAACGCAGGTTGTAGTAACTGGTCTTTCCATACTTATCGAAAACATACATTGCTTGTTTTACATCGTCATAAGGCGATTGCACTATAATATCTTTAATTACGCCTATAATTTTAAGTGGTGCTTCTGGATTTTCAGGAGAATCGTCTCTTAAATACATTCCTATTGGATTTTTTAACCCCATATACTTTACGGCTGTTTCGTTAAGTATTACGGCATTAGAATCTGTTGCAAATTCTCGAGAAAAACCACGTCCTGCTACTAACTCTGCATTTAGTGTATTTATAAATTCGTAAGAGACTGTAGTATAAGCTAAATCTTCTTGAAAACCTTCTGGTTTACCGTCCCACATATAACCACTTCTATTAGACCAAACTGCTGTAGCTGGACTACTTGATGTAGCCATTTCTATTACTGCTCCAGAAGCTATAAACTGATGTCTCATTACATCTGCTTTACCTATAAAATCGGAGCTCATTGTTGGTAATTGTATTAACCCTTCTTTATCGTATCCTATAGGACGATTTTTACTATACTCTATTTGGCTCATTACTATTAAAGTGCCAATAATTAAGGTTATAGATACTGTAAATTGAGTAACGACTAATATTTTTCTAGGTAATGCTGCAAAACGCCCTGCTTTAAATGTCCCTTTTAATACAGACACTGGTTTAAACGATGATAAGTATAATGCGGGGTAGCTTCCAGATAAAACGGTTGTAAAGAGAATAAATAATATAGATATAATCCAGAATTGTATATTTAACCATGGAAAAACTATAGCTTTATGGGCTAGCGTATTAAATCCATTTAAAAATATAAGCACTATAGAGATTGCCACAATAAAAGCAAAAACGATAACCAAAAAAGATTCGCTTAAAAATTGAAAAATTAACTGCCCTCTTTTAGAGCCTATAGACTTCCTTATTCCTACTTCTGTTGCTCTTTTTTCTGAACGGGCTGTAGTTAAATTTACAAAATTGATACATGCAAGTAATAATACGAATACACCTATTATACCAAATAACCATACATTTTCTATTCGTCCGCCTGTTTGAATACTACCTTCAAACTTAGAACGCAAATACCAATCTTCCATTGGTAATAAAAACAATTGAGGGTTATACAATTTAATATCCTCTGAAGCATTATCTTTCTTAACATTCTTAATTTTTGAAGAAACTGCATCCATTGTTGTGTTATCATTAATTTTAACAAACATCTGGAACGAATTATTGCCCCAATCATCTTTCGAATTTTGTGCCCACTCTCTACTTGTTACATAGTGTTCCCATGGCATGATACAATCTAAATTATGAAAGGTGTTATTTACTGGTATATCTTTATATATAGCAGTTACAACCATATTGTAACTGCTGTTTAATTTAATTGTTTTTCCTAGGGGTTTTTCTCCGCCAAATAAAGCCTTAGCTGTAGATTGAGAAAGCATTATGCCATGTTTTTCTTTTATGCCATTTTTGTCTCCTTCAATAATTTCTAAATCTAATAAATCTGAAATTCCCGCTTGCATATAGCTACCATCTCTGGTTATTGTTTTATCTCCATACTGTAGGTATCTGGAGTTTGTCCAGGATGCCATAACTATATTTGTAAAATTATCTTTATAGTTCTCTCTAATTTTAAACTCTAAAGGTCTTGGCACTGCTGGGTCTGTATTTACTTTACCATTAAAGCCTTGGCTTTGGTATACTTGAGCTATTTTAGATTTATTCTTATAATAATTATTATAATTTAGTTCATCGCTTACCCATAACCCAATCATTATAGTTACTGCCATACCTATAGCTAAACCAAAAATGTTTATAAAAGAATACACCTTGTTTTTAAGAAGGTTTCTAAAGGCAATTTTTATATAGTTTTTAAGCATGATTTAAGCTTTTACTGTTCGTTTTTGATTGATTGATTGATTGATTGATGATTACATTAAGATATTTTCAGTAACTTTTTGTCCATCTAGCATGCGTATAATACGATGACTATATTTTGCATCATGCTCACTGTGTGTTACCATAATAATAGTAGTTCCTGCTTCATTTAACTCTATTAGTAAATCCATTACTTCGTTACCGTTAGTACTGTCTAGGTTTCCTGTTGGTTCATCTGCTAGTATTAGTTTTGGATTGTTTACTACAGCCCTAGCTACAGCTACACGTTGTTGTTGTCCTCCAGATAGTTGTTGTGGGAAATGATTACGTCTATGCATAATTTGCATTTTCTCTAAAACGGCTTCTACTCTTTGTTTTCGTTCTGCTGGTTTTACTCCTGTGTATATTAATGGTAGTTCTACATTTTCAAAAACTGTTAATTCATCAATTAAGTTAAAACTCTGAAATACAAAACCTACATTATGTTTACGTAACTCTGAACGTTGACGTTCATTATACCCAGCGACTTCTTCTCCATTAAACTTAAAACTCCCTCCATCTGGATCATCTAATAAACCTAAAATGTTTAGTAATGTAGATTTACCGCATCCCGAAGGTCCCATTATTGCTACAAACTCTCCTTCTTTTACATTAAAAGATAGTTTATTTAAAGCTATGGTTTGTACTTCTTCAGTTTTATAAAATTTTTCTAAATCAGTTATCTGTATCATCGGATTATATTTTTTTAATTGATTGTTCTATTTTAAAATTAATTCTTGAGTATCCCCGTAGCTATCATAACTAGAAGTTATTACTTTATCTCCTATATTTAATCCTTCTACAACTTCATAATATTCTGTATTCTGGCTTCCTAATCGTATGTTTACTTTATAGGCTGTATTACCATCTTCGCTAACTTTAAAAATCCAGTTTCCTCCAGTTTTTTGAAAAAACCCGCCTTTTTTTATTAAAAAAGCCTCTTTTTCTGCGCTTAATGCTACTTTTATTTGCAAGTTTTGTCCTCTACGTATGCCTTCTGGTACATTATTTTCGAACTGCATATCTACTTGAAAACGTCCATTATTAACTTGTGTAAATACTTTTTTAATTATTAACGTATAGGTTTTATTATTAATCGTTGCAACCCCTTTTTGCCCATTATATATTCTAGAAATATAATGTTCGTCTATATCTACTCTTACTTTATAACCACTTAATACATCTATTTGTCCTAAGCGTTCTCCTTTATTTTTAGATTGCCCAATTTCTGCATCTAAAGCTGTTAACTGTCCATCTATTGGAGCGCGAACCACTAAGTCTCCAACTTTTCTGCGCATTAACTCTAATGCACTTTGTGTTCTAGCATAAGAACTTTTGGCTTGGCTTACTTCTTGCTTTGTAGATGTAGAATCTTGTCTTAAAACTTCTTTAGCTAGCTGCATGCGTTGTTTTTGATAGTTATAACTATTTTTTGAAGACTCATAGTCTTGGCGACCTATAGCGTCTTTTTCGTATAATATTTTATTCATATCGTAGACACGCTTAGCTTCTATAAGGCTATTCTCTACATCTGTAAATTGATTCAGCTTATTTATAGTGTTTTGTCTTGCTGCATTTTGAGAAATTTGCATTTGCGTTAATAGGTTATATACAGAGGTTTCTTGATTAACAAGACTTAACTCTAAATCTGTATTAGACAACCTTAAAATTGGCTCTCCTTTTTTCATCATTGCTCCGTCTTCAACAAATTTCTCCTCTACTCTTCCGCCTTCAAGTGCATCTAAGTATATAGTAGTTATTGGTAATACAATACCGTTTACTGGAATATTTTCCTGAAAAACGTCTTTAGTTACTGTGTTTATAGCTATACGTTCTTTGTCTACATTTAACTTAGAGCCTCCAGAGGTCTTAGAGATTACAAAAGCTATGAGAGCTACTATTACTAGTCCTCCTACAAACATTGCTATTTTTGATTTTGAAAACTTCTTCTTTTCAATTGGAACATCCATATATATCTTCTTTAAGGTCGGTTTATTTTTTATATATAATATATAGTTAATATAATGCCAAAAACATATTTAACTAACTATCAATTACTTACAATTTTGTTTAAAAATAAAAGTGTTCGGTTTTGATACACTTTCTGTACGGAAACGATCACTTTTTTATTTAACTTAAATAGTTTCTTTTAATCATTTAAATCAATGTGCGTTTTATAGGCAATCTGTAGGTTTATTTTTTCAATGAAACAAATGCTATAATCTACCGATTTAAAATAGTTTAATATTTTTTAATCTATACTTTTAATGAATTGATTACAAATGCTAACCATTTATATTTTGGTATCGTTTTATCTATGAAAAAATCAGGTTGAATTCCTTTTTCATCTATTGCCATATCAGGAATTCTAAAACTTCTAGACATGCAATATTCCAACTCAAAATCACCACAAGGCGATTTTGTTGCTATTATATTAGAGATATCTAAAGCTCCTTTTGTAGTTGTGCCGTATAACTTTACTTTTTTGCTTTGCTTTGCCGCCAATAAAAACTGCTCTGCTGTACTAACATTATTATCATTTATAATAATTCCAATATTCTTTGGGTATTCGTAAATTGTATCGTATTCGGTTGTTATAATTTCTTTTTCATGAAGGTTTACGTATGTTCCTAATTGGTTAGAGAGCTTATCATAAGCTTCTTTAGCCCATTGTTTTGAAGCTTCTGTAGGGTTAGCTTCTGGACTTATTAAAAAATCATATAGTATTTGATTATTCAATTTTGTTGAGTAAAAGCCTACACCTACTTCTCTTATAGTATTAGTGTATAAAATGGGTAATAAAGCACTATAACTAGAATCGTTTCCTCCTCCATTGTTTCTAATATCTATAACTAGGTTTGGCGTATTTATAATAATATCTTTATTTACAGCTATAACGCTATCTATAACTTGTTTATGAGAACGTTGAAATGATGGGATTCTTAAATAAGTGGTATTAGCATCTATCTTTTTAAAATACGGCTGTTTTGCATCAAGTATTTTAAAATACCTGTTTATATTATTATCCTCATTTGCTATAGGTGTTACTCTTTTAAACCTAGCAAAGTCATTACCTATTATTAAGTAGTTATTTCCAATTAATTCTGTATTATAAAACTCATTTTTAGAATGATTTTTCATATAATAATCTGTAACGTTATCTTTATTAATTTTTAATTTAATCTGCCCTTTAGTCCAATAAACACCATCGGCTTCTATAATAAACCCTACATAATTATCTTTTATTTTTTTTATCCCAATAGTGTAACTCCCGTATCTCCATATACCTTCATAGTCTACTTTGGTTTTTGTTTTTAAGTACTTCTTAAATGTATTTATATTTATATCCAGTTTTTCTGTCTCTTTATAGTTCTCTATAATTTCTTTCTCTGTTAATTGTATAGCTACATTATTGTTATCACTTATTCTGTTTAAGCCAAGGTGTCCAGAACGAAAAAATGTTAACCAGTTATACATTGTTTTTAAGCATTCATCTGGAGAGGAAATCCTTTTTACTTTTTCTATATATTTATCATTGTGTATTGCATAAGCTATTTCTCCTTTAGTTTCAAGTGCATAGGAAAAGCCCGCGTCATTTTTTTCAAAAGTTTGTTTTAGCCAATTAAAATTTTCTTCGCATGAACAATCTTGAGAAAAAACAGAAATTGTCATTAAAAGCATAGTAATAGTAAATAGTTTCATGATATGTATTTTTATTATACCAAAATTATAGTTAACATAATGCCAAAAACATAAGCCACTAATATTAAACACATTATCTATTTTATTAATTAAAAAAGTGTTCGATTTCAATACACTTTATGTTCAAAAATGAACACTTATTTATACTCAAAAACTTTCTTTTTTTTATCCTTTATAAGCTCAGTATAATATTGTAATATTGTAGTATTATGGTATTAAAAGAAGCTTCAATATTAGTTATAGATGATGATCTAGATGTCTTAACCGCCTTGCGTTTATTACTTAAACCATTGGTTAAAGAAGTTGTTATAGAAAAGAACCCTAGTAACATTGGATCGCAAATTGAAAAAAAGGCCTTCGATATTATTATTCTAGATATGAATTTTAATGGCCTTGTAAATACAGGAAATGAAGGAATTTTTTGGCTTAATAAAATAAAACAACAAAAACCAGAGACCTTTGTTATATTAATTACCGCTTATGCAGATATAGATTTGGCTATTCGTGCTTTAAAAGAAGGGGCTTCAGATTTTTTAGTTAAGCCATGGAAAAATGAAAAGATTATTACAACCATAAAGGCTTTACTAAAGGATAAAACATCTAAAACTAAAAGTACATTTTTAAGCCCAAATAGTAGCCCTATTCTAGGCGAAAGCGATGCTATTAAGGATGTGTTTATTAAAATAAAAAAAGTTGCCCCTACTGATGCTAATGTACTAATTCTAGGAGAAAACGGGACTGGTAAAGATTTAATAGCTAAAGCATTACATGATAACTCTAATAGAAAAGACAAGCCTTTTGTAAAAGTAGATGTTGGTGCTTTAACTGCCAACTTATTTGAAAGTGAATTATTTGGCTATAAAAAAGGTGCTTTTACTGATGCAAAAGAGGATAGAAAAGGACGTTTTGAAGCCGCAAATGGTGGAACTTTATTTTTAGATGAAATAGGTAATATTAGTTTAGGTCAGCAAGTACGGCTACTAACTGTATTACAAAACAGAATGGTTACGCCTTTAGGCTCTAACGCGTCTATACCTATAGATATTAGGCTAATTTGTGCAACTAATATTGCCCCAGAAATACTTGCCGACGAATCTAAATTTAGAAAGGATTTAATTTATAGAATTAATACTCTAGATATAATAGTACCTCCACTTAGAGACCGAGGAACAGATGTTACTTTGTTATCTAAGCACTTTATTAATATTTATGCAGATAAATACAATAAAAGCCCTTTTAAACTAGAATCTGGATTTATTTCTAAATTAAAAAAACACGACTTCCCTGGCAACGTACGGGAGCTACAATATGTTTTAGAGCGAGCTGTTATTATGACGGATGGTAATGTATTAAAAGCAGACGATTTAGTATTCTCTTCTATAGAGCGGTCTGTTTCTAAGCCAGTAAATAAAACAATGAATTTAGATGATTTAGAAAAAAATGCAATTCTTACCGTATTAGAAAAAAATAGAGGTAACGTTTCTAAATCTGCAAAAGAACTCGGTATTACTAGAGCTGCGTTATATAGAAGACTAGAAAAATATGAATTATAGAGGATACATTTTTAGGCTCTTTTTAAGAATTATTGTTCTAGTAGGTTTACTATTAACTTTATCCTATTATATCTATAAAGAAAACGCCACTATAATAGCATTATTAAGCTGTGGTATTTTATATTTTTGTTATACTACGTATGCATTTATTAAACGTCGTTTTGTAGTTATGGACGATTTTTTTGAAGCTGTTAAATACCGTGATTTTTCAAGATGGTTTCCAGAGGATAGAGGGCCAAAAGACATTCGTTTTTTATACAAAGGTTTTAATGAGGTTAATAAAACTATAAAAGAAATAAACTCTAAAAATGAAGCCCAATATGTCTACTTACAAAAAATATTAGAAATGGTAGACATTGGCATTATTGCTTACAATCTAGAAACGGGCGATGTATTATGGTCTAACGATTCTTTTAAGGAAACGCTTAGTATGCCTTCGTTTAAAAACATTCGTTTTATAGAAAGTAGAAAACCAGAGTTGTATGATGCTGTATTTGAAACCTACCATAGAGAACCCAATTCTATTGCTATAGCTGTACAAAATGAAAAAATTAAAGTTTTAATTTCGGATACTATTTTTCAGGTTAAAGATGATGCTTTTAAGTTAATTGTGCTTCAAAATATAGATGATACTTTAAACAAAAACGAATCGGAAGCATGGAAGAAACTTTTAAGTGTTATGACTCATGAAATTATGAACTCTATTGCTCCTATTTCGTCCTTAGCCGACACATTGCAATCTCATGTAGAACTAGCTTTAAATAATCCAGATAAACATACTATTGAGTTAGAAGATTTAAACTCTGGAATTAGAACAATTAAAAACAGAAGTGAAGGCTTATTAAAATTTGCAAAAACCTACCGTAGTTTAAGTAAAGTAACGCATTTAAACCTTGAAAAGAAAAAGGTTTCTGAATTGTTTGAAACCATTCAATTATTAATGCAACCGTCTCTAGATGTTAAAAATATAGCTATAGATTTTCAATTAAAAACACCAAAACTAGAACTAGATATAGATAGTTACTTAATAGAGCAGGTATTAATAAACCTTATCCTTAATGCTGTAGATGCTTGCAAGCATAAGGATAGCCCCGAAATAAAAGTAATTGCAGAGCAGACACCTAATAGAACTATTGTTATTAAGGTTTACGATAATGGCTCTGGAATACCACAGGATATAATGGAAAGTATTTTTATTCCATTTTTTACCAGCAAATCTACAGGAAGTGGTATAGGTTTAAGCCTTTGTAAGCAAATAATGCTATTACACAAGGGGAAAATTTTAGTAAATAGTAAAGAAGGTCAAGGGACCGTTATTAGCTTAGTATTTTAGTCATTAATTTAATTAACTATGTTTTTAAGTTGATAGAAAAAACGTTCTATTAAGCGTAAATCTTCTGTAACGATATCTGCCGTTCCTTTCATTTCTTGACGAAATGTAATTTTTTTATTGTAACTCGTAATTAAGTCTTGTTGTAAATCGACATCTATTAAATAATGTCCATCTTCATTTGGTATTAAAGAAATTGATTTTACTTTTCCATTGAGTTCTCCAAATTCATCCGATGGATAATTTAACAGCTTAATTTGCACACGTTGTTCTTTTTCAATCTTCCCAGAATTTGCCGCAGGTGCTTTTATTTTACCTATAAAAGAGGTGTTTTTTTGGGGAATAATTGTAAAAATTAAATCTCCTGATTTTGCTGTTTGATTTTCGCTCCAATAGGACAGAAATGATACTTTCCCTTCTATAGATGATTTTAAGGCATATAGTTTTTCCCAGTCTTTTATAGCTTTTTTTAAATACAGAAACGATTGGATGGCTTTTTTTTGTAATCGTGTGTCGTTCTGAATTTTTTTAATGGAGGTATTTTCTATGTTCTGTTTAGAGTTTCCTATTAATTCACGTAGTTGTGAAATAGATGCTTCTAAATTTTTGTAAGCGCGTTCTGCTTGTAAAAACTCTAACTCTTTTTGTTCCTTATTTTTTGCTGAAATAACACCTTTAGCAAACATTGTTCTACTCCGCTCTAAATCATTTTGTTTATATTCTAATTCCTTTAAGTTTAGTTTTTTTTGCGATAATAATATTTGTAACCTGCCTTTTGCTTCTATTACAGACATTCTATTAGCAAAATCTTCAGGTCTGTAAGGCGCTAGTTCTTTGTTTAAAACATATTCTGTATAATCATTCTCAAATTGAGAGTAACTAGTAGTTATATCTCCTAAAACTAGTGGTGGTATTTTATCTAAAGGAAAAGAGAACGTTTGCTCATAATTTATGGTATCTACAATACTCTTTAATAACAATACATCTTTATAGGATGCACTGTTCTCTAAAACTGCTAATATTTGATTTTTTGAAACGTTTTCTTCTTCATTTGCTAAAAAAACTTCAAATTGCCCACTTGATTTAGCATAAATTTTTTCTGGCGGAAATGAAGTGGTTACCATTACTTCTGCCGTTATAACATCTGGATATTTTACAAACCAAGAAATAAAAAGAAGTATTAAAATTAGTAAAAAAAACAGGGTATTCCCCCAACGAATCATCCAGTGTGGTATGTGGCTTAATATTTCTTGTACTTCTTCGCTTCGTATTGGTATGTCTCTATTGTTTTGCGGCATCTTACTTTTTTAAAATTAAAATAATTAGAAGCAAAGAGCACAATTCTCTTTGCTTCTAATAACTAATAAGCTATGCAGAGTATGTTATGCTTAATACTACTGCATATTAGCTGTCTAGCATTAATTTAAATATGGTGCACATAAGTACCCAGTATTTGCATTAAATGATTGACACCAACCTGCGGTGTTACAGCATTTACCTGCTCCGCAACGATATTGACTATCACATTGCTCTACACCACCGTTAATAGTTCTTTGTTCTGCTTTATTTAAAGCTTTCCCTAAGTTTAAAATCTGTTTTTTCATAATAATATAGATTAAATATTAACAAGGAAGATAGCAAGGGCAATCTTCAAAAGGCTCTGTTCCATACCTATCTACTTGCATTTGTCGCATTGCTGGAGATGCGCTACAGAATTGTTCGCAGGTGTAAATGTAACCTCCATTAATTTCAGATTGTTCTACTTTATTTAAAGCTTTTCCTAAGTTTAAGATTTGTTTTTTCATAATTAAAAAAATTAAGTGTTTTTGTTTAACTTGATTATTTAAAGTTTTTAATACTATTTTAGAGCAAAACTATTTCTTTAGCTTTGGCTCGTATTTTTATATTTAATAGACACAGCTATAGCTTCCATCAGGATTTAAGTGACATTTTCTAGGAGGATAGCATATAAACCCTTCAAAATTGCATAATTCGGGTTTTCTATCACCCCCATTAATTTGTTTTTGTTCTCCTTTATTTAAAGGATTACCTAAATTTAAAATCTGTTTTTTCATAATAAAAAAATTAAAACATTAATATGCCTTGATCATTTAAAGACACTCAAGGTTTGTGTCTATTCCTCGCGAGAGAATTTTTTTAGGTTTAAAACCCATTTTATATCTTAATATCTATTTGCCCAAGTTTAATTGATTCTTTACTAAATGGTAATAACTTCCATTGAGTGCTATTAATTCTTCATGGGTTCCTTTTTCTATAATCTTTCCTTTATCTAAAACAACTATTTGGTGCGCATTTTTAACTGTACTTAATCTATGAGCTATGACTACTGCTGTTTTATTGGTAAAAAAAGTATTCAGTTTTTCCATTATAACTTTCTCATTATTCGCATCTAAAGCTGAAGTCGCTTCATCAAAGAATAGAAACTTAGGATTTTTATATACAGATCTTGCTATTAATAATCGTTGTTTTTGTCCTGTACTTAATCCTGAACCTTCTGTTCCTATTTTTGTATTAAATCCAAGTGGTAGGCCATCTATATAATCTGAAACATTAGCTACATTAATGGCATGTTCTAGTTTTTTTCTATCTACATAGTCCTCTCCTACTGCAATATTTTTAGCAATGGTATCATTAAAAATATAGCCTTCTTGCATAACTACCCCGCAGTTTCTTCTCCATTCCTTTTGTGATATATTTTTAAGATTGAAATTATTTACAGTAATATCACCACTATCTACTTGATAAAAGCCAAGCAGTAGTTTCATTAAAGTTGTTTTTCCGCTACCACTTACTCCCACAATTGCTGTTGTTTTATTTGCTGGAATTTCTAATGTTAAATCTTTTAAAACGGGTTCTAAACCTCCTGTATATCTAAACGAGATATTTTTTAGCGTAATGGATGCGTTTTCTGGGATATTGGCTACTTTTTCGTCTTCTGGTTTTTCTTCATCTTCCATATTATGAATTTCGCCTAATCTATCTATAGAAATTTGTGCATCTTGCACATCTCGCATAAAGCTTATAAGTTGGGTTATAGGGCCATTTAATTGGCCTACTATGTAACTAATTGCCATCATCATACCCAAAGTTATTTCTCCATCTATTACAAGTTTGGCAGATAGTATGGTAATGAACATGTTTTTTAACTCGTTAATAAAGTTAGAGCCTACACTTTGTGTTTGCTCTAAGGCTAAGCTTTTGGTTGCTACTTTAAATAATCGGGCTTGTACGTATTCCCAGTTCCAACGCATACGCCTTTCGGCATTATGCAGTTTAATTTCCTGCATTCCGTTTATAAGTTCTATAACTTTACTTTGTTCTTGGCTTACTTCAGAAAATCGTTTATAATCGAGTGTTTTTCTTTTTTTAAAAAAGAATAGGACCCAACCAAAATATAATACGCTTCCTATTACAAAGACTCCAAAAATTTGTAGGCTATAATAGCCCAAAACTAAACTGAATATTATAAGGTTAAAAAACGAGAAGAGTACTGTTAAAGAAGAAGTAGTTAGTATTCTTTCTATACGTTTGTGGTCGTTTATTCGTTGTAATAAATCGCCAGTCATTCTAACATCAAAATAAGAAATGGGTAGCTTCATTAATTTGATGAAAAAATCGGAGATTAATGAAATATTTATTCGTGTGCTTAGGTGTAATAAAATCCAGCTTCTTATAACTTCTAATGATGCTTTACCAATAAACAGAAATAATTGTGCAAATAATATTAAATAAATAAAGTTTAAATCCTGATTTTTAATCCCTACATCTACAACACTTTGTGTTAAAAAAGGAAGAATTAATTGTAGTAAACTCCCTGCTAATAAGCCTATAATTAATTGAATTATAAAGCGCTTATATTTAAACAGGTATTTAAATATAAACGAAAAACCAAAGGCTTCATCTTTTTCAAATGTAGATTGATAAAACTTGGGTGTTGGTTCTATTAATAAGGCTATACCTTCCTCTGTATTATCATCTGCATTATTACCTATCCAATGTTTAATAAATTCATCTTTGGTGTATGTAATTAAACCGTGTGCAGGGTCTGAAATATAAACGGTATCTTTTTTTATTTTATAGAGTACTACATAATGGTTTTTATTCCAATGTACAATACAAGGTAGTGGTGCTTCTAGTAATTTTTTATAGGCTAACTTCATGCCTATAGATCTAAAACCTACAGATTCTACAGCTTCACTTAAGCCTAATAAACTACTTCCCGCTCTAGTTGTTTCGCTTAAGTTTCGTAACTGTTGGGTATTAATGGTTTTACCGTAATACTTAGCTATAATTTTAATGCAAGTAGGTCCACAGTCTTTGGCTTCTGTTTGCTTGTATGTTGGAAATTTTTTCAAAGAAAACCTAGTTGTTATATTAAAATAGAAAGGAAAAAGTTCCTCCCTTCTCTATTTTTTAGTTTTAACGCGTTTAAAAGTTTTTAAACCTTTGCTTATAAAACTAGTTTGGGCCATAATCTGCATTTGCAAAACAAGGATGGTGGAGTGCCTTCATATACGCCTGGTATGTCTCCATTTGGGCACAGTGTCTGGCAATTGGATGCTTGTACTGTTGTACCGACGTGACAAAAACAACGACAATTTGGCCCTGGCTTAGGTCCTCCTCCATGTATTGCCTTTTGTTTTGTTTTATTTAAAGCAACTCCAAGGTTTAAAATTTGTTTTTTCATAGTGAAACTATTTAATAACTATATTTGTGGCGAACATTTTATGACACTCACCATTTGTGTCTATTCTTCGCGAGAGAATATGTATGTTCAAACTCAAAGCCCTAAAAAGGGCTTTGTTTATTTCTTTACATTGTTTGTACTGTAGTAATGGAACTAGAATTTTGATTACTACTTTCTTCTAATTCTTCTATAAATAAAATTAAGTCCGATCTATTGTATGCTTTTGGAAAAGACTTACCGTTAATTAAAATTTCTGGAGTAAAATGTATGCTATTATTTTTGCACCATATATTTTCTTTTTCCAGTTCTATAATCGAAGTTTCTTTTTGTTTGCATTCTCCCCATTTTTTTAACCAGGTAATAGTGTCTCCTTTTTCATAAATTTCGCTCATTGCTAGTAAGCACTTATATTCTCCTTCTACTCTGTATAGCTCTATAAGACGAGTGGTTATTTTAACAGCTTCATTGTTTTTATCTTGAATACTTATATTAAATCGAATTATAATTTTTACATTTTCATTATACTTGTGTAATATGTTATGTATTTGCTTGTGTACGGGCTTACAATGGCCACAAAAAGGGCTTGTTACAATAACAATCTCTAATTTAGACTGGTGGTTTCCAAAAATAATTTCTTTACTTTCTGTTATTTTTGTATTTAATTTTGGTGCTTTATTAAGCATGGTTTTAAACAGTTCAAAATTTCTTTTAAACTTAACGCTTTCTATTTTCACTTTTCTTAAACTGTTAACCTCCTTAATAAGTGGTTTTATATTGTGCCATATTAGTCCTGAGCTTATAATAATGAAAGCAAAAACAATACTATTATTAAGATTAAATTCTGTAATTACATTGTTTTTAATTATTGGTATTAAGGCTTGTAACCATAATAATCCTACTATACTTAAACATAATAAGCACCATGTTTTTACAACTGCATACTGGTAATACAATGAATATATAGTTACTGGAATTGCTAACAGGCTAACCATAAAAGGCAATACAGGGTTTGTTATTTGAATAAAAGTGGTTATTGTTATTGCCGAAAAATAGGTTAAGCAAAAATCGCTCAACTTATAGCCTTTTATAATTTCTGCTCCTTTAGAGCTTAGTACTGCATCGCAGTCTTTTTTATTATCCATTCCAGAACAAAAGGCGTCTCCAATAGATGTTTGGAAACCTAACTCTTGTTTTATAATTGCTACACTAATTACTACGCCTATTATGGATAATACTAAGTATGCTATATTATATATTGAGGCTGTACTACTAAATACTAAAAACAGAGTAAAAACAGCTAGTAAACTTACACTTATATAGTCTCCTATTTTAGATGAACTTGTTTTTACTTGGCTGCCTTCTGTTTTTTCTACAGCTACAATTATACCTGTAAACTTTTTAAGAAATGCATCTTTTAATACTACTTCTTTTTCTTTCTTATTTTCTGTGCTGTAGAGTTCATAATTACTATTCTTTCTTTCTACAACAACTAAGCGTTTAATATTTTCCTCTTTTATTTGCGCTATAAAACAATTTGGTAATTGTTCTAAGGTTTCTATATCTACAGGAACTTCCGCAGCGACATTGTCTATATTAAAATGATCTAAAACGCCTGTAATGGCATGTAAACTTGGATACGATGGGTGACTTTGTATTTGAAAACTTAACTCTTCTTTATCAAAAGAGATGCTATTTTTTTTAAGTAATCTCTGTACTAAATGTGTTAGTGAATTTTTCAAAAAAAAGTATAGTTTTTAGAATAGCTATTTTCAGTATTTACCAAAGCTATTTTTTTAACTTAAAAAAAGCTTAAAAAAAGCCATACAATAAGTAAGGCTAAACCATACTTCTATTGCTAACCATAGAAATAAGTGTTTGCAAAGTTTAAAATTATTAGCTGTTTTTAAACGCCCCAAAAACTTCACGTCATTTATTTTATATAAAAATATTGCCTTATCTACGTGTAGATAAGGCAATATTTTTTGTAATTATTTTATGTTGAAGAAGTAAGTATTACTTTAATATTATTTTTTTAGTTAATGTACGGTCTCCTGAGTTAAATTGTAAAATATAAATACCACTAGACAAACTAGATAAGTCTAGGGTTTTATTATAAAACCCCGATTTATTTTTTAGGGTTTCTTGAAACACCTTTTGCCCAGTTGTAGAATAAACTGCAACTTCATTTTTATTTCCGCTAAGTTTATTTACATCGTAGATTAAGTTTATCTTTTTGTCTACTGATGGGTTTGGATAAATTCCGAAAGAGATACCTTCTGCAACTTCTTCTACACTTAAAGTATTAGTAATGTTTTCAAATTTAAATGTTAAATCTCCTGAAGCGCTTCCTGAAAAAGTTGTGAAATATATTCTATAAATTGTATCATCTGCATACTTTATATAAAATGCTTTATCTGAATCTACAGTAAAACCTGCTCCAGAAAACGATTTCCAATCATAACCTACAGTATTTATAGCTGTAGAATACGTTAATGTTGGATTGGCTGGCATTCCTCCTGGCTCATCATTTTCTGCAACTTCTACCAAATCATTATGTAACACTCCTGTTACTAAATATTGAGTGTTTGGTGCTACTTCTGTAAAATATCTTGTAAACTTTATATCCCAATTTGCAATTGCTGGTTCTGCAACTACTTCGGTGTTATCTTGTAATGAGTAATAGTTGTATTTATTGTTTGGATTACTGGTATTGGCTACTGTAGCAGTTACATCTGTACTCCACGAACTTCCATCCCAATTGCTATATTTAAAATTATATGCACCTTGGTAAGATTCGTTTATAAATTTTTTATAACTACCATCGGCATATTTTAATACAAATATTACTGTACCTTCTACTGTATGTGTTACAATATTATATTCTCCCCAACCATAGGTTGCAGACCCTTTAGAAAAAGCGCCATCATTCCATACTGTATCACTATTGTATAATTTTGTCCATGAAGATTCATTAGCTACATCTATAGTATTCCAGTCATTAATATTATTAGAGGCTTCAAAAACTTCAATGCCTTTACCTCCATTTACACGAATAGCTTGTGCAAAGTTACTGGTTCGTAAAAATGCTATATCCCAAGAGTTAGCAGCAAATACTGTTTCTGTTTGTGTACTTAGTTTATAATAAACTTGATTAGAGTATCCAGCTCCCATACTTGTATTTACAGTTGTTTCTTGTGCGCTAATAATAGCTGCACTAAATAGCAAGGCGAATAAAAAATGTAATTTTGTGTTCATTTTAATTTATTTAATAATTTATTGTAATAGTTTATATTCAAATTCAGGGTAACCACGCTCTCCATTACTATTAGTTAATCCTAAAAATTTTAGTTTGTATATATTATTGTTTGAGTCTTTTATAATATAGAATCGGTCTGTATTTACAGCTCCTGTAAATACACTTCTCCAACTACTTCCTATAGTAGTTTGGTCTTGAGAAAAATTAGAGTTTATAACATCTTGCAGTGTAAAATCATTATAAGTAAAAGCTGTTGTATCTACTTTATAAGCTACAGCTCCACCTTTTCTATTATGAAATACAAAGTCTGAAAACCCGTAACTCCCAGCTCCAGGTAATACACTTGTAAACACACTAAAACAGAGATCCCATTTTTCTTTTTGTGGCTCTACATCTACCAGTGTATTGGTATTAAAACTAAAGTGTTTAAAATTATGGCTAGCGTTTTTAGATATTGTAATTTCTTGGTGAGACGTATCATTTAAATTAGCATATTGTAAAATATAGTCTTCACCACTTTTTAGTACCCTAATTTTTTTCCAACCTCTAGCATCTCCTGCTATGGCAACACTTCCAACATTTGGAGTTACTGTACCTACTTCGTAACCAAGGTTTAAAAGATATACTGGGTTTTCACTATCTGTATCTGATATTTCATTTATAGCAGTTTCTAAAATATTTCCATTTGGCGCATCTACATACGCTGCATTTGAAGGATTAAAAGTTCCAATGGCTACTTGAGACTGTATACTTGCCACATCTGCTTCTGTTACAGCATCTATATTAGTTTCGGCTAATGCTTTAGTAGCCATATAAATAGATCCGTTTATGGTTACTCTAAATTCATCTCCGTTATAAAAGCCTAAATCCCAAGAATCTCTTTGTACTAACGTTGTACTTTCGCTACTTAAATCTACATATACTTGATTGCCTTCATTTGGTCCACCTACTTCTGCATTTATACTACCGCCTAATGCTGCAGATGCATTAATTAAAAAATTAGAGTTTCCTTGAATATTAGAATTTCCATAATCTATTGTGGTAATAGCAAACTCAATTTCTGTAGTTTCATCTAATGCTGTATTTAACTTATTAAAAGCAATAGTATTTTGGACCTCGCCATTAACTATTGGTAATGTTATAACATTATTAATGGCTGCTGGTAATGTAGAAAAATCTATACCATAAATAGCATTTTCTGGACTAATTTGAATGGTTACACTTCCATTTTGAACAGCTGTTTCAGAATATACTAGTGTAATAGTTTCTTCATTCTCTATTTCCATTAAATTTTTCGATAAACTTGAGAAAGCCACGACAAAAGGATCGCTTTCCAAACTATCATCTTTACTACAACCACTTACTACCAATACAGAAATGCATAGTATTAAAGTTGTAAATTTTAAGTATGAAATTTTCATGTTTTTATATATTTAAATTGTAAGCTAATTTTAAAAAATACGAACGGCCATAGCCCAAGAGTAGATTTGTTGGTGGCACGTTATGAGCCCCCCCAGAAAAGGCCGTTGTATTTACAGAAGTAACATCTAGTAGGTTTCTTACACCAAATGTTGCTTCAATTTTTTTATCTAAAAATGATTTTTTTACTGTGGCATCAAGCCAACTGTAACCTTCTGTAGTCCCTTTTTGAAACTCTTGATTTCCTTCTGCATTTGTTCTTTCTACAAATTGGTGTTGTTGACCTATATATTTAAAATAAAGTGCAAATGCTGTGTTCCAATCTGGAACAACATAATTGATGTTGGTATTTAACTGAAAATTGTATAAAAAATCGTCTTTAGCGCTAGTGTTAGTATCTAGAATTTTAGAGATACCTAATAAAGAAACTCCTAGATTAACCTTAAACCTATTATAGGCTATTGTATTTTCGGTAAATACTCCAAAAGACTTATAACTATCTATATTGTTATATTTAAATGCTAATGGTGATTGCTCTACAACTATAAGTTCTATCCTGTCGTTAATAGCTATGTAAGAAGTACTTATTTTATGCTTTATGCGTATGTTTTCATTAAATAAGGTGTATTTTTTCTTTACATGTATGAATGCAGATAAACCTGTTTCTGGATTTAAATTAGGGTTTCCTTGTACATTATGGTTTACATCTACAAAATAGGTAAACAACTCATCGTAATTTGGTGTCCTGTTTGCAGAACCAACAATAGCTCTTAACTCTAAATCGTTTTTAAATACGTATTTAGAACTTAATGAAAATACATATTGGTTATCGAAAAGATTTGTAAACGATACACGCGCTCCAGGTCTTAGCGAAAATTGATTATTTATATTTATTTCAGACGAAGCAAATACATCGTAATTATTTAGTTTCTGTTCAACTAAATTCTCATCTGGATCTATTGTAATTGCTAACGGAGATCCAAAACCTTTTTCGTTAGTAAGTTCATAACCTGCTTGTAAATTAAAAGTTGCAGTTTGTATTATATTACTAAAGGTTCCTCTAGAAAATAATGCTGTTCTAGACAGGTATTCTCCTTCTTGCTTATTTAATTTCTCGTCCCTTCTTATACGGTAAGTGTAGGTTTCTAAATCTTTTTTTTGCTCTTGGTAAGACCAAGATATATTATAATTTATTTTATTAGCTATAAGCCCATTACTGTTTAAGTGATGTATGTATCTATTATTTCTATATATTTCATCTAGGGCTAAGGGATCGCTAGTTGCAGTTGCAGAATTCTCGTTTAAATCTACTGTACTGTTGTATTTATTTATACGCTCATTAAAAAAATCGAACTTATAAAATATATTAAACTTCTTTTTTTTATAATCTAAAAGTAACTTAGCATTGTGCTGTGCTTTTGGTAACCATAAATGCCCTCTAAGTCCATCATTTCTATCGTAAGCCTCTCCTAGCCTATTATTCCAAAATCCTCCAAAGTCGTTTCTTGTATAAGCTATGTTTCCAAAAAGATTATCTGTAATATTATGGCCAATTTTAACAGATTGTATGTGCCTTCCTTTGTCAAACCACTCATATTCGCTACCTACGGTTTCTTCTTGAGCATAGATTGTTAACGCAGTTTTACTGCGAGACGATTTTTTTGTAATAATATTAATAACTCCAGATACTGCATTAGCTCCATATTGCACCCCCATAGCGCCTTCTACAATTTCTATTTGCTGTACATCGTCTAAGTTTATTAATGTTAAATCAACATTGTTTCCAACACCTTCTTCATTAATTACCGGTACATTGTCTATTAGTATTTTAAAATACTGGGCATCTAAACCAAATAAACTTACACCAGATTTACCTGTAGATGTATTTGGTGTTACATTTATATTTAATGATTGGTTTAAAAGGTCTGCTAAGTTATTTGTGGCACGTTGTTCTATTTCTCTTCTATTTATAACCTTTACTTCAAAAACAGACTTTTTTACAGATTGCGCATTGTATTGTCCCGTAACTACAACTTCATTAAGGGATTCAATGTTTGTAGAATCTTTTTCAACCTTATTACGCTCTTGAGCTAAAAGGTTTGTTATTAAAAAAAGTGAAAAATAAATCGTTAAATATTTTTTATTTAGAATCATTCTTAATTAAATTTGCTGCAAATATATATCTTATTTTTATTCAATCTAAATAAGAATAGTAAAAAATTTAATTTTTTTTAACACATACAAATAATCTTACAAAATGAAAAAATCAACTACATTCATTATTTGCTTTATAGTATTTCTAGGCACTATAAACGCTCAAAGCAAGAAAAAACAAGACCGCCAAGCTATTAAAGAAATGTGTGGTTGTTTTGAAGTTACGTTTAACTTTGCCGAGACTTTTAAGTATAGTAAAGACTCTCTTTATAAAGCATCAAAAACTAAAACAGATAAAGCTTTAGAATGGGCACAATTGGTTGAAGACGGTAAAAACAAAATATCTATTCAACATTTATTACAAGTAGGCCCACCTACAAAACCTTACATCGTAAAACACTGGAGACAAGATTGGTTATACCAAAACACAGATTTTTACATGTTTAATGGCGACAATACCTGGAACTATGTTAGCAAACCCAAAGCAGATGTAAAAGGACAATGGACTCAAAAAGTATATCAGGTAGACGATAGCCCGCGTTACGAAGGTTCTTCTACATGGGTACATGTAGATGGTAAGAGTTATTGGGAAAACACAACAGATGCCCCATTACCTAGAAGAGAATACACCAAAAGAAGTGATTACAATGTAACAGTTAGAGGTAACAGACAAGAAATTACAAAAAACGGTTGGGTACACGATCAAGATAACGATAAGGTGTTAAGAGAATCTGGTAAAACCGATGTATTAATTGCTAAAGAAAAAGGCTTTAACACTTATGTAAAAGTAGATGATAGTAAATGTAAAGCTGCTGCCGATTGGTGGAAAAAAAATGAAGAAAAATGGGCTATAGTTCGTAAAAAATGGGATGTAGTTTACGGTAATAACAAAACACTGTCTTTAAAAGCTAAGGTAGATAATAAAGCTTTATATAAGCATCTATTTGCAGATGAAATGACTAAAGAAGATGAAATAGCAGACGTTATAGAATCTTTTGTAAAATAATGAGCTTATGAAATCTATTAAACTAACCTTTAGTCTGTTATTATTAACAATAGCTATGGGTAATGCTCAAGATTCTAATATTTTTTTAGATAGAGCCTACTGGAAAACAAACCCATCTATAAAATCTATAGAGCAAAACATTACAGAAGGTCATGATATTTCGGCTTTAAGTTCCTCGTACTTTGATGCTGTTTCATGGGCTTTAATAGAACAAGTAGATAATAGAACTATTAAGTATTTGCTTAGTAAAAAGGGTAACGATGCTAATAAGAAAACTCACGATGGTAGAACTTACGTATTCTGGGCGGCTTACAAAAACAACTTAGAAATGATGCAGTACCTTATAAATAAGGGGGCAAAAATGAATGTTATAGATAGTCATGGCTATTCTGTTCTAAATTTTGCTGCGGTAACAGGACAACTAAACCCAAAACTATACGATTTATGTATAGCAAACGGCTCTAACCCCGTAACAGAAACCAATCATGATGGTGCTAATGCCTTATTACTGGTAGCTCCGTTTTTACAAAACGATACGTTAATTAATTACTTCACCTCTAAAGGCATCTCTATAAATAGTACAGATGCAAACGGAAATGGGTTGTTTAATTATGCCACAAAAAACGGGAATATAGAACTATTAAAAACACTAGTTAGTAAAGGTGTAAAAACTAATGTAATAACAAAAAATGGAAGTAATGCAATGATTTTTGCTAGTCAAGGCACAAGAAGACACACCAATTCTTTAGAAGTCTTTAAATATTTAGAGTCTATTGGGGTTACGCCAAACATTACAACAAATAGTGGTACCACGCCATTACATGCCTTAGCTTATAAATGTAAAGACTTAAAAGTGTTCGATTATTTTATATCTAAAGGTGTTGCAATAAATCAAGCAGATAAAGAGGGAAATACAGCACTATTAAATGCTGCATATAATAATGATTTAGCAGTAATAAAACACTTAATAAAATTAACAGACAATATAAATGTAGCTAATAATGAAGGGAAAACGGCATTAACGAATGCCATATATCGAAATACAGTTGATGTCGTTGACCTTCTTATTAAAAACGGTGCAGATATTACAGTTAAAGACAAAAACGGTAACACCTTGGCTTACTATTTACTAAAAGCATATAGGAGTAAATCTCCTGAAATATTTAATAAAAAGTTAGCCTTATTAACTAAAAACGGGTTAAATATAAAAGCAACTCAGGCTAATGGTAATACACTGTTTCATGTCGCATTAGACAATAGTAATTTAAATTTATTAAAACGTGTGCATGACTTAGGTATAGACGTAAACCAGAAAAACGATGAAGGGATTTCGCCATTACACATTGCTGCTATGAAAGCTAAAGACCAATCTATTTTAAAATATTTAATAAGCATTGGTGCAGATAAAACTATTAAAACAGATTTTAATGAGTCTGTATACGATTTAGCTAAAGAAAACGAGCTTTTACAGCTTAATACTATTAATATAGAGTTTTTAAAATAGAGTTTTAAAACACTATAACACATATTAGTGCCAACTGTAATGCTCATGTTAACTACAATAAATCAAAAAAAAATAACAATACTATTTAAGCAAATGAAAAAAATGCACTTATTTAAAACGCTCCCATTCCTTATATTCTCTTTTATAATATTTTCAAGTTTTATCACTAAAACTACTTCATATAAATGTATGATACAAATGACTAATTATGCTGGCGAAGGTGCCTATATAGCCATTTCATTATTAAATCCTGAAGGAGCGTATGAAAAAACACTGTATGTACAAGGGGATGATGACGAGTGGTATTATGATATTACAGAATGGTGGAAATTTCAAGGAAAAGCAAGAACAGATATTGATGCAATTACTGGTGCTACTTTAAGCGGTGGAGAGCGTGTAATTAGTATAATCTCTATAGATAACGATAAAATAGATAAAGGTTATAAAATACGTTTTGAGACTGCCGTAGAAGATCAAGAATATTATAAAGATGATGTGGAATTTGAATTAACTTCTGAAACTATAAAAAGTAAAATTGAAGGTAATGGCTTTATACGCTATGTACGCATGATGCCACAATAATAGTTATAAAAAATGACCATTTCAATTTGGAGGTATAGCCATTTAGCCTTGGCTATATCTTCTTTCATATTCATAGCGTTAGCCTCTATTACTGGTATTATTTTAGCTGTAGAACCCATTTCTAATCAGTTAAAACCGTACGCTATAGACAATAGCGAACAAATAACTTTAGCCGAAACAGTTAGTGCTTTAGAGCAACATTATGATGAGGTTATTATGTTAACCATAGATGCTAATCGTTTTGTATCGGCATCTGTTGTTACTAAAAAAGGAGAGAATAAAACCTTTTATATAAACCCTAGAACAGGAGAAAAAATAAGTTCTATTATAGAAAAGGCACCCCTTTTTAAGTTTGCTACCAACTTACATAGGTCTTTATTTTTAAAGTCTACTGGGCGTTTTATTATAGGAGTAATAGCATTAGTGTTGTTATTAATGGCAATTACTGGCGTCTTGTTAATTGCAAAAAGACAAGGAGGCATACAACGGTTTTTTTCAAAAACCATTAAAGAAAATTTTGAGCAATATTATCATATTGTAATAGGTAAATATACGCTTATACCTATTATAATTATTACGTTAACGGGGATTTATCTGTCTTTAGAAAAATTTTCGGTAATACCAAAACATAAAACAACACATACTATTAATACTGCATCTCTCACAGCATCTCCTAAAATAAATACTACAGATTTTGCTCTTTTTAAAACAATTACATTAAATACAGTAAAATCTGTAGAGTTTCCCTTTTCTAAAGATGTCGAGGATTTTTTCTCAATTAAATTATTAAACCGTGAACTATTAGTAAATCAATACACTGGGCAAATAATAAGCGAGAAAAAGAACACGTTAATGGCAACATTATCGAGATGGAGTTTTATATTACATACAGGGCAGGGCAATATATTATGGTCTATTATTTTATTAATAACCTGTATTGCTATTTTATTTTTTATTTATTCGGGTTTTGCAATGACTTTAAAACGCAAAAAGAAAAGCCCCTTACCCCATAATCGTTACAGTAAAGACAACGCAGAATTTATTATACTTGTAGGCTCAGAAACAGGAAGCACTTTTAATTTTGCCACTACTTTTTATAACGCCTTAATTACTAACGAAAAAACGGCTTACATATCAGAATTAAACCATTATAGTACTTACAAAAAAGCAAAGCATTTAATTATTTTTACTGCAACCTATGGTGATGGCGAAGCTCCAAGCAATGCCAAGCATTTTAAAAAACTGGTACATAATACACCTGTAGAAAACACACTTAATTATTCGGTAGTTGGGTTTGGGTCCCTTATATACCCTAAATATTGTAAATATGCATTAATGGTAGATGCAATGCTACAATTACATCCAAATTTTATTCCTAATCGCCCTTTATGTAAAATAAACAATCAATCTTTTGAAGTCTTTAAAGAATGGGCAAAACAATGGAGTAAAAGTGTTGGTTTAACATTAAAGTTATCTCCTATACCTAATACCAAATCTAGAAAAAAAGACACCACGTTTTTAGTAGAAAATAAAAGTCCATTAAATATAGACCACTCTTTTTTATTAACGTTAAAACCTACTAAACGTACTCCATTTACCTCTGGAGACTTATTAGCTATTTACCCAAATAACGATCCTGTAAAGCGCCTCTACTCTATAGGCAAATTAAATGACTCTATTGTATTAAGTGTTAAAAAGCATGAGTTAGGTAAATGCTCTAATATACTCTACCAATTAAAAACAAACGACATGATTACTGCAACTATAGAACGTAACCCTAATTTTTATATCCCTAAACACGCCAAAGAAGTTATAATGATTGCTAACGGTACAGGCATAGCGCCATTTTTAGGCATGATTAACGACAACAAGAAACAAATAAAAACACATTTATTTTGGGGAGGCCGTACACAAGAGTCCTTTGGTATGTACTCCCAATTAGTAGATAATGCTTTTGCAAATAAAACCTTATCTAGTATACATGTGGCCTATTCTAGAGTTTACGATAAAAAAATATATGTACAAGATTTATTATTAGAGCAAAAAGACTTTATAAGCAAAGCAATACAAAACGGCAGTATTATTATGTTATGTGGCTCTGTGTCTATGCAAAATGCCGTATTACAAACTTTAGAGCAGATAATAACAACGCAATTAAATTGTTCTTTAAGTACGCTTGAAAATTCGGGACAACTAAAAATGGATTGCTATTAATTGATTAAAACAATAAAACATGTGCCATAAACTAAAAACAATAGCTACAGTAAAAAGTGGGGAATTATCTATATGTAAAGGCTGTAATAGCTACCAATTAATATTTAACAACCTTTTTTTTGAATTTAATCAAGACGATTTTGATGCCTTTAAAAATTATATTCTTAATATAGAATTAGACCATGCTGGGCAAAAATATGCTTGCTCTAAACTAAAAAGACGCATTCCTATTCCTTCGTTACAAAAAAACTTACTTTTAATATTTAATACTCAAGAAATTAAAGAGTTAAAAACACTTTTAACCACTAAAACACCATCAATATATAAACTATTAGATATTAATGATATCGATTACACTTTAATTATAAATTAAATAGACTAGTTTTATAAGCTTAAGAAGTATTACTTATGGGCTTAGATTATACAGAAGGATGCGTAAATTTTAGAGATGTTGGGGCATACATTAACCTCATTTTAGGTAAACAAGTGCATCCTGAAGGTAAATTATATAGAGGTGGTAGTATAGATTATGTAAAAGACATTTTAGAAATAGCACACTGTAAAACTATTATTAACTTACGCAAACGTGCAGATTTTGAAGACTTTAATTGTAACTACCTACATTTTTCTATGGCTAACAACATTGAAAAATATGATACTAGCCAAAAGGAAGTAAAACACTGGTTAAACAGTATTATAAAAACTTTTGAAAACCCAAAACTTCAATACCCTGTTTTAATACACTGTTTATCTGGAAAAGACAGAACAGGTATAGTAGTCGCTGCTTTGCTTTTAATTATTGATATAGATAAAGAAACTATTATTGAAGAGTATTTACTTAGTAATGGAGAAGTTACAACAGCACTTATTACTTTAGCGATAGATGGAATGCTACCGCTTGCTAATTATTTTGAAGGGTTAGATTTAGAACAAATTAAAAATATGCTTTTAAATGCTTAAAAAGAGGTTACATTCCTTCTATTTTAAGTTTAGCTTTATCTCTTTCTTTAAATACAAATAAGTAACTAGTGTAGATGAAATATCGGCGATAGGAAACGCCATCCACACCCCATTTATACCATAAAATTTAGGTAGAAAAAACACCAAAGGAATTAAAAATATACCTTGCTTTAATAAGGTTAAAATTAATGCTGGTAATGCTTTACCTGCGGCCTGAAAATAAGCAGATCCTATAAGCTGTGTAGTTATTACTGGAGTTGCTAAAAATGCAATAATTAGGGCATTGGGCGTAGCTTGTAACAAGGCTTGGTCTTCTGTAAAATGCCAACAAGCTGCCTTGGAAACATCATGATAATTATAAATATAAGTGTGGCTATAGCTGTACCATAAAGAATAGCTGTGTTTATAGTTTGTTTTACACGCTTTACATCGTTAGCACCGTAATTATAACCTGCTATAGGTAAAAAGCCTTGTACAACTCCAAGAACAGGAAATAAGGCAAATAGCATGACTCTATTAATAATACCATATACAGCAATAGAGAGTTCGCCTCCATATTTAAAAAGTGTATAGTTTAATACAATTACTAATATACTTATGGTGCCTTGCCTAACTACTGTTACACCGCCTAAAGCCACAATTTCTTTTAGAATTGGCCAATTAATAGCAAAGTATTTAGGAATTATTTTTAACTCGGAATGTTTAGACAGGAAAAACCACAATACAAATAAACCCGATACGGCATAAGATATTGCTGTTGCTAAACCTGCACCATACATCCCTAAATCCATATACTTTATAAAGACGACATCTAGAGCAATATTAGCAATGGCTGGGAATATTAGTGTAAACATGGCATAATTAGGCTTACCAACTGCTCTAATTACAGGATTCCCCATCATAGCAAATGCTAGAAATGGTACGCCCCATACTATAACATGAAAATAACTGGTAGCAGGAGCTGTAATGTCTCCTTTGGCTCCAAAGAGTTCTAATATTGGTAAGCAGAAAAACGTGCCTAGAAATACAAATAGAATCGATAAACCTACGGTTAAACTTATTTGGTTTCCAAAGACTTTAAAGGCTTTTGTTGCATTGTCTGCGCCTAAGGCTCTGGAAATTATGGAGCTTCCGCCAATGCCAATACCCATGCCTATAGACGATATTAAAAAGGCGATTGGCAATACTACGGTTACGGCTGCTATAGCTAAAACACCAATCCAGCGGCCTACAAAAATAGTATCTACTATCATGTTTACAGACATAACCAAAATACCTATAGCGGCTGGTATGCCTTGTTTTAACAGTAGCTTACTAATCTTTTCTACACCTAAGGCGTTGGTTTGTTTATTCATTGGTTAGTATCTGGCACTAAATATCTGCATAATTACTCCCTTTACAGGAAAAAAGCCTCATTTTTAGATAATAATTAACATTAGGGTTTATCCATTTTAAAAGTCACTTATAGCTTCTCTTTTTAATAAACAACTAAGACATTGACCACATTCTTTATTATATTTTGGATGGTAACAACTAATGGTTTCACTTAAGTCGACATTTAATTCATTTGCCAATGTAATAACTTCAGCTTTTGTTAAATTAATTAATGGTGCTTCTATTTTAGTATTGGTATTCTTAGAAATAGATTGCAGTTTTAATAAAAAGGAATTAGAACAATCCCAAAAATTTCTACTATCATCTTTATTAAATGCAACATAAACCTCATTTATTTTATAAGATTCAGCCAAACTTAAAGCTAAGCTTAAAAAAATTAAATTTCTATAAGGTACATAAGCATTTTCTTGACCGTTAGGCTTATCACCTTTTTTATAAATAGAAAGGTTTTTATTAGTGTTAACAAGTGCTGAATCACAAAATAATTGACTATCTAACATAATTATCTTATGATTTATAACATTATATTTCTTTGCATTTTTCTTTGCATACTCTAATTCAATTCCATGTTTCTGGTTATATGAAAAACTAATTGCCAATACGTCTTTTTTTTCATCTTTTAATTTTGCTAATAATGTTGTAGAATCAATACCTCCGCTAAGCAATAAGATAACTTTATTTTTTTCCATTATATATTTTGTATTGTTTTTTCCACGTTAAAGACATCTTAGGCTTTTCTACAGCAGCTTTTTCGTGCCTAGGGATGAAATTTCCTTGATTTACACTATAATCTGTAAAATTTCCACAGTACCTGCAAAATTCATCTAATAAATCTGCAATGGATTCATCAACATTCACTAATTTTTTAACACCCATTTTTTTTTCAAAAACACGATCTATGCCTCCAGCTACACCACATGGGTAATAACCTAATTGATTTAAACCTATACCACAGTATGATGTTACCCAACATCCTTTATTGTATTCCTTATCATTTAATTCTTTATTATCTATTGGTGCATCATTAAATGGAGAAAAATAAGGCACAACTCTCTCGTCTTTAAATGAAGCGTAATCTATAATTATATTAGTATGTTTAGGTATTAAATTAAGCTTATTATTAACAATATCACCAAAACCATTACTTGTAATTTGTAATATAGTATTTGGTGAATATGGAATGATATAGTTATATAAAATTAAATTTACAATTTCAATGAAATTTATATGAATAGTTGGCTCCCCTCCCAGTAAATTTATAAGTTCCCACTTTTTATTTAAACTGATTGATTCTTTAACAAATTCTTCTATTTGGGCTAGAGTCATTCCTGTTTTAATTGGTGCTTGCGTTGAAGATCTATTACAATTTATACACTTTAAATTACACTCGTATGTTATATCTATTTCAATCTTTTTTAGATTTGGTAAAAATGTTTTTCTTCCTATAAAAACATCTTTTTGCGATTTTGGTTTCTTTAATAAAATCTCATCTATTATTTTGTTTTTTAGCTTTTTAACTTCCGTTGTGTTTATTGTGGTTCTATCGTGTAAAACATTAAAATGATTAATCCATATTGGATTACTAGACATTTCAACTATAGGTATCATATATGAAAAATCACAACAATATTCTGGAAAAACCATTTTCTCACTAAATCGTTTCGATAATAAAACATCTTGAATATTTTGGTTTTCATTTTTAATTTTAAGGTCTTCAAACCCTAACGAGTCATATAAATATTTTTTAAAACTTCTAATATGTTGCCATACATTCCCTCCATATAATCGAGGGTTAATAAAATTTGGTGTATAATTATAATGTGCATGTAATTTATCTGTTCTATACATTTTACCAATTACTACATCTGCTTTATTATAATAGTATTTTTCGTAAAGGTTTTTTAGAGCCTTTTTCCCTATTAACGCATCATCTCCATCAAGTACTACAACTATAGAGTTTTGATTATTCATAAAATAATGGATCCCCTTGTAGATATTGTGAGCAGACCCCATTTTAAACTTATTATTTATAAAAGTCACTTTATCGCTGTAAGGTTTAATCAATTCTTTAATAAAATAAGAAATTCCATTTTCAGATTGGTCATCAATTAATATCAACCCCCAGTTTTGAAAGGTTTGACTGGTTAATGAATACCAGTATCTTAAAAACCTAGGAAGGCTTACATCTCTAAAACAAGATATTATTACTAGATCTTCATTACGCTTTGGATTTGTCCAGTTATAATAAGAATCTATAAGGTCAAATTGATTCGCTTGTGTTTCAGGAATCTGTAGTTGTTCTACTCTATCAACTTTAGTGAACCAAACATCTTTATCCTTTTTTTTAAAATTTGGTGGGTGGATAAAAAATGATTCTGAGCTCCCTCCTCTAATAGAACATACATTTGCTTGTTTTTGTTTTAATTCTAAAGAGCGATACCAGCTTAACTTTAAATTGTTATTAAATAACTTATTAGATAAAGGCAGTTGTTTATGTAAACGTTCTCTGTTTAATAAACAAAAACGAACCTCTGGAACAAATCCTCCGGCCTCAAAACCAAAATAAGGTATATATTCTGTTTTATCTCCTTTATAAATATTAAACCCAACTGAAATAACAGTTTCATCACTATCCATTACAGCAATCATATCCTTTAAAAAAGAGTGTTTTTTATTAATTCTCCCAATGATTGCATCACAATCCAATTGCAAAATATAATTATTTTCAACTTCCTCAAAAGCATACAATTGAGATACTACTGGCACACCTTTGTAGGTATGTGTTTTATTAGTATTTAATTCAAAATATTGTTTATTTATTTTTCTAGCATCTTCACTCTCTGGAAATATAACTTTATCAATAATACCTTCGTCTATTAGTTTATTTACTTCTGTAATTAATTTACTCCAATTACCATGACTATTATATTCTCTTAGAAACTCAGATTCTCGACTATCTAATGCAATAATTTTCTCATTAAAATTATTTGGAGAAGCTATTTGTTTTATAATGTGCTTTGTTGCTTGATAAATTATTTCACAGTCTTGAATGCATGCTTTTATAATTAGAGAAACATTATGTTTGGGGTTTTTCAATTTAGAAACTGACAATATCGCTTTTTTGGGAGTAAAGTAGTTATCCTCACTTAACATTACAGTATCAAAATTTATACTGTTTAAATGAAGCTTTTGTTTTATTAAATAGAAGAATAATTCATCAGGATTAATCGTATTAGAATAAGGTATGGAAAAAGTATTTTCATCATCAAAAGCTATTTGTTTTAAAGCTATATCTAGGCTTTTATAATGTATTTCTTTAGTTTCTACTTTTTTAACGGGTAAAGTGTGTTTACTTTCGCAAAATATTATTTTCGAATAAATTCTATTAATAAAACTCTGCAAACCATTTAGCTCTGGCAAAGAGAAATTATTAATTGCACTCCTACACAACTTGTTTAAACTACTTAAATCCTTAAAACTGTATTTGCAATAAATAAAGGCTCTCGTCGCCATGTTTAAAAATAGATTATCTGTAAATTTATCTGGTTCGTAATCAATCCATTTTAAATTATTTTTTACTCTAATAAAATTGTCTGGTTTTATATCTTGAAATATTATTCTTTTTTGCCAGCATTCTACCAGAAAGTCTTGAATTTCCTCATAATCAAAACCAACACATCGCTCACTACTTTCAAAAGGGTATATAAGGATTAAAGTATTTTTATTTACTTCTATAAACTCTTGTATAGGATAAAAGAAGTTTGAGTTATTAAATAAATGAAATTTAGATCTAAAAGCATTTAACATCTCTCTTTTATAACTTAACGCTTCTATATTATCTAACAAGAAAACTTTGTAAACAAGATGGTTTGTATTAAAAACCACAGAGGTAGCTCCTTCTCCAAGGAGCTGATAATTTTGCTTATCAAAATTTAATAAAATGTGTAATGCTTTTTTTTGTCTTGTAGTCATTTCTCTAACTGGTTAATAAAGTATTGGTATAAGGCTTTTCTACTTTTATAATAGTAATTATTAACTAGGTTATTTTCTGTTAAATTACCATCTAAAGAGTACACACAGTAAATTAAATGTTCTGCTATATTTATATTTAGTCTCTCTTTATTTAAAAGGAGTTCTATTGTAAACCAATGATCTTCTGCGCTCTCTATTTCGGGGTAATTTACAGTTACAGATGGCTTAATAAACGTGTTACATGATGGCAACTCTGCCTCTGCTTTACCAATACTCATGTTATACAATCTGGATTTTAAATACGTATTATTTAATAATCTCTTATCTGCTTTGTTTGCTCCTTTTAATATTACATTATTCTTTCCTTGTTTGTTTCCTGCTATTAAAACATCGCAATTTGTCGCTTCAAATATTTTTTCTACGGCAGATAAAACTGTATTGTTATATAAATAGTCATCGCAATCTAATCTTCCAATTAACACACAATTAGGAAAATGTAATCGTGTATAATTCAATAGATAATTTCTAGTTTTGTAGGAGGTATTAAAATTAAGATGGTGTACTTTAATATTTTTATTTGCTGTAAACGATTTTAATATGTGTAACGAGGTATCTGTAGAATTATCATTACCTATTAAAATAATTATTTCACGTTTTACATTTTTTTGATTTAATATGGAATTTATTGCTCTAACAAGTGTAAATGCACCATTTTTTAAAGGCATATTAATAACTATCTGTTCTTTCATTACTATTTAGAATATTGATAATTAAAGTATTTAACTGCTCTTTGTAAAGATTGCTTGTAAGCTTCTGACGAAAATTTGTTTTTGTATTTGTTATAAAATAAATCTAACCCTTTTTGTTTTTCATTTAAATTGTTATTTACTTTCTCTTTATTGTGATTGTAATGTATTACCCCTAATGATGGAATTACTACGACACTATTTATAGCTCCTTGAATTGTGTTTACATGTCTTAAAAACCGAATCATTAGGTCTCTATCGGTTGTATTTGGTAATAACTCATCAAAACCACCAATGTCTATTAAAGTTTTTGTTTTAAAAAACATATTACTGCCTTGTATTCCAGGGTTACCGATAAAAAAGTGTGCTGGTGTTATTATTTTTTTATTTAAAGTGAATTTTACTGTAGAGCTATCTGGGTTTTTCCATTCTAAACTCTGAAATACGGCTAGTGTATTTTCTTCAATTCTTGAAATACAGTCTGATAAATGATTGGGTAAGTATTCATCGTCATCATCTAAGATAGAAATAAAGCCTTCTTTATATATTTTATACGTTTCTAAAATACCAGTATTCCAAGCTCCCGTACCAGAGTTATTCTTTGTTTTTAAGTTTCTTATTATTCTGGTTTTAAAATGGGTGCTGGGCAGTTTAATTGCTTTTCTTTTATTTTTAACTGCAGCTTTAATTATATTATATTCTTTTTCTTCTTTATTATCGTCTACTATAAGAATATTAATTTTTTCTGGATTAATTTCTTTTTGATTATATACAGATAGCAAACACCTATTTATAAGCCAATGGCTTCTTTTCATAGAGGTTGCTATTAATACTGTTATTTGTAACATTTCTTTAGTTTAAACTATACAACCTGCATTTATTTATTAATACTCAATTTTTGTTGTTTAGCCCTTTCTATTAATTACTATGTATATAATGTAAAATATATTCTGTATTTGTTTTTTATACTGGCCAATAGATGCGCTTTAAAGGCACTAACGCTCTACTTTCGGAATCTAATGTTTCGTAATATTCTATAAGTAGTTCTACCAAACGGTCTAAATCGACTAGTGTGATTTGAAAGTTAGCGCGTTCGGCTTCCATTTTAGCGTCTTTAGAAAACCCTGTTGAAGATACATATATGCCTTTGGTAGTGTTACGTAAACCGCCTACAAAACTTCTTATGTCTGGTGCGCCTATTTTTTCTTTACTTTTTATTTTATGTTTTACTTCTATTTTTATAATAGGTTCTGTCATTTCTAAACCATCTGGCGAGGCGATGATATCGCTTCCTAAGTCTGGGCCTCGTCCTGTTAATCGTGCTTTATAGCCCATAGCTTGTAATATCCCTGCTACTAGTTTTTCTAGCTCGTGCCATTCTAATTTTACAATAAGGTCTTTAATGAATTCATTAGAACGGGAAATGACGTCTTCTTTTATGTCTTCTAGTTGATCTTCTATATTATTAGTAATAATATTATATTCCTTTTCTAAAATTATCCTTTCATGTTCAAGCTTTCCAATAACATCATTTAAATCCGCTTGCTCTTCTTCTGAAATGAAGCTAGGATGCGCTTCTATTAATTCCTCCCAAATCGTTAAAGGAATCTCAAAAATGGTTAAAATAGCACCTAAAGTATTTTTAGAGGATACTGAAAGTTCGTCTCTAGATATTGGTTCTTCTATCCATTCTACTGTTCTGTAATGGCGATAGGTTTGTTTTTCGCTGTATTGGTACCCTGAAACAATATTACCTAGGTAATAAACTCTAGAATCAGAATCGTAAGTCACCACCTTATCGCCTACTTTAAATTCTTTAAACATTCGAAACAATTGCCCAGCGCTCATTCTAATTCTATTATCTGAATCATCTGGGTAAGCTTCGCTTAGTTTCTCTTTTATGGTTTTTAAGGTTGTGCCTTCTTCCAAAGGCCCAATAGCGTTCCAACCAATGGCTACAATGTTTTCTTTTAAAAATTCTTCTATTAAATAACTTCCACGACCTGCGCGTACCATCCAGATTTTAAAGTTGTTTTTACTTTTTGTCATTTGTTTTTTGAGTATAATGTGATACTAGCAAAAGGCTATTTTAAGCATAACAGCACTTATGCATGGGTTATTTTCTAAATAATATTATATATTCTTATAGGGAAGAATGCCCATAAATATACTATTAATTACTAAACAATAATAACTGAAATCTCGTTTTTAAAACTACGGAAATCCGTAACCTCAGCTTACCTTAAACATAACCTACTCATAGTTAGTACTATAAAATAGAAAACCACCCAATTTTGGGTGGTTTTCGGCTAATTTATTACAATTAGCCATCAAAAGAATTAAAAATTACCAGAATTTAGTTTCCGCCTTCTGGTAATTGTTGTTCAAAAATGAAAGTAGGCACTGGTGGGCCACCAAACACGGCATTTGAGGGGTTATTAAAAATGTTATTTCTTATATATAATACATCGCTAGAGCTACCAGAATAAAGAGTATACCCTGACAGGTTTACATCTGTAGGCGAATAGCCTTGCGAAGGGTATGTTGCTACAGCTGGGCCACCAAATATAGAGTTATCGGGATCGTTAAAAACTTGACTTCGTATTGCAGGCACATCGGAAACTGCCCCAAGGTAATTTAACTTACCATCGCCATTGGCATCGCCGCCCCACATACCTAATAATCCGCTTGGCATACCAAAACTTGTTTGTGCATTGGTACCGTAAGTAATTAGGTTACTAGCATCTGTAAAATCTATAGTACGTGCTACTCCCGAAAGGGCAATGGTATTTGTCGTCATTATAGCCAAATGGTTATAGTGTTTTATAGCTACATAATAGTTTCCTGCTATTTGTGTAAAGCTTAAAGGAGACACGCCATCTGTAGCTACTACATCGCCATCGCGCTGTAATAAGGCACTTTGTTGTATTACTACTGCTGTATTATCGGCAGCGTTACGTAATTCTACCAGAACCCAATCTACAATAGCATTTGGTCCTGTAGTATTAAATACAGACGCATTACAGGTTGCTGGTGCTACGCTATATGGGCTTGTGGTTGGCAGTAAGCCTTCTACTCTTAAATCGTCTCGCATAAGGGTTTCTTCTCCTGTATTGGGGTTAAGAGCTGCGCCTTGTAAATAGACTTTTGGTAAAGCACCAAGTGTCGCATTAAAATAGTTCCAGTAGCTATTGCCAAATTCGTTAGCAGAAGCACAACCAGCTGCGACATCCCAGTTAATAGACCAAGTCATTACCCCTCGCAAATTGGGGTGATTGCCATTTTGCAAGGTGTAATTTCGTCCTGTAAAATCTGTACCAAACCTTAAATAATCTAACGCTTTTATGGCTTCTGTTGGCTGAATATAACCGCCTGCTGGAGCCGCTGCTGGACAGGATGGGATACCAACCATTATTTTAGAGGCTGGTAAACCTGGAAAATTAAAACCTGTGGTAGACACATTAAAGCCTGTTATTAACATATCGGTCATAGCCGTTAAAAAATCTGGAGTAGCTTGCGAATATGCTGTACCATCTAAAGCATTTATAGAACCTGTATTGTATAGTTGTACCATAATAAGGTCTAGCTCGTCTCTTAAATTATGTATTACTGGTAAAAATGCTCCTGCAATGCCACTATATGTAGAATAGCCTACTTGCACGTAAAAGGTTTCTGGTGCACAGGTCATTATAAAATTACTTCCGTAATGTTGTTTTAACTCTTTAAAGGCATCTACTACATTTTTTAATTTAGGGTATGGACTTAACGAAGCATAAGAAAAATCGGTTAAGGCGCCTGCTCCAAAATTCATAGAGCCGCCTTCAAAATCTAAATCGATACCATCAAACTGGTATTCGTCTATAATGTCTTTAAGCCCTTGTACAAATTCGTCTTTTTGAGCTGTAGTACTTAGCTCTACATGTCCGTTTTGCCCTCCTATGGACGCTATTACGGGAATGCCTTGACTTCGTAATACATTAATATCGTCTTTTAATAATTGACTATCGAACACACCATTGGTTAAATATCTATTAGAGTTTATGGTTAATTGCGGTGTATAACCGTTCTGCCCTACTGTTTCTATAAACGAGTACATCACTACATTAAATTTTGTGTTTTGCATCTCGTTAAAATATAAAAATGGCGCACTGGCATTTTCCCACGAATGGGCATAACCTAGCACAATATTTCCGCTTGGTAGTGGTGTAAATATAGAATCTATAATAGTTAAGCTTTCGTTTAATGTAGACGAATCACCTTCATTATCTACAGCTGTAATTACCATTGGGTAACTTTGGTATGCTGTTGGTGTAAAGGTATAACTGTACGTATTATTGGTACCTGCAACCATAGCCACAGTATTACCATTTATAGTAATAGTAACTGATGCTACTGTTCCATCTGTATCGGTAACTGTAACCTCTATTGGTATATTTTGAAAGCCTCCGTTTTGATTTAGTGTGGTACTTGTTGGCGCATTTAAAGTTATTGTTGGTGGTATATTTGGGCACCCTACTCCTGAACATTCTAAACTAAAAGTAAACATTTCTGTAACGCTTACACCATTAGAATCTTCTGCTGTTACTGTAAAGGTATGACTGGCTCCAAAATCGGAATTTAAAGGTGTCCAAACACCTGTATATGTATCATTTGTGTTACTATGCGTTATTGTTGTACCATCCACATCGAATGTTACCGAGCTTAGTGTGGTTGTTCCATCATTAAAGGTTAAGCCTACTAAAGCTTCTAAATTAACCGTTCCTCCTGATGCTATAGAAACTACAGATTGATTGGGTTGATTTATTGTAATCTCTGGAGATACTGGCTGGGAGTTAAAATTATATTCTGTTGCTGTGGTTGGCACAGGAATGTTTGCGATATCGGTTGGTAAATATACGGTACTGTTATTTTCGTAATCATTTAATTTTAACGAAGATATAGTCGCGTACCCATCTAACTGTGTTTCTGTAAAATAGTATTCGCCTTGTGCATTGGTTGTTGCAGTAAGTGCAACGTAAGGATGTGAAGCATCTGTCCAAGGCATTATTAATGTTACTATAGCGCCATCTACTGGCGTACTTCCATTTTTAACAGTACCGTAGACTAAGCCTAAGTTTTGAACAAAATTAAAGGTTTGGTCTGCATCTAGTGTATTGGCTTGTGCATTGGCTGGAAGAAAAACAATGCTGTTTAAGTTAGGTGTTACTGTATAATTATAACCTGCTAAAAGGTTAGCTATTGCATAGCTTCCTGAAGCATCTGTTGTATCTGTATAATTTTGTCCGTTTCCAGACACCGTAACGGTTACGCCTTGTAATGGGTTAGCTCCTGCTAGAATAGTACCACTAATAGTATGTGTATTTCTAGTGGCTAGAATCTCTTGATTTGTTAGATTGGTGGTTACATTAGCATGTACTAGGCTAGTAAATGAGAAAAAGTCTTTTTCTGCTGTAATGGTATAATCGTTTCCACTAATTACATCTGTAAAACTATAATTACCATCTGCGGAAGTTACTCTACTTAATTCATTGCCTGTTGTGGTGTCTTTTAATACAATATCTACATCGGTTAACAATACATTGTTTTCTGTTACCGAACCCGTTATGGAAACTAATTGATCGGATCCTGTAACATTTACCACTTTATCTTCATTAAACTCTAAAGCAGCATACGTTATACTGTTAGGTAAAAAGGCATAATTGGTTAATGTGTAATTTACAGTATAAGGTACATTGCCTGGTTTATTTGCAAAAACAACTTGCCCAGAGGCATTAGCAGTTAAGGTTTCTAATATAGTATTGTTTTCATCTTTTAATTCTACTACAACACCTTGCAATGGGTTGTTTGCAGCATCTTTAAAATTAATAGTTAAATCGTAATCTGCAAATTGTAACGAATTGTCTATTGTATTAAGTAAACTATTACTAGAATTGTTTCTGGCATCTTGAGAGAGTTCCCAAATCATGACACCTCCTAAGTTTTTTGATAGAGCATATTTTACTTTTAGGTCTATAGATTGGTTATCGTCATAGGAAATAAATTTATTAGTCGTCGCATTATACAAGTAAGGTACTTTTGCTGTATCATCCCAATACCTTACCCAGCCATTAGCCGCAGCTGCCGAAGATACTTGTAATGGGTTTGTAGTATCTAAATAATGGTGTGTGTTTGTACCTATACCTTGAAATAAATCGCAAAATTCTATTGAGCCCGAATTTTCGCAATTGGCTGCGTCCCAAGTACCTTGTGGTGGTTGCGGATTGTTACAGGCTGGATTGTTTGTTCGTGGCGCGGCTTCGTATAATCCTGGCAATCCGGATACAGCGCCAGTGTTAGCAACACCTTCAAATAGTTTGCCGTAAAAAGGAATACCCATAACTAATTTATCTGTAGGCACTTGCAATCCGTTTAAATATAATCCAACAAGTCCATCCATAACTTGATTTGGATTGCCTGCGCCTCTATTTAATGGGTCTTCGGCGTGATCACCTCCGTATAGAGGGGCATTATAACATGTTTTATCGTACCAGTTACCTCCAAAATCGTAACCAAAAAAGGTTACAAAATCGCAATAATCAAAAACATTTTCTGTAACGCCATGCATAGCTTCTGTTCCTGGCCCTACATGCGTTGGTAATAAGTTGGTAACGTTATTTCCTGCTGCCATAGAAATGATTTTATTCTGCATGCTATTAGCATCAAAAACGGTTCTCATTTCTTTTAATAATAGTACCAGATTTTTATGATCGTCTGGATAATGTGGTTGTGCAGGTATTAAAACACCTCCAACAGATTCTGTTCCATCAATTCCGCCTTGTACCGGAAACTCCCAGTCTAAATCGAAACCATCTATCCATGGATAATTGGTCATAAAATCAACCATACTTTGTGCTAAGGTTGTTCTAGCATTGGCCGATTTTGCAATGTCTGGAAAAGCTTGAGAGCGTGTCCAACCACCTAAAGAAATAATAACTTTTAAGTGCGGATAGTTTTGTTTTAATAATTTAAGGTCTCCTATGTTTCCTTTTACAGGAGCATCAAATGCGTGTAGGCCACTTTCGTTATGCTGAAAATCTGCATAATCATCTAAGGTTTGTATATAGCCAGAGTCTGTAGCTGCATCATACTTTGTATCGAAAAAAGCATATAACAAGTGAGTTAACTTGTCGGCTTCAATATCTAGCACATTGTAATCTCTGGCATATATAGCCCATTGTGCATAATAGCCTATAACTTTCTTGTTGTGTTGTGGGGCTGTTTGCGCATATAATGTTTGTGAAAACGTAATAACAATTAGGCAAACATAAAGTAGGTGTTTTTTCATGATTTGAGGGATTTATGAAGTTGTATTTAATAGGTTGAAGATAAGACAATACCGCTATTATTTTTAAAAAAATTATATCATTGGCTGTATTTTATCGACAGACAACATAATTTAAGACATAAAAAACATTTAAAACAAAAACCATCCAAAATAGGATGGTTTTATTTTAATTAAAAAAACTGTTTAAACTTATAAACTAAGTGCCTTTATTTACATTAATTAAACATATACATAACACGTTCTTGAGTGTCTGGAAGCCCTATAATATTATTAGCATAGTCGATTTTTGGTTGTAAACCTCCTTTTTTTACATAACCTTTTACATAAGGCATGCATGCACCCCAAGATGCAGATACTTTACAATTAGCATAATCTATAACCTTAACAATAGTATGTGTCCCTACTACTATTACGGTATGCTTGTATTGTTTAGCATCTTCTAAAGCTGTTTTTATATTGGCCTTAGTTAGTACAATACTTTTATTAGCCTTGGTTGTAGCTGTCTTTTTAAAATTTTCGATAGGGTTTGCACTTGTATCTTGTTCTAAAGTTTTTATATCTGTAAGAAAAGGGATATTATGTATTTGTTTAATAGGTTTAACTGCCTTCTTTTCTTTTACTAGTTTCACTTCTTGCTCTTGTTGTACTTCTTCTATTACTTCTTTTGTTTTTTTAGAGTTGTTATTACAGTTAAAAAGAAAACAGAACAATAGTAGGGTTAAAATTTTATTCATCATATTCATTAATAATTTGTTTGTGTCTATTTAATATTTGATTATTCGTTTTGTATGATAATGCTACATAACGTCATGCTGAACTTGTTGCTGTATCATATAACATCTAAAAACATAGATGCTTCATGGTGAGAACCTGAAACTAGTTTAGGGTGACAGTAGATTTTATGATGGATTACGGATATTCAATATTATATTTAGGGTTAAATGTACTTCTTTTTTATTAATCTAAATGTTGTCTGTTCGAGTGATTTCGAGGTACGAGAAATTGTATCGAGAAGTTTTATAACTCAAATCGTTCTCGATACTAAATTCCCAAAAGGGAATTGCACTCGAACTGACAATAATCTTCTAATAATAGATTACACCAACATGCATAGCGAGTTTTTCAGCTTTTTTTTTAAATAAAATGAACCAATAACAGTATCCAACCTGTTAACAAACATAAACCACCTATTGGTGTAATTGGCCCTAGAATTTTAATTTTATTTCCTTTAGCCGAAGAAATACATAACCCATAAATACTAAACGAAAATAAAATGATGCCTATACAAAAACACCAAACAATTACATACTCTAATGTCGTTTCCATAGGCAATTGAAATCCTAAAATTAAGAGTACAATAGCATGATACATTTGGTATTTAACACCTGTTTCAAAGCTTTGCATTTGCTCTGGTGTAAATTGTTTTTTAAGTGCATGAGCACCAAAAGCACCTAAAATAATGCCTAAAGCACCAAAAATTGAAGCGATTACTATTAGCATGTTTGCTGTCATAATTTAGTTTGTTCTATTATATTAATACAATAATACGACTCCTTTATTTATTGTATAATGTATATAGCAAAATATATTGTTTTTATTAATTTTTAAATACGTTTATTCTAAACTGAAGAGTTAGAGCAGTTGTATAAATTCTTTTCTATTTACTTATTAAATCCTGTATCTTTATCCTGCTAAAAAAAAGAAGATTTGTTATATACTATTATAGATGTTGAAACCTCTGGACGCAGTAACCGTATTACTGAGATTTCTATTTTTAAATACGATGGTAATGTTGTTGTAGATGAGTTTACATCGCTTGTAAACCCAAATTGTTTTATTCCAGAGCATATTACAGCTTTAACTGGTATAGATAATGGCACTGTTGCTAATGCTCCTGAATTTTCTGAAATAGCAGATACTATTTTAGAGATTACCAAAGATGCCATATTTGTGGCTCATAATGTTAATTTTGATTATAATGTTATACAAGGTGAGTTTAAATTATTAGGTATAGCGTTTACTCGCAAAAAACTTTGCACTGTTCGTTTAAGTAGAAAATTAATACCTGGACACCGTAGTTATAGCCTAGGAAAATTATGCAAAGCTCTAAACATAAATCTTGTAGACAGACATCGTGCTCGCGGTGATGCAGAAGCCACTGTTATTTTATTTAAACTTCTACAGAAACAGGAAAATGCAGACCCTATTTTTAAAGATTTTTTAAATAAAAACAATAAACAGGCAACCTTACCTCCTAACCTACCTAATAAGGTATTTAATGCCTTGCCAAACGCTACTGGTATTTATTATTTTAAAAATAAAAAAGGCACAATTATATATGTTGGAAAGGCTAAAGATATTAAAAAAAGGGTTTTGAGTCATTTTTACAGCAAAGCGCAAAAATCTTTAGATATGGTTAGAGAAACGGCAGATATTGATTTTGAATTATCTGGTAGCGAGTTACTGGCTTTATTAATGGAAGATGCAGCTATTAAGCATCATTTTCCTCAATATAATAAGGCCTCTAAACGGACACCAAAAGGCTATTCTATTTTTAGCTACCAAGATAGAAATAATGTTATGCATTTAGCCATTAATGCAGCAAAAGCCACACCCAAACCTATTATTACATTGTATAGTGTGCGCGATATTAGATTGTTTTTAGAACGTGTTTGCGAGCAGTTTAATTTGTGTCCTAAATTTTGCCACTTACAAGAGGGTGTAGACTTTTGTTCTCATCATACTATTACTAATTGTAATGGCATTTGTAGAGGAGACGAGTCTGTAGAGCTTTATAATGAACGTGTTACTAATGCTATTTGCGATATTATAAATAAAAGTCAAGATCGTATTATTAAAGAAAAAGGCAGAACTCCCGAAGAAGAGGCATTTGTTATTATAAAAAACGGAGCATATTTAGGGTATGGTTTTATAGATAAAAGCGAACAGATAACACATGAAGAGCAATTGGAGCCCTTTTTAATTAAGCAAAAAGATAATAGCGATGTAAGAAGTATTCTTGCTAAGTTTAAGTATTAATCTTTAATACTAGTAAATAAATCCTTCATACTTTTGACTTAACAATTATAAGTTTCTTTTTCTATTGAATTAAGAGACATCTGTCTTTTTAAACTTTACGAAAAATAAATAAATGACGTAACCACAATTATTACTACAATAACCCCTACAAGTTTAGCATGTTTCCAAGGCGTTATATCTACCTCTTGTGTAAATTTTTGTTCATAGTCCACAGTTCTTGGTGAAAGCTTACCTATTATTAGCATTACAATAACATTCAACACAAACAAAATTGCCATTACGTGGAGAAAATGAGGATAATTATCTTTTCCAAAAACATAAGGCTTTAATATAAATTGGCTAATTATATATAAAGTTGCACCTAAAACAATAGCAATATTTGCAGCTTTAGCTGGTACACGTTTAGTTAAATATCCAACTACAATTATAGTTAAAATTGGTATGCTATAGCATCCGTTTATTTCTTGTAAATAACCAAATAATCCATCTGGTGCATTTGCTATAAAAGGAGCAACAAACATTGCTAATAATGCTAGCAAAACACCAAAGCGTCTACCCACTTTTACGACTTGCTTTTCTGATGCTTCTTTATTAAAAAACGCTTTATAAATATCTACACAAAATAATGTTACAGAACTATTTAAAGCACTATTAAATGAGCTAAGAATAGCACCAAACAATACTGCAGCAAAAAAACCAACTAATGAGGTTGGTAATACTCTGGTGACTAATTCTGGATACGCTTCGTCTGGGTTTGTTAATCCGCCTTGAAATAAATGAAATGCAATTATACCTGGAACCACTACAATTAATGGTCCTAAAATTTTTATAAACGAAGCTAACAATAATCCTTTTTGCCCCTCTTTTAGGTTCTTTGCTCCTAATGCTCGTTGTATAATAGCTTGATTTGTTCCCCAATAAAATAATTGAACTAACATCATCCCTGTAAAAATTGTTGCAAATGGAATAGATGAATCTGCATTTCCTATAGAATCAAATTTTTCTGGATTACTATTCATTAATGTTGAAATTCCTTCTGAAATACGACCTTTTCCAATCTCCTTTAATCCAAAGTACGGAATTAATAAACCTCCAATTAAAAGACCAACTGCATTAATGGTATCTGAAACAGCAACTGCTTTTAGCCCTCCAAAAATAGCATAAATAGATCCTATTATGCCAATAGTAAAAACTGAAATCCATAATGCTGTAGTTTTAGAAACACCTAGCAATTCTGGCACATCAAACATTGCATTAATAGCCAAAGCACCAGAATATAAAACTATTGGAAGCAATACAACAACATAACCTGTTAAAAACAAGCCTGAGGTTAATGCTTTTGTTATTTTATTGTAACGTCTTTCAAGAAAAGTAGGAATAGTAGCTATACCTCCTTTTAAATACCTTGGCAATAGAAAAAGTGCCGTAATTACCATTGCAATAGCTGCAAGAGTTTCCCAGGCCATAACCAAAATACCTTCTTTATAAGCAGAACCATTTAGCCCTACAATTTGCTCGGTAGATAAATTGGTTAATAGTAATGAACCTGCAATAACGACACCTGTTAAACTTCTTCCTCCAAGAAAGTACCCCTCTGAGGTAGTTTCATCGGTTTTACGAGTAGCATAATACGAAATAACAGCTACTACGGCCGTAAATCCAACAAAAGAAGCAATTGCAAGCATATGTTTGATATTTTATTTAATAAAAAAAGTCCAGAATATTATTTAACTGGACTTATAATAATTACAATAAATAGTTTATTCTACTATTAATTTTTTTGTAGCAACTTGACCTTTTTTATCTTCTAATTTTAAAAGGTAAATTCCCGAATTTAAAGACGAAACATCCAAGATATTATTAATTAATTTATTGTTAGACAACACTTTTTGTCCAGTAATATTATAAATATCAATATTTGAAATTTGACCACTATTAGTAATTTTTAATTCATCTTTCACAGGGTTTGGATAGATCTTAAAAGTAAGGTTCTCTTCAAAAGTTGGTGCACTTAAAGTAGGATACGAAAAACTTGCTGTTATATTATCAAAAAGAATAACATCTCCTGAATTTGCAGGTGATTGCTTTCTTACTTTTAATCTATATTTAATTTGATTAAAGGCATTTGTAATAGGCTTAGTGAATGTAACTTCTTCCCAAGTATCTGCAGCAGTAATATTATAAACACCTGTATTAGCCCCAGTTATTTTTGTTCCAGCTTCATCAAATAAATCAAAAACAACTTGAACTGCAAGGTCTGCATTACTTGATCTTACCCAAAAAGTTGTGTTTATTTCTGTAGGGGTAACTGTTTCACCAAAATCATTCATTGTATTATCTAAAAATTGATTTTCTGTTTGATTAGCAATAAATGTCAATTGCCCAGCTTGTAAGCCTTCTTGTGGTATTGTTGTATTGAAAGAGGCAGTCGCTTCGGTTGGTGTACCTGTAGCTGTCCAACTAGAAGTTGCTTCGAAATTAGAATTTGCAACCCAAGTATCTTGAGTTACCAACTCAACAAATTCAACATCGTCTACTAGGTATGTAGCACTAGCAGTTTTCCCTAATATTCTTATATTCATGTTTGCTGTTGTAATACCTGTAAATGTTGTTGAGTAATCTTCCCAAACACCAGTTGTTTGAATTGTATATTGAGATCCAGGAAGTACTGATCCTTGAAATAATGATCCTTGTATTTTATTTCCTGCTGTACCTTTTACTTTAAATTTTAACAAATACGATCCAGCCATAGCTGGTTGAGTGTTCGGGTTAGATTTAGCTCCTGTATTTGTAGCTGCTCCTGCTACGATTTGCATAGATCCAGATGTTCCGCTTCCACTAGCATCGTCTGTACTATGAGATAAAGTTGAACTTTGTTGTTCAACCCAGTTACTAGTATCTGTATCAAAAGTTCCATTTGCAACTACTTGGCTAAAACCTAGTAACGGCAAAATTAAGACTATTGATAATGTAATTTTTTTCATAATATTTAATTTAGTAGTTAATTAATAATTTATTTTATTCGGTTTTTGCTACTAATGAGCATTTATTATTCTTCACTCTTTTTTTTAGCTATTCTTCTAGCCACCTTTTGCTCTTTTGTCAAGATGTTTTGTGAAATTTCTTTACCTTCTTCTTTATTTAAAGCTTTAATTTTTTCTTTAAGTACAGACTTATCTTTAATCTCTTTTCTCAAGCTTTTAATTTTTTTAAGCTTTTCAATTTCTAAAGCATAAATCTTTTCCTTTTGCTCATTAGTTAAAGCAACGCTCTCATTTCCCTTAGTAATTTGAGAATTTATTTTTTTGATTTTTTGATTTGCTTTTTCTTTCATTTTATCTGATTGAGAAAAACCAGAAAATGAAAACCCAATTAGCATTATTAGCGCAAAAATTATTTTTTTCATAATATTATTTTGTTTAATTATTTACTTTAAAGTTATCTAAACGCCATTGTGTTTTAGTAAACGTGTTATCTATAGTTTGGTTAACTCTAACAGCTATATAGAAGTTTGCATTAGGGGTTATGTTCATTACTTTTCTTTTGTAATCACCTATAGCTATCCCTTCAGTATTCATATCGGCAGCAGTTTCTGTTCCTATTTCTGTCCAATCTGCTTGATTCCAAGTCTCTGTACCATCATATACTTCTGAGTAATAAAATGTTACTACTGCATTATTTACTGCAGGAGCTTGTGAATATGCTATATCTATAGATACATCTACATTTCCTGTAACTTGCATTTGAGGTGTTATAACTACGTTATCTAAAACACCATTTCCGTTTTGAGTAGTATTATAAAAAACAACCAAACCTGTATCGGAATCTTGAGTGACATCATCAACATCTGCATATTTACCAGCGTTCATATTATACTTAAATTTTTTACTACTTGGTAAGTCTTGAGCCGATAGTAAAAAGGCGTTAAAACCTGCAGCTTCTAAATCTGCAACAGTTTCAAAAGTTTCTACATAATTAAAAGCTGCAACAGTATCATTATCTGTAATGGTTAGTGTCTGCTGTTGTAAATTAACTCCAGTGTCTAAACCACCAGAAACTGAAGTTATATCTAAAACTATAGTTTCATCTGTTTCTGTATCTATGTCATCAACAATTGTAATGTCCAAACTTGCTGTTGTTGAACCAGCTGGAATAACAAACGAATATGGGCTATTACTTCCTCCAAAGTTAAAATCGGAAGTATCTGCTGTACCTGAAGCTGTTAATTCTATTGTTGCATCTGCTGTTGTTGCTCCTGATAAATTGAAATTTAATGTGATTGTTCCTGCATCTTCATTGTAAGTTAATGTGTTTGCCGCATCAAAATCTATTACTGGATTTGGCGGCGAATCATCATTTTCTATCGTTATGGTAGTCGCTGTTGTTACACCTGTTGCCAAACCACCTGTTACTTCTGTTATTGTAAAGGTTGCTGTTTTATTTGCTGCAAAAACGGTATTGTCTATTGCAGTCATTTCAAAACTTGCTGATGTTGCTCCAGCAGGAACTGTTACAGTAAATGGGCTAGCTGTTTGGTTTACAACTGTATAATCTGTACCAAAAACGGCATCGCCTGAAGCTGTTATAGTAATTGTACCACCATCTGTAGAGGCTTGATTAAAAGGTATATTTATTAAATAATTAGTTGCATCATTTTCTTGTAAAGTACCTGTTGCATTTTCAAAACCTACTATTGCAATTAAGGGATCATCATCATCTAAAATAGTAAACTGTAGTGTTGTATTTTCGCCTAAAGTTAAAGCACCTGTTGCATTTGTAATTGTAATGGTTAGGTTTAGGTTACCGTCTATAGTATCATTATCTATTGGTGTTAAGCTAAATGAGCTCGACAAACTACCTTGTCCAATTTCAATACTAAAATTTGCACTACCACCACTTGTTTCGTAATCTGTTCCGTAGTTTGCACCAGAAATTGAAACATCAACAGTTCCGCCACCATGATTAAAAGTGTCTACACCTAAATTAATATTTAATGGAATTGTTGCGTTTTCAATTTCAACTAGTTCATCTAAAGTGAAATTTACTATACCTGTTCCATTTAAATTTTCGTCGTCATCTTCGCACGAGAAAATAAAAACGATTGCTAAAATTGAATAGAGTAAAAACTTGGTTTTCATATAGTAGTTGTTTTAAGTGATGTAAAATTGAAAAAAAAGACGCTAAAAATGGTTTCATTATTGTCTGATAACGTTTAATAATTGTGAATTCATTAGCAATACAGGGCATTTGTAGTAATTTTAATAAATAACACATCTATAGTTAGTGCTTTTTTAAATTTGATAAAAAAACAGACTATTTTAATTTTATAGACATAATACGTTTCCAGAATTTAATGAATAGAAGTTCTTATTTTTTTTGAAATTTCTAAGGCTGTTGTGGTGTATGTTCTTTAACATCAAAACCAACTATAGTCCAAGGAATAAGGTTTTCTTTTTTTAAATACGTTTCTAAACTACCCGTTTTGGTTTCTAAAGTTTTGCGCGAAGACAATGCAAATGCAAACACAGTAATGAATAAGCAAACTATACGACCTTTTAATACAAGTAAAAACTTACGTTTTGGCATTTATTGCTTTACAATTTTTTTGGCAATCGAGCCTATTTTTAATACATATATTCCGCTAGGTAAATTATTCAATTTTAAAGTTATTGAATTTGTACTCGATTGAAAATTAAACGTTTGTTTCTGCCCTAAAATAGTATATAACGTAATATTTTCTGAAGAAATTTCAGCTTTACGGATAGTAATTTGATCTTGAAACGGATTAGGAAACACAGACATTGTATTCAATTCTTGCTCACCTACAGATAATGTAGATTGATATTCTATTGCTCCTAAATCTGGGGTAACATCTCTTGTAACACCAAAAAAGTCATCCGTTGGTGCTTCAGCAGAATCTGCAATACCAATTGCTGGTGAATTTGAATTTAAGCCAAAATCATAACTACTTGCATTTTCATCTCCTGCGTTAATAAATAACGGATCTGCAATTGTTGTATCTTCATCTACTGCTGTTATATCTGAATCTTCATTTACTGTACCATTGGCACCAAAAATAATATTGTCTGTAACCACTAAGTTAGTTGTTCCTCCAGCTGCAAGCGCAAAGGCATTCCAATCTGTATCAATAACCGAAATGTTATTAATGATTTTAATATCGTCACTTCCTTGAGCACTAATACCAATATTATTGCCTCTTTGTTCTTCTCCAGCGTATGTTACAGTATTGGTGTAAGAATTCATATAACAAGTGTTATTAATAAAATCGATTCTATTACCATCGTTAGTATGTACACCACTAAATCCATTCCAATAGCACAAATTATTGGCTACTAAAATACGGCCGCTACCATTAGTCCAAGAAGATGTATTGTTTCTTTGTAGTGATATACCTTTACCTTCATCTATTCGTGGTGTAATAATCGTTTTTGTAGGTGCCCACGAGTATTGCTCGTTATAATTGTGATGAATTTTATTTCTTAAAATATTAATACTATAAGCATTAGTCCCTATTGGTTCTGTTTTAGTGACTACGAGTGCGTGTGTACCAGAATACGATTTAGCAGAGCATCTGTATATTTCGTTTTCTTCAATGTCTATAAATTTACTATCAGAAACTCTTAAACCACCACCAGGGGTATGATGGATTGTATTGCTAGTAATTTTAATATTATTTGAATTACTAATGTATAAGCCTCTCGTATCTATATATGATGGTCTTACTACTGTTAGCGCACTAATATCTGTATAGGTATCTGTCTCCTCGACCACATCATCAGTATCATTTGTTTCGTCTTCATTTCTAAATTTAATGTCTGTAGCATCTGGTGCAGTAACTGTTCCTTGTAAATTACTGTCATCTATAATATACACAAACTGTAAAGCATTTGCAATGCTTAAAGGAATGTTATCTACTTCGCCTTGAATATTAAAATCTTCAATTTTTAAATACGAACTGTTGGTAACTCTAAAAATGTTTGCTCCATCTCCTTTTAAAATCGTATTGCTATCATAAGCTTTTATAGTAATAAAATTTCCTACTGAACCGTTTAGATTGTGTACTCTTATTGTGTTTTCTGAATGCCATAAATGTGCATCGTTTTCGGCAGAGTAAGAATAACTCGCATTGTAACTTGGATTTTTATACTCTCCAATTATTTCAATAGTATCTCCTGCCGAAACACTATTTTTTGCTTTAGTAAATGTTTGAAATGCTGTTGAAGTTGATGTTCCATTATTAGAATCTAATCCGTTTTGCTGATCGACATAATAAGTCGTTTGCGCAAAAGAATATATGCATGTTAATAATAGGAAACAAAATGTTAGGCATAACTTCATGGTTTTCATTAGTTTTATAATTTTATTAAAAATAGAATTTATTAATAATCTTTAGGTTCGTTAATAATCAAAAATTAGACTTTGTTATATTTTTGTGATATATATTTATGCTTCTGAATAAATTTAACGTTGGTTTTTAAAGTATTTCTATGGTATACCGACTTTTAAAAGTTTCATTAGCCTCTAATTTTATAACACCTTCTTTTTGTTTATAATCTTTATTATGATTTGTATGATCTGCTATTCCAAACCAAGGTTCTATACATACAAAAGGTGAGTTGTTTTTACTTGACCATATACCTAAATATGGAAAGTCTTTAAACGTAACACTTAAATACTTTTTGTTAGTTGGCTTATAAACCAACGTCACTTTTGAAAACGGATTAGAATTGAAAGTTAAAGAACCTTCATCAAAAACTGTATCTGGTAACTCTAATATACCAGGCTCTGTAAAATACTGCGTCCATTGATCTATATATAATCCATCTATTTTATCTTGTGTCTTTGGCATATCATCTGTATTAAAAACCAATTGGTATTCACTACGTTTTTGCCCCTTCTCAATTGGGCAATTAAATGCTGGGTGCGCACCAATTGAAAAATATAATTCATCACTTGCTGATGGGTTTTTAACCAAATAATCAACGTCTAACGATTTCCCGTTAATAGTGTATGTTATTTGTAGTACAAAATCGAAAGGATAAATAGCTTTAGATGCTTTTGATGCAGTTTGCTCGAAAGTGATACTTTGATTTGTTTTATTAACAACCGTAAAATCATAATCTCGTGCAAAACCGTGTTGTGGTAATTTATAGGTTTTACCATCAAAGGTGTATTCGTGGTCTTTTAATCGTCCAACTATTGGAAACAGTATTGGCGATTGTCTATTCCAAAATTCTGGATTCCCTTGCCATAAATATTCTGTTGCATCTGCTTTAATACTTGTTAACTCTGCTCCTTTTGTTTTTATAGACACTTTTAAATTCTCATTGCCTATTGTTTGAACCGCCATTTCTTCATAAGGTTTACTAGTTACTATTTCTGTTTTTTGTTTTGCACTATTACAACTCATGAACAATGTAAAAATGCAGATGCTAAAAATTATACTTTGTTTCATAATACATTCATTTTATATTTAGTGTGCAAAATGTTTTTTAAACTGATGACTATATCTTGATATTTTTGCTCATTCACAACATTCATATTTTCATCTTCATCAGTTCTGTGATCGTACAACATAGAAGTGATTACAGTGTTATCTTCTGGCTTAATAAATTCGGTATAGCTAAACTCTGGTGTTTGCAGGGTATAACCATTCCCTTTTTTAATAAAAATATGGTCTTTCCCTTTTAATTTTGGATTTTGAAGTATAGAGACCATGCTTTTTCCATCTAATTGGTTTTCTGGAATTTCTAAACCGCATAACTCTGCTAATGTCGGATAAACATCTACCAACTCAACTAAAGCGTTAGTGTCTTCCTTGTTTTTTGTAAGTGGATTATAAATAATAAGCGGCACTTTGGTTGATGTTTTATAATTAGTAAACTTTGCCCATTGCGTATGTTCCTGTAAATTATAACCATGGTCTGAGACTAATACTACAATAGTATTTTTAGCTAATCCAGCTATTTTTAGCTCCTTTAAAATTTTTCCAATGAGTGCATCAGTGTAACTTACGGTTGCATAATACCCATGGATTAAGTTAATTGCTAAACTATCTGATACTTGTCCTTTTTTAGGAATATTAGAATATGCTCGCATTTCTGGCCAATTGCTAATAGACATTTTTGGCGCATTTTTTGGAATGTAATTATAATTCTCTGGTTGTTTAATTCTATTTTTATCATACAAATCCCAGTATTTTTTTGGTGCGTTAAATGGTAAATGAGGCGCAATAAATCCAGCAGTCAAAAAGAAAGGCCTGTTAGTTTTTTTAAGCTTTTTAATATCTCTAATTACTTTTTCAGTGAGTAAACCATCTATATAAATGGAATCGTTTACAGGTGCTTTTTCATAGGCTGGTCCTGTATTTGTTTTTTTATATTCCAAAATATTTTCTAGTAGTTGATAATCTTTCCAAAGCGATTGCCAATAATCTGTTGGTGCCAATCCTTGATTGTTTTTATCAAAGGCATATGGGCGCCAGAGGTCGTCCCAATCGTTTTCCCTATCGTCTAAATGATGGTATATTTTTCCGTTAGAAATAGTAGTATAGCCATTATTTTTAAATAACTGCGGAAGCGTTATAGCATTAGGCGTTTCTTTTTCTACAAACGTATTATAATTTAAAAAGCGGTTTTTAGTCGGCAACATTCCTGTAAGCATGCTAGCTCGCGAAGCACCACAAACTGGCACATTACAATATGCGTTTGTGAATTTTACACCTTTTTCTGCTAAAGCATCAATATTTGGCGATTGTATTTGCGAAGCGCCATAACTTGCCAATTCTGGACGCAAATCGTCCATATAAAGTAAAAGTACATTAGGCTTGGTCTGTTTTTTTTCGCTGATAGTTTTATTGCAAGAAGTAAAAACAAGACTTATACATAAGACCCTATATAAAAAATGCATTCTATTATTGTTTTGAATTGGGCTCAAAATTAAAACTAGAAACAAAAAAAAAGGTTCAAAATTAACCTTTAGAGCATTAATAATTGTCAATAATTTGTTATTGAAGAAAGTTTTGGGCAACTATTTCAAAGATTAGTTTTTAGCTACCAAAACAACATTTAGATTCAATGTTAATTTTTAAGATTTAATTAGTTGCTTTAATAGCATTATCTAAAAGCAACTCTTCAATTAAAGACGCTAACTTTTTTAAATCATTTGGAGCATGTAAATCGTGATAACTTATTGTGTAAGCATTATATGTAAAATATGTAAGCGGTACATCTCTAATCTGGCCTATGTAAGTATTTTTAAATTGCTTAAAGCGACTGTTTTTAAAAGCCACTTTAAGCAATTTCAAATCATTACTTGAAATATTAAATGTGTGTTTATCTAGTAATGACATGTTAGCAAAACCATTATAGTTTAATACATTGTCTTTAATTTCTACTTTGTAATATGGAGTGTTTGCAGATCTGCCTTTAGATTTAATATAAGAAACCTCGAATGGTTTATCCTTATTTTTTTTGGAGGCACATCCAAAAGTTACCATAGACATAACAACATATATTTTAACTATAAGTTTCATTAAATTAATGTTTTACAACTATCTTTTTGGTTACACTTTTATTTGTCTTAATATCTTCTAATTCTAACAAATATAAGCCATTAGCCAAAGCAGATGTATCAATTACAGATGAACCGTTTATTGTATTATCATAAATAACTTTACCTGTGATGCTATATAGTTTATATCTAAATTCATTGTCAACAGACATCGTTACATTAATAATATCTGATGCAGGATTTGGAAAAATAGAAATATCAAATTCTGAAAACTCTTCGACACTTAAAGATTCTTGTAAAAAAAAATTAGCATTAGAAACATCATAAAAAGTTGATTCTGCTCTAAAACCTCCGCTTACATCACATCTTACTAAAACTCTTGCTGTAGAAGTTTGTACATTAGGCATTGTAATACTTTCAGAACCATCGTTTGGTGTAGCATCTGCAATAACTGTATAGGTAACTCCACCATCTGTTGAAACTAAAATATCAACATTATTACAATGCGAGTCTGTATTATTTACCGTCCATGTAACTATTTGCGAGCTATCTGCGTTATAATTTTCTCCACCATTAGGACTTACTACATTAAAAGGCCCTGTATTGGCAACAGTTATTACAGTTCTATCTTCATCTAACCTACCAAAAGCTGTATTGTTATCTCTTACTGTAAGTGAAAAGTTCATCGTTCTTGCAATACAAGGAAGTTTTTCCCATTCTTGGTCATTATTACCAGCTAAAACGTCGCTGTACTGAGGTAAACTTCTAAATTTTTCGGTTGTAGCAGATCTAAAACGAAATAAGGCATTGTTATTAACATTACATTCTGGAGAATCAAACACAACATTTCCTCCTCCATCATATTGAACCCATTGATAGGTTAAGTTATTATTAGGATCATTATTATCCATTCCATCACCAACTACAATAAATGGGGTTTCTTTAGGAATTGTAAAATTAGCTTTTGCATCTGCAACTGGATCTGACGCATTTCCTGTTGCATCATTTGAAGAGCAGTTATAGCTACTTAATTCTGCCAACATTTGAGCAATTGAGGCATAATGAAAGAATGGATCTGAATTTTGAGCATATTGCTCTGCTCCTTGACAAACATTTGCATACGACATAATAGAAGACCCTTCTCCTGGCTCGTATCTAAAATTATCTACACCATTACAGCCAGACTGATTATGCTCTGAACCGAACTGGTGCCCTAATTCATGTGCAACGTAATCTACCCATAACGTAGACACACCTATACTCGATGAAGAAAAGCCATCTCCTTTATTGTTTCCACAGACCACCTTAAAACCTGCTAAACCATTTTCTTCTCCCCATAAAACTAAATGTCCTACATCGTATGCAACAACACCTATGGCATTGTTAATTCTATTGGTTAAATTATTAGTGTTATTATTATTTTGAATTAGCGCATTATTGTTAACTAACGTAAACTCAACACCTAAATCTCTTAAATAAACAGCATTCACCATGTTCGTTCCAGAAGCTAAAGCGTTTAAAACATTCACTTCATTATAGGGGTTTCCACCGAATTGAAGTCTGTAATTATTTGAAGCCATAACTGCTAGTCTGTAAGTTCGTTTAGTACTTGGCGACCTCATTAAGTCTAAATCATTGATTCTTTTTTCTGTGTTTACAATGTTGGTTTTACAATTAAATCCCTCCGTAGCACTATGTTTTTTATAAAAAACCATAAGGGTCTCTGGTGAGTTTTTATAAACAGGCTCGATAAAATAAGACTTGTCCTCTGTAAATACAGACGCATGAAAACCTGAGTCACTTATATCGCATGCTATAAGCGTGCTTGGATCGTTTTTTTTATACCCTCTAAATGTTTTTATGGTATATAAATGAGCTACTTCATCTGCAACTACACTTGATGGGTTAATTATAAAGGTTTCAAATTCCCCATTAGGTGCAGGAATAGTAATTTCCTGAAATTTATTATTTGCATTCAATTTGTTTTTAAAATCGTTTATTGACATTTCAAAAACTGAAAAGTTAGACGGTAATTTCTTGTTAACAAGACTTTTTGAATTAAGTTTGATTTCTTGCTTTTTTGAAAACTTCCAATCTGACTTTTCTATTTGAGCAGAAATACTTTGAATATCTCTAGGATTTAGACCTGTAATACCATTTTGAGGTGCACTGTAACTGTTTCCAGCGCCTCCTAATGGGTCTAATGTATCTTCGTTTGCGGAGTCAACAATAATACCATCTATAACATAAAGCGGCTCTGTATTACCTGTTAAACTATTTAAACCTCTAATTTTTATTGTAGATGATGAGCCTGGAGCTGTATTTTGCTGTATTAACACACCTGCTGCTTGCCCTTGCAAAAGGCTTTCTATATTTTGAGATTGGTTGACTAAATCTTCTTTAGGTTTAACGGTTGTTACCGAACCTGTAAGATCTCCTTTATCCACTTGACCATATCCTATTATTACAACTTCATCAAGTTTTTCTTGCGACTCCTCTAAAACAATGTCAAGTTTTTTTTGGTTTGTAATTTCAATCTCTTTAGCTATATAACCTACATAACTTATAACTAAAGTTGCAGGTGTTTTATCCATTTCGATGGTAAATTGCCCATCAAAATCTGTGACTTCGCCTTTATCTGTACCTTTTACTATAATAGATGTTCCCGGAAGCGGAAACCCAGTATTGTCTTTTATTGTTCCTGTGATTATTTGTTGTGCAATTATAAATGTTGGAAGTATTAAAAGTAGTAGGCAAAAATGTTTTTTCATAATTAACTAATTAGTTTCTGCTAAACTACTTTAATACTTTTATTTTGAGTTTTAATATGCATCACAAATGGTTTATTTATTGTCAAAATATAATAAACATGTAATGTAACTATATGATAATTGTATAATTATCAATAGTTCGCAACTATTTTTATTAAATGTAGAAATAGTAGTACAGAAAAAATAAAACTATTCTTTTTTAGCTCTTTTTTAGGCTTTCTATAAATCCGCTTGGTGTCATTTTATAGAATTTTTTAAACGATGTACTGAAGTATTTTGGATTTGAAAATCCAGATTGGTATGCAACTTCCTTAATACTTATATCTCCTCTTATCAGTAAATTTTTGGCTTGTTTTAGTTTTGTATGAATAATAAAATCTTGAGGTGACAAATCTACTAGGTTTTTAAGCTTCATATATAGGGAAGTTCTACTCATACCTACACTTTTTGATAGGTCGTGAACTGAGAATGAATCGCTTTCAATATTAGCCATAATTGTAGCTTCTAGTTTTTGAAGAAACTCTTGATCTTTTTTATTCCTAAAAAGTTCTGCTGTATCTGCATCACTGTCTTTAACATACTTATCACGTAGTTTTTGTTGCCATTTTAGTGCATTTATCATTTTTGCCAACAGAAACTTTATGTCTACTGGTTTTTCTATGTATTCTGAAATTCCACTTTCTATACTCTCCAGTTTTTGGTCTGAGTTTTGAAGTACTGTAAGCATAAACACAGGAATATGATTAAGGCTAATATCATTTTTAAGCTGTTTAGCCATTTGCATACCATCCATTTCCGGCATAATTAAATCGGTTAAAATAATATCTGGAAATATTTGATTAGCCACTTCTAAGCCTTCTTTACCGTTGGTTGCTTCGTAAACTTGAAAGTAAGTTGCTAACGTATTTGCTAACGAGTTTCTTAACTCATCATTATCTTCGACTATTAATATTTTACTATTACTAAACTCAGTTAGTTCTGTAGTGTTTTCTGCAATTTCTGTAATTTTATCGGTTGGCGTGCTAGTTTCGTTAATTTCTGTATAACTTTTCTTTAAATTATTTAATAGTACAACAAAGGTTGTTCCTTTATTTTCTTCACTTTGAAAACTTATAGACCCTCCTGTTTTTTCGAGTAATTTTTTAATTAACATTAAACCTAATCCTGTTCCTGGACGCTGGCTATTAATAACATTTCTGGCTCTGTAATACTGATTTAAGATGTGTTTTTGCTGATCTTTTGGTATGCCGAGTCCTTCATCTTTAATTTCAATTCTTAAATCTCCAGATTTAGTTTTATTTGTATTTATAAAAATTGTGCCATCTTTAAAAGAATACTTAATCGCATTAGAAATAAGGTTTAAAAGGATTTTATCTAAACTTTCTTTGTTAAAATAAAAGTCTTCGGTCCATTCATTATTAAACACAACATCAAGGTTTTGATCTTTAGTAAGTGGTTTAAAATTGTTGATGCGCTGTTTAATTTGTTCGTATACATCGATTTTTGAAATGTCCTGAATGCTATTATCATCTGCTGTTACTTTTTGAAAGTTTAGCATTTGTTCAAAAAGTGAGTTTATTCGTTTTATAGTAGTTTTTATTCGCTCTTTTGAATCTTCAGTAGAATCTACACTTTCGGTAACATTATCTAACGATGAAATTAAAATAGCTAATGGTGTTTTTATTTCGTGCGTTACGTTATTGAAGAAATCAATTTGTTGATCGGCATTTCTTTTTTTAATTATTAAACTGGTAAAATGAATAATCGCATAGACCAATGCAAAAGTCAATAAAGCATATAATAGATAGGCTTTTTTTGTTGCCCACCATGGGGAAGCAATATTAATTTTTAGTTGCCTCTCACTAGATTCATTATCATGTTTACTATAGGCTTTAACCTTAAAAAGGTAATTCCCTGGGCTTAAATTTGTGTAGGTTGCGAAATTTTGATTAGTAACTGGAGACCATTGCTCATCAAAACCTTCTAACATCCATTTGTATTTTACTTTAGAAGGCGCACTATGTAGTATACCTGTAAAATCTATTTCTATTGAATTTTGCTCGTGGTTTAATTCTAGGGCTTCAGTTTTATTAATGTGTTTCTCTAAAGGGCTTTGATTAGGTTCTATTATTTTATTAGACAGCTTAAACGAGTTAAATATTATTTCTGGCTTGTAGAGTTTTTCTTCAATTTTATTAGGATTAAAAAGCGTTACACCATCTACTCCTCCAAAAGCAATAAGATTATCATCTATTTTTTTAAAGCTTCCGTAATTAAATTCTGTTGTTGCTAAACCGTCTTTTTTATCGTAAACATCTATAATAGTATCGTTTTCTGTTATTTTAATATTTGCGATACCTTTTGTTGTACTTGCCCAAATGGTGTTATTATTTGTAGCTATTAGACCTTGAATAACATCTGATGGCATCCCATTTACAACACTTATTTTTTTTAAGTTTTTTGTTTCTGTATTATAAAACAATAGGCCTGCGCCATTTGTAGCAACCAACAAATTTCCATTTTCCATTTGTTGTGTTGCATTTATTGTAGAATAGGATAAATTAGAACTATCAGACAATAAATCTTCTATTAAACCAAAGGTTCTATTTGTATGATTAATTTTAAAAACACCTTGTTTACAGGCAACTAATATTTCACCTTTCTTATTTTCTGAAATCGACTTTATTTGCTGTATTGGGTATGTATAAATATTATTATTTTTATCTAAAACGGTTAAATCTTTCTCTATACCACCTGCCCAAAGATTACCTTTAGCATCCTTATACAATGCATATATTTTTTTAATAATATCGAATCCAGTAGCTTTATTGTAAGGCGTAATTTTTAATGTTTTTGAATTAATTTTAAATAACCCTTTGTTGTAAGTGCCAACCCAAATAACATTGTCATCTGTTAATAGAGATAATATAATGGTCTGATTTTTTTTAGAATCTCCTAATAAATGTTCTAAATGTTTCCATTTGTTTGTTTCTGGATCCCAAATGCTTAATCCTTTTTTTGTGCCAAACCAGAATTTACCATTATTGTCTTTTGTAATAGCTCTAGTAAAGTTTGCAATTATACTATTAGTATTATTTATTTCGTGTTGAATATTTGTAACTGGTAATTGGTTGGAATTAAAAAAGTTAACACCTCCTCCATAAGTGGCTACCCATAAAATATTTTCTTTATCAACACAAATATCATAAACGCCATTACTTGACAACGAATGCTTATTATTTACATTCTCTGTGTAATGGTTTATCATTACGAACATACTATCAACCTCGAAAATACCACTACCATCTGTAGCAATTAAAAGATTGTTTTTTGTATTTTTAATAATATCTGTTATTGGGTTTGTTGAATTAAAACCTAATTCTAATAGTGTTACATCTTTAAAATTTGCTTCTAATTTAACGAGAGTTCCATCTTTAAAGCCTACTAATATTTGATTATTGATAGTAGAAATGCTACTAATATTATTATTTTTTACTCCAGTAGGTATTTCTTTAAACACTTCCGTTTTTAAATCGAAAATAAACAACCCTTTTGGAGTCCCAACCACGAGCTTATCTTCAAATTGCTTAATTGCCTGAATGTTATGATTCGCAATAACGCGTTTCATTATAGTTTTTTTTGGAGACCTTTCAGATTTCCAAAGCCCGTTAAAAGCACCAACCCATATCGTGTTGTTTTTATCTTCGGTTATAACATTAATTAAAGCTGGATTAATATCTTCATTATGTTCTACTAATTCAAAACGATCAAGATCACTATTATATAAACAAACACCTTTTTCTAACCCAATCCATATATGTTGTTTTGAATCTACAAATATGGCTTTTGTTCGGTTGCTCATTGCAGATGGCAACCCGCTATAGTTGTTATATATTTTATAAAATTGCGAATTATGCTTTAAAACGCCTTCTTCTGTAGCAACCCAAATATTACCAACACCATCCTGCTCAATAGCATAAGTAATACTCTGTGTTGGCACATTTTCTCCTCTTAATTGTTGAAATTTCACTGTGTTTTGAGCAAAAGAAAACGCAGAAAAAAAAGTTAAGGCGAATAAAAAAATAATTGCTTTTAAATTCAATGTCTATATTTGTTTTATTTAATTTCTAAATGTAATTAAAATATAATTTATTCTGAAAATTTAAACTTAATGAATACTCGTTTCCTTTTAAAAAACACATTAATATTATTAGTTTTTGCTTTGATTTTTTCTTGTAAAAATGAAAAACCGCTTGATAAAAATTCAACTTTAACACCCTCTAAAACAGATGCTACACCAAATATTTTAATAGAAAAACTAGATAATATTGAAACGCCTAAAGGTATGGTTTGGGTTAAAGGAAAAACATTTACTCAAGGTGCTAAAACAACAGATAATTATGCAATGCCTAGAGAAAAACCAGCACACCAAGTATCGGTTGATGGATTTTTTATGGATATAACCGAAGTTACTAATGCACAATTTAAAAAGTTTGTAGATGCTACCAAATATATAACCATAGCTGAAAGACCTATAGATTGGGAACAAATGAAAAAAGAACTACCAGAAGGCACTCTAAAACCACATGATTCTATTTTACAACCAGGAAGTTTAGTCTTTAACAAAGATGTAAATGCTACTGTTAATATGAGCAATTACAGCCAATGGTGGACTTGGAAAATTGGTGCTAATTGGAAGCAACCTTATGGAAAAGGAAGTTCTATTAAAGGAAAAGACAATTACCCTGTGGTTCACGTTGCTTTTGAAGATGCTTTGGCTTATTGTAAATGGGCAAATAGGCGCTTACCAACAGAAGCAGAATGGGAATCGGCAGCACAAGGCAATAATACTGATGCCATATTTACTTGGGGAAATAATACTGAAATTTTAAACGCCAATGCTAATACTTGGCAAGGTCAATTCCCAACTAATAATGAATCTATAGATGGGTTTGAATATATAGCGCCTACAAAATCATATCTTCCAAATAGTATAGGGCTGTATGATATGTTAGGGAATGTTTGGGAATGGACTAGCAGTGTATACAACGCAAATTACTATAAAGAATTAGATCTTTCAAAACCTATAATAAACCCAAAGGGTGCAACAGAATATTATAATCCACAAAATCCATATCAAATAGAAATGGTAATGAAAGGCGGTTCATACTTATGTCATGATTCTTACTGTGCAAGTTTTAGGATTTCTGCAAGAATGTCTACTAGTAGAGATTCTGGGTCAGACCATTTAGGGTTTAGAACTGTGGCTAGTATAGATATGATAAAATCAAAAAAAATAAATTAACTATTAATCTTCTATTGACGTTTTTTAAACCTAATACACTTATAACCAAACCTATTAAAACAGGGTGTTAGTTATTTTTGAGCAGCAAAACTCAAAACCCTATCTAATATGTTTAATAGTAAGTATTTCACTTTAATTTGTTTATCATTTTTATTACTAACTTCTATTGGTTTTTCTCAAGTAGGCATAGGTACTACAACACCAGATGCTAGTTCTTCTTTAGATATTACATCAACAAATTCTGGGTTATTAATACCAAGAATGGATATGTCTGAAAGAAATGCTATAGTTTCTCCAGCTACTGGGTTATTAATATTTCAAACAGATAATACTCCTGGTTTCTATTACTATAATGGAACAGCTTGGGTTACTTTTGGAGCTACAACTACTTCAGCATTAGTTTTCCCTAAGCTACCAATACCTGCGCTTGAAACTGCAACAGTAGGAGCTGGCTCAGACTTTACTTTCGCTATGACTATTAATGGTGTTAATTATTCAATTACAAGACGTACTCAAGCTAAAGATAATGGAAGTCCAGATGTAGCTCAAAGATTAAAATTAAGGTATACTTTTTCTCCTGCATTACCATATATTCCTTCTGGGAAGGCATTAACGCCAAATCAAGAAGACACGACCTACAATGATGGTATTACATTAAGTTGCAAAAAATTAACTAGTACAATTTTAATTGTAGATGTTTATAGAATAGATATGATTGGTGATGTTGATATTCCTTGGGCTTCAACATCATATACTTTTGACGCTGTGTTTTTCGAATAGATTAAACGCAAAAAACAGTCTTTATTTTAGCTTTAGAGTTGTTTAGGCACTAGTACTATTCCCTTTACGACATATCTGTGCTATTGTATTCATTTTCAAACTCTTTATCTAATTTATCTGAAAATAAAAGTAAAAAAAAGTTAATTAGTTTCATAACGATGAGGGTTGATTATATAATGTAAATATATTCTACGTATCGTATAGTTAAGTTTACCTAAAGTCTATTATAGTTTAATAATTGTCAAGCACAAGCTGAGTCTTTTATTTTTTATATAAAATCTAACGTATTAAATGATGAATTTAAGATTTTTTCGTCATTAACTTCAAGCCATTTTTTTAAAACTGTTGCGTAAATTGATCTAAAATCTACAGTGTATTTTAAATCATTATTTTTATCTAAATTCAGAAGATTGGGTGCTTCATTATAAAAACCTGGTTTACTTAGGTTTTTACCTATTACAAACACATTATTCGCTGCTCCATGATCGGTTCCGTTTGCTGCATTTTGTTTTACACGTCTTCCAAATTCTGAAAAAGTGAGTACTAAAGTATCTTTAAACGTATCGTTTTTTTCTAAATCTTTTATAAAAACATCCATAGCTTCTGCGTAAACATTTAGCAACCTTTCTTGCCTTTTACTTTGGTTTACATGTGTATCAAATCCACCCATAGACACATAGTATACTTGACTTTTAATACCAGAATTTATAAACTGCGCAGTCGTTTTTAATTGTTTACCAAATGGGTTTTTAGGGTACTCAAACTTAGAGACATAGGTTTTAGAAGTTTCAAAAATGTATTTAGCAGATGATTTTGCTTCAATCATTGTTTTATAAAGGTATCCTAAGTTATGTTCGCTTAAATGAGCATCTGTTTGCTGTTTAAGTATATATTCAAAATATGGCGTATTCATATTTCTATTTAAAACAGCTGGGTTTTTAGTTGCTATACCATTTATTTTTTCTCCTTTTAGAATAAGTGATAAACTATCGTCTATTTCTATTCCAGAAAATGGCATTTTTCCGTAGTTATCAATATAACGGCCTAACCAACCAGTATTAGAATAAGCATTACTATCACTAGCGGTATGCCAAATATCGGTTGATCTAAAATGTGAACGGTTTGGATTAGGATAACCTACATTATTAATTATAGACAAATAACCTTTATCGTAAAGTTTTTTAAGTGGTGTTAATTTGTTATTAAACCCTAATTCATCATTTATTTTTAGAATATTAGATTTAGAGATGGCTAATGTTGGCCGACTGTTATAATAAACATCATTAGTATATGGTACAATGGTGTTTAAACCATCATTACCACCAGAAAGCTGAATAATAACCAGTTTTTTATAACCTAAAACGTCCTTAGTAACCGTTTCAAAAGCTTTTACAAAACTTGGAACTAAAAACAAGCTACTAGCTAAACTACTTTGTTTAATAAAATCGCGTCTTTTCATAATTTTATTTTTAACACAATTGGTATTCTGGTAACGACATTAATTGAATCATATATTCTTTAATATCTTTTGTAGACAATTCTTCTAAAAATTGCTCTGTATCTTTATCTATATTAGAAACAATAAGCAAGTTTTTTAATTCTTCGTGTGATAAGTCTCCATAGGTATTGTAGAAATCATCCCAATTAGAAGATACTTTTAAAAATTTATTTTTCTTACGTTCTTTATTGTAATAGGCTTCAAAAGAGTCTTCAAATTCGCCTTTAACACCAACATTAATAATTGCATTATTTAATAGAAGAGCTGCTAATTTCATCCTAACCATTAATGTGTTGCCATCAATCCAATAGCGATCTTGTTTCCAACCTGCAACATTAGGTGGATCGAGTAGCGTTTGCCCCATTATTTTCTGCAAGTACAATAGTTGTTTTTTCTTTTGAAAAGCAATTGGCACAATATTTTGAATCCCTATAAACAATTCAATAGGTGATTTTATTTTTACTCCTATATTTTTTTCATCATAAAACCAATCTGAACTAAAAATATGATGCATTAGTTTTTTAATATCATAATCTTTATAGAATAATTCGGTAAGTTCCTCAAGGCGAGCTTCATTTATTCTAGGGTTGACAAAATATCTGTATATTTTTTCGCAGATAAATTTAGCGCATTGTTTTTGTTCTAAAATAATATCTATAATATCATCGCCATTAAAATTTCCTGTTTTCCCTAAAAACGTTTTTTCTCCATAATCGTGTTTTCTAGAACGTAAAAAGAAAGCTCCATTTCTTTTAAACGACCAACCTGTAAACGCTCTCGCGGATTCCTTTATATCTTGCTCTGTATAATTACCTACTCCAAGGGTAAACAATTCCATAAGTTCTCGTGCAAAATTCTCATTAGGGCTTTGCTTTACATTTTGCCTATTGTTAAGGTATTTACTCATTGATGGCTCTTTGGCTATAGCCTTTACAAAATCTTTAAAATTACCTAAAGCATTTGCCCGAAGTGTATTGTTATATTGCTGAATATGCCAAATTGTATTATCACGACAAACAAAAACATTTGCCCAAAACAAAGTCATTTTTTCGTTTAAGACTGATGAAGGATTTACCATCCTATCTATCCAGGCATAATTAAGTTCTTTAACTTTCTCTCTACTCTTCTTATTCAACGCTCTAAACGCTCCATCCATCATTTTCGATTTCGAATATTTTTTAGGCAGGAGTAGCTCTTTAAACTCTGAAAGGTCTAACTGTAATGGTTCTACTTTTTCAGCATTTAAAAATAGTTCTGAAACGATTGCAGACTTAGATTTGGATTGTAACGCTTGAAATTGGTTATACCCAATACCAAATCCAGCTCTTGAATATAAATGTTGAACGTGTTTTTGTTTCACCCTTATAATGCTTTTAGATTTAGACACATTGTTTAACTAATGGTTTAATTAGCATCAACTAAAATATAAGGTTTCTTAGAAAAAGGGGTTAAATAATTATCCTAAAGAGTATACTATATAATTATTATGAGAGTAAAAGATAAATAGTAAAAAAAGCAAATTTATCTACCCAATACTATAAGGGTTTATTTCTATATTTATTAAGTTTAAAGCCTTTCTACTTCCCAATACAATATGTAATTTACCTTATATTTATTGGGGTTAGAGCATTTGGGCAACAAATAGGATACAAAAAACACCTAAAAAGGGTAAATTAAGGGCAATCATTAATAAATTCAATTACGAATATAGCATAAAAAAACCACTCATAAAGAGTGGTTTCATACATAAAAACATCAACCGTTAATTAGCTGTTCCAGAGCCTAAATAAACGCTGTTTGACACGGTATTACCTTCAGCAGTAATAAATGCCATAAAAAGCTCGACTGTATCACCTGCATAGGTACTTGGAATTGTAATGATTTGAGATCCTACAGTTCTATCAGCACCATCAAGAATATACATTGATTCCTTTTTACTTGGATTGTAAACTAAAATCATTGCTTTATCAGTTGCATTGGCATTACCTTCAGCAGAGTTGTCATCCCAAGTAAATTCTACTTGTCCCGCAGTTGCTAAATCTGTTACAGGGTTCAATACTCCAGATAGATTACCTCTACTTAATAAAGCTAAAGAATAATCTACAGTAAAGTTTGGTGCAGCTCCTGTAATCGCATTATTCAACACATAAGACATTGCTGCATTAAACTCTGTTTTTTGCACCGCATAAGATTTATACCCTTTCTTGATAAAACCTAAATTCGGTTGAAGATACTCCAAAGTAACTGTAAACCTGTTTCTTTGGTTAACTTGCCCTTCTGTTCGTGGATTTGCCACACTTGAAGGCTTAATTCTCAAATAGTCAATACCTTTCCAAGAAGCACCAACTACGTTTCCTACTTTACCTGATACACCGCCCAGGATTCCTTGTGAAATAACACCCATTGTATATAAAATTTAAAATTAATACTTGTTCGAAGTTGGTTCGGACTTGGTACGGTCTTTAACCAACACAAGTAATATATGGCAAATACTATGCTAATAGATTGATTTGGTTTTTGTTGCCTTTTGTTGCCCGATTTTGCTTTTTAGAAAATAGGTTTTGAATATATGACACCTTTAAATCTGCCATTTTTGAAATAACTTTTTGAAGTTCAGCTTCTTTTTTACAAATAGCTGAAACTATATTAATATGCTTTTGTAACTGAAATTCATCACTTAACAACGAGGTGTAACTGTTTTTTAAGGTGTTTCGGCAATCATCTATTGAGATAAACGGAATAACACTCCCTTTTAAATAATAAGCATAAAAACCGCCTATTTGTAACATCATTGATAAATGATAAAGGGTTTGTTTTTCTTCTTCGGTTGAGACAGATAACACAAAGCAATTAGGGCAGGGATTTATTAAAGGCTTTCCACTGTTTTGCCCTTTATTCAAAATAAAAAAATGAGGTTGCGAGTAGGTTCTTCCGATTTGGTGTGTTTTTAGTTCAAAAGTTGACATAGCTATCCAATTTAAAATTGCTTCGCTACGCTTCGCACCATTAATTTTTTAAAAGAAAAACAATAAAAAAAGAAAGCCTAATGCTCTTGTGGCGTGGATAAGGCTGTCAAGGTTTTTGGATAAAAGTTTTTTGAGGTTAAATGTTTAATCATTTTGAAAAATGCTTTTGAAAAAAGTTTTATTCAAAACCCGTAGGGCTTGACCTTTATAGCCTTGCGCGTTGGCTGTGGTAGCCACATATATTTGCTACCTTTTTTTATTTATTGACTGTTCTTCTAAAACTTCTAAAATATCTTGTTTTTTGTATAAGATTCTGTTGCCCATACGAATTGGATTTAAAATACCGTGTTTATTCCAAGAATGTATTGTTACTAAATTTATTCTTAAATAATCGGCTACTTCTTGTCTTGTTAGTAATTCATCATTTTTTGATTTTGATAGTTCTTTAAGATAATCTTCAATTTTAAGTAATAATTTATCAGCTACCTTATCGGCTAATTCATCAATTGTGACTTCTGTAATTTGGATTGTTTTTGTAATCATATTGAAATGTATTTAATTAATTGAACAACACTTTTTGGGGCATAAACTCTTAAAAAAATAGGTTATTTCCAATTTGAGCGTGGGGTGAAGCGTTTGTATGGGTAGCGTTTTAAATAGTTGTTTGATAAAACAGCATTTAAACAAGCTACTTATACAGGACTTTTAGGCAATAGCTTTTTGTTTTTTTGAGACACGAGAAAAAGCAATATGCTATGTCGTATTACTGCATATTATGAACCTATTTTTTTATAACCGCTGACTTGGGTGGTGGGGAAAAGTGGACTTTTATATTTGTTAACGAAATGAAACAAACAAAGACTTGAGGTAAGGAATACTTGGACTTAACGATGGTTTTGTGCAGCTTGAATGAGATAATGAATATAATACTAAACTAATTCAACCTTTTAAATTTACGACTGTTTAATGCTTGTTCAAAATATCGTTATATGTTCGGATGTGAGCGTTGGAATAGCGGATATTTTACATAATACCAGTTATAGCTACAAAATGCATTAACACTGCGATAGCAAACCTTTGAAAAGTGCCGTTTGCTACTATAACTTGTATTATGTAAACATAGCTTGGGGTAGTTTTTGGTGTGCGCGTTGGCAACAGCTCTTTGCTTTTTTGTTGTACCAATTAAAATCAATAGTTGATTAGACAAAATAAGCAATGTGCTGTGTGTGGGTTGGCAACCAAAAACTACAAGCGCGTTGGATAGCGGAACAAAACAAAAGACAGAGGGTTTTGAGGTACGAAAAAACTGGGTTTTGTTTTGTGGGGACTTATTATTTCAATTATTAATTTCACAATCAATAAATGATAGAAGTTCATTTGAAGATTGATTAAACTTAAACAATGAATCTTCCGTACTCTCTATATCTTCAATATTAATACCACTAATTAAAAACTTTGTATAATCATTCAAAATGCTATTTACAGGTTCTTTTTTGATATTATTTGAAGTAATAGGATATAATAAACCTGAAATTACTAATTGATTCCTCTTATTGTAATATGCCTTATATGTATGAATTTGAAAGAAATCTGATCTATCAACATCTAAATAATAACCTTTCATAAGTTTATATTTAGCATCAAAAACAGCTACCTTATTACCTTTGCTTAATACAATATCTGGAATTAATTTACGTGAATAAAAGCTACCTTTATAGGATTGTATTGTTTCAGATTCTACTTGCCATCCTTCAAGTTTATACTTTTCTTGGAATATTTTTAATAAATACATTTCCCAAATTTCAGCCATATCTAAAAAGAATGCGTAACCGTGCTTATTTGATGCTTGATTATTCATTGTTTTGTTGGCTAAAATGGATATTGATAAATCTAATACTTCTTTGAAGGATTGGTATATTTTTGGCAATTTAGAAGTATCGCAGAATGATTGTCGATTTAAAGATTTACCTCTCGCTAATTCTAATTGATGTATAATTTGAATTGCGTTTTTTGGTAGTTTATTTATTTGTGGTAAACCGTAACTTTTTGATAGTTTTTTAAATGTTTCATATAACAATGATGCTATATCTGGGTTAATCGTTTTTTCATAACTTGACGATATTAACTTATTATTGTTTTTATAAGGTAATATACTATCTCTAACTTCTAACTTACCCTTTATTTGTGCTCCATAAAAAACTCTTTTCTTATTTGTACGAGGTAAACCATACTTATTTGCCTGTATTAATTTAGATAACCAAATTTTAGCTATTATACGTTTTATGTAATCATCTGTGGTGTCAGATTTACTTAATGATTGTTTACTCTTTGCGAATTTGAAATTAAAAATGACTTCTAATAATTCAAATAAAAATAATTCACCAAATCTTGGTTTAATAATAATTTGATATTCTTCCTCTTGAAATGTAAATGAAATTTCTCCCACAAATCTATTCACCCACCATTGATTATTATAATAATTAAAAACAGGTTCGGCATCTCTTTCTTTATCAGAAAAATGGAAAAATGAATTTTTAGAAACAACTTGAGCGTTAACAAATTGAATTATGTCATAAGACAACTCATTACCAATACGAGTGCTTTCTTTTAAATGAATTATATGCTTATTAATATTAATCAAGTGATGCTTTAAAGAAGGTGTTGTTTAAATCTTGAATTGTTTTTTTCTTTTCATCTTCTTCAACGTTGCCCAAATATGCTTCTAAAATAGGTTGAATAGAAATATCCCAAAGAATAGATGCAGGACCATTGGCTCTGAATAATTTATCTTTAATTCTATTTGTTTTATTATTAATCGCTTTAAAAGACGAATATATATCAACTATTTCAGCAAAAAATGTATGACCAATTTCAAACTGTTTTCCTAATTCATCAGCATTAGATATGGCAATATTTAAAGCATTTGCAGCATTTATTAATCGTTCAATATCTCTATGTGATAAGCCTGCCTTTTGTTTTTCATTTTTTAAATAAACAATATCTTGTAAGATACCAGAATTGTAACCATAAGGGAACCATAAAAAACGACGTCTTAATGCGAAATCTATTTGCTCTAAAGAAAAGTCAATTTCATTCATTGTACCGATAATGTATAAATTATCTGGTATGTTTAATTTGAAGTTACCAACTGCCGTTACAATATCTTCATTTCTATTTTCCATTGCTGAAAAAACTTCCCCAAAGACTCTTGATAAATCAACACGATTGATTTCATCTAATATTAAAACGTGAGGTAGATTATCACTATCGTTTTTTGCTAAAGCACAATACTCAAATAGTTTGCCTTTTTGGGGTTTGGTTTGGTCTTCAACTAATTGCATACCTGCAACAAAATCTTCGTATGTATAATTTGCGTGTAATTGAAGTCTATGTATTCTATTATTAACAATGGATTCACTATTTGAAAAGAAGGTGTCAAGATTCCCTTTATTTTTTAGATAGCTTTCTTTTATAAGTGCATTTGCTATTGTATTTGCAGAATGAGTTTTACTTGTGCCTGGTGGGCCATATAAAACAATCGCTTTTTTGTATAATATTGCTTGTAATTCATCATAAGGTATATCACTTGCACTATAATTCCATAGCTTTTTTAGGTCATTTTCGTAGAAGTCAAAACCATTATTTCTCCATTTATTTAGCTTTTCTCTTATTAATAAAATACATTCATCAGCATTGGTGTTTTCACCCTCTTCATCCTTAATAAGTGACCTAAATGTATGGTAGATTTGAGCTTTATGGCCATTAGAAGCAATTCTTTCGTAACGATCTGGGAAAGCACAATATGTTAATATATTATACATCGTAAGAGCCTTATCTTGAAATCTTTCTCTGAATTTTGCATCTACAGGATATTTCTCTTTCTCTTGATAGTATTTAAGATATAAGCAAATTGCTTCTACCCATTTTTTTAATTCTTCTAAATCAGCACCTTCAGATTGTTTTTCAACAAGTGTTTTTATTAATTCAATATTAAATGCTATCTCCCAATATTTATTGGTTTTATGAAATTGACCAGCACTACCAAAACCATATTTATAAGGTTCATCTTTAATTTTATTATCGTCTAAACCGGTTATTATTTTGGTGTAATTTTTCTTTGTTGCTGTATGTAAGTCATTAACAGAATATGACCATAGCCACTCTGCGTGCGCAAATACAAGTTTTTCATTATATGACGCTCCTTCAAATTGACTTGCTAATTTTTCTTGAAATTTTAAGTCTTTTTCATCATTGTAATTCTCAATAAATCTACCTTGAATACTATCTATTGTTTCAATAGAAAGTATATTCGTGTCATCCGTTAAAATGCTGCTTTTATTAATTATAAAGGAATTGATAAGTTCATCGAAAAGCTCGTGTATTCTTGCCCAATTAGGATTTCTCATTTTTTAAAATTTAATTTTATTTACCAATGCCTCTAACACGAGCATCATATAATTCGTTAAACCACATTGTTTTGAATAAGGTGTTAATCTTATCTTCTGTCATTTTATTGTAAAAATCCAATTTCTTATCAATGAAGTTTAATAGTTCCGAATCTACTTCTTCACTAAACTTATCTTTGATATTATCCTTTGAGTTTCCTTTATTGAAAAAAGACATTAACTCTGCATTCGAATAAATATTCTCTTTCATTTTTTTAAACTCGACTTTATCTTCATTGGTTAACTCAATGCCATATGTTTCATTTAAGACCTTTATTATTTTAGTTAAGAAATCTAATTCATCTTCGTTTCCACCCATAGCTCCACTTGGTTTCATTCCTTCTTGTTCACCATCTGCTGATTCTAACTTTAATTGGGTTGTGTATTTATGTTGAATCTTATAGCTATCTAACTCTACATCGTTTACCACATCTAATGGTAAAGACGTTTTAGCATAAGGCAACTTTTTTATTAAAGCTGTTAAAAACACATATACTTTTTCTAATTCTACATCCGTAAATGTGATGATTTGGCTTAAAAAACGATATAGCTTCACAAAAGAACTAGCTGCACTTTTAAAGGCAGCTTGGTCTTCCTCTTCCAAGTTATCCACAAAACGAGCTGCTATCTCTTCTAAAATAGGTTGTATTTTTTCAAAGTCATCTTTTGGACTAAAGAATATATTGGCAAAAGCTTCTACTTCTTGAGGATAATACACTTCAAAACTTTCTACCTGATTTAAGCTATCATAAATAGCATTAGGGTCTGTTAAGTTTTCTTCCTGAATAAAGTTTTTACCATAATATTGTTGAAAATCGGCTTGCACTTCTTCTGGGGCGTTGACAAAATCTAACACCATAGTAGCCTCTTTTCCGCGTGCTTTTCTATTTAAACGCGATAAGGTTTGTACTGTGCTTGTGCCTCCTAATTTTTTGTCAACAAACATTGTGTGCATCATTGGTTCATCGAACCCTGTTTGATACTTATTTGCTACGATTAATAATCTATATTTAGGTAATTTTAATGCATCTACTATTGATATTTTACCACCTAAATCATTCATTTTATTTTCGGTGTATTCCTCTCCAGTTTCATCATCTTTTACAGTACCTGAAAAAGCTACTAAAGCTTCATATGGCAACTTCATTTCACGCATTATATCATCAAACTTTCGCTTAAATCTTACAGCGTGCAAACGTGATTTAGTAACCAGCATCCCTCTTGCTTTCCCTTGAATTTTATTTTGAGTTTCTGCTGCAAAATGTTCCAGAATAATACGTGCTTTCTTTTCGATTGCGTGGTCTTGTAAATCGACATAATTACCTAAAACACGTACTGTTTTTTTCTTTTCGTATTCTTTATCTTCTATATCGCTACGCTTAATTAATTTGTAATAGCGTTTAAATGACATATAATTTTCTAATACATCTAAAATGAAACCTTCTTTAATAGCTTGTTCCATTGAGTAAATATCAAATGGTTCTTTACCACCATCTGGTTGTAGTGTACCAAATAACTCAATGGTTTTAGGTTTTGGGGTTGCGGTAAAGGCAAATTGTGAAATATTAGGTTGTTGCCCTTTTTTACTGATTTCATCTGCTATAACCTCATCTAAATCCTTTTCAGGTGTATCTTTTTCTGCTGCTTCTTCTAAACTTAATGCTTTACGCATATGCCTTGAAGTTTCCCCAGACTGTGAACTATGCGCTTCATCAATAATTACTGCATATTTCTTATCTAACTTTTGAGATACTTCATCTGAAATTACAGGGAATTTCTGTATGGTAGTAATAATGATTCGTGTACCGTGTTCTATTTCCCTTTTTAAATCTTGAGCAGTTGTTTTTTCATCTAAATAAGCAACCATACCTGGTATGTTATCTATCTGCCTGATGTTTTCTTGAATTTGAGTATTTAATACACGTCTATCTGTTAAAACAAAAATAGAATCAAATAAGGCTGTTTGGTCTGTATAATTTTGATAGAAGTTTGCTAAACGGTATGCTAACCAAGTAATGGTATTAGATTTACCTGAACCTGCTGAATGTTGTATTAAATAGTTTGTACCTGTTCCATCAATTTTTAATTGGTCTAACAAACGTCTAACCGCTTTTAATTGATGAAATCTTGGAAACAATAATTTGGTAGATTTTTTTTCTACAATAGCTTTCTTTTTAGCATCGTAAACTTTTTCAACATCTTCTTGTAGATTGACAAAGTTTTGTGCTAAATCCAATACTGAATCTTTACGTAAAATATCTTCCCAAACATAGGCTGTGGCAAAACCATTAGGATTGTAATTTCTTAACCCTTGATTGAATGGTAAAAAGAATGTTGATTTACCATCCAATTTGGTGGTCATAAACACTTTTTCTGTACCGATAGCAAAGTGTACCAAACAACGCTGAAACTCTAACAAGGGTTCCCCATTAGGGTCTCGGTCTTGCATATACTGTTTAATGGCATTGTGGTGGTTTTGCCCTGTAAGAGCATTTTTTAATTCAGCTGTAGCTACTGGAATACCATTAATAAAGAAACATAGGTCTAACTCGTTATTATTTTTAGTAGAATAAGCTAGTTGCCTAATGACAGATAAACGATTTTGTTTATACCAAGTTTCGTGTTCTGGTGTTTTGTTATTAGCAGGTTGAAAATATACCAAATCTAAACGTTCACCAGAAATACGTAATTTACTGCGTAAGGTTTTTAAGGTTTTGTTATTGCGTAAACTTTTGGCAACAGCTTCTACAATTTTAGTATCTGTAGTTACCCCTAAATGGGTTTGTATGTTTTGGTATTTCTTGGGTTGACTTTCTTTTATAAATGCCAATACATCTTCTGGTATGATGCATAATTTTTTGTCGTACTTATTTTTGTTTACCAAATTATACTCTTTAACCTCTTGAGTTAAATAGTTTACTATATGGTCTTCAAAATGTATTTCTTTAGTTCCTCCTGCCATAATTATTCTTGTCCGTTTTGTTGCGCACTATCAATAAGGGTTTGATTAATATCTTTTTTAGGTTGAAAGTTACCAAGCTCCTTTAATTTAGTTGCTTGAGTTACTAAATTGTCTCTACCTGTACTTAATTGACCATAAGCATCATCATAGGCTGATTTTGCTCTATCAATATTATCTCCCACTTTTTCCATATTCTCTACAAAGCCAACAAATTTTTTATATAGTTTTTCGCCTCTACCTGCAATTTCTATGGCATTTTGGTTTTGGTACTCCCGTTTCCATAAATCCACTATTAATTTTAAAGCCGTTATTAAATTGGTTGGATTCATTAATAGGATACGCTTATCGTAAGCATAATTCCATAAGTTTGGATCTGACTGCATCGCTGCAATGTAGGCAGGTTCGCTTGGGATAAACATCATCACAAAATCGAGTGCTTTGTCGTAATCGTCATAGCCTTTGGCACTTAAACCTATGATGTGGTTTTTAATTGCTTTTACGTGTTCCTCTAAAGCCTCGGTCTGTTGTTCTGGTGTGGTAGCTTCAAAATAACGTGTAAACGCATTTAAGGACACTTTTGAATCTATTATAACATTACGTTCATCAGGATATTTAATTAAAGCATCAGGACGCATTTTTTTACCTTCTACCTCTGAACGTAAAGCTTTACCATCTGGACCAAATAACTGATGCTCCATAAAATACTCTTGCCCTTTTGCAAGTCCTGAAATCTCTAGAATATTCTCCAAAATCATTTCTCCCCAACGTCCTTGGGTTTTAACTTCGCCTTTAAGCGCATTAGTTAAATTGATAGCATCTTGACTAATTTTATCACTTTTCTCTGCTAATTCTTTTACTTTTTCACCTAAAGAAAAACGTTCTTTTGCTTCTTTATCATAAACCTCTTCTACTTTGGTTTTAAAAGCTGCTATATCTTTGTTTAAAGGTTTAAGTAACTCATTAATTTTAGCTTCGTTCACTTCTGAAAAGGACTTTGTGTTATCTTTTAATATTTCACTAGCAATGTTTTTAAATTCTGCATTGAATTTTTTACCCATTGCATCCATTTCCTCCTTTTGAGATACTAATTTTTCATTTAATGATTTATTATCAGCATTGGCAGTTGCCAATTGGCTATTTAAGGCATTATAAGACTCTGTTTTAGCATTAAAGCCTTCTTCCAACTTGTTGAATTGCAATTGTAGTTTGTTAAGGTCTTTTTCTAAACCATCCAATGCTACTTTTTTTTCGGCAATGGTGGTTTTGAAATTACTTATATCATTTTTAAGTGAATTATTTTCTTCATTTAAACTATTTACTTCATTTTGTAAAGACGTTTGTTCTTCTTGAGCGTGATTAGTTTGTGCTTTTAAAGTTGCATTTTGTGCTGAAAATTTTTGCTTTAACCATAAGTAAGCAATAACAGCACCAATAATGAGACCTACAATAAGATATATATACTGTGCTTCCATAATTAATTATTATTTGGCTCTTGCCAATCTCTAACATCAATTTTACCCGTTACTGCTTCTGAAATTAAAGACTGACGGTACTCTTTGAGTTTTTGAATTGAAGTTTTTAATTTTTCACTCGAAACGAATATTTTATCAATTTTTACATCAATAAAATCTGCTATCTGATTTTGTTCTTCAATAGGTGGAAAAAGTAAATCTGTATCTTTCAAAATCTTATTTGTTATACTAAATACTTTAACACCTTTTACCAAGTTTTGTATTTGAGTTCTGAATGTACTTGAATCAAAAAAGTATGCAAAAAATCTATAATTACTATTATCAACCAATCTTGCAATTATCGTGTGATAACCTGCAAAAGTTGGAATATCAGAATGCAAATGTGTAAAATTACCAGAACCTTCAATATCTTCGGATGTATCAGCAAAAACAAAATCGCCTTTTGATAATAATGAACTTTCATTAGTGTTTAAATACTCTTCTGAAACACATTTTAAATTGTGAATTTCTGGATTAACCTCAAACCCATATTTAGAATGAATTTCACCATAGTTTACACAAGGAACTCCTTCATCTTGTAAATTAGCTTTTGTAATTGTTAAGCCTTTTGAAGTTTCAAACTTGTATCTAAACTTCACCACTTCCCAATGCTCTGGAATTTCCCCCAACCACTCAATGCCACTCTCTTTCAACTCGACTACGCTCGATGACCCGTTATTTGAGATACCTTTGGTTACCGCTTCGTTAATAATGGCTTGTCGTTGTTCTTGAAGTTTTTTTATAAGGGTTTCTTTTTTGCTTATTAAGGTATCTATTAATTGGGTATGGTAATCGAGATAAGCTGCGATTTGGGTTTGTTCTTGTTTTGGTGGTAATAACATTTTTAAGCCTTTTAAAACATCACCACTAACGTGAGGAATACCCATACCAATTGTATTCTCTTGAATATGTTTTTCACCTAGTTGTAATAAATAATTGAGATAAGTTGACTCAAAATCAGAATCTGTTATGTCAATTTTTGCCATAGTTGATGAAAGTGCACCTTTTTTAGCTTTCACAATTTCACCTGCTTTAGAACCATCCCATAATATCAGAATATCTCCATCATCTACAAACACTAATCCTTTTTCATCTATTGATGCATATGTAGGATTTGAAGTTTTATCTCTTAAAAACTCCATTGACAAATATGGCAATAAATTTTCACCACTTTCATCATAATCAACTTTAGGTTTTCTTCCTTTGGTAATATTGCTAATCCATTTTAGACTTACGCTTTTCCAATTTTCTGGAATCTTACCAATCCATTCTACACCACTATCCTTATATGTCTCGTATGCTTTTTCCATTAGCTTAATAATTCATTTAGCAATTGAAGAATACCTTTTTCACCAGTTTCTGGGTTTCCTTTTTCCAACTTTTTAATTTCTGATTTAATCTCTTTTGCAGGTCTTAAAGCAGTATAGTTGTAGAAATACTTGGTAAAGTTAATTTCATAACCAATACGTGTTTTATCGTAGTCTATCCACGCATTAGGCACGTGTGGTTTTACTTCGTTTTCAAAATAGGTTTCTACATCTTCAGTCAATGGAACACTTTCAGAATCTCGTTTTTTGGTATCTGGTTTAGGATTACCTTTACTATCTTTTACAATATTTCCTTTAGCATCTACTTTAGGCTGCTCTACCGTTAATTGGTAGTAGCCAAAGTATTCGTTATCAAATATTTTAGAGTGGTCGGTTTCCTCGAAGTTTTGGTACATCTCCAACAATTGCGCAATGTGTTGCGATGTGATTTCGTTTCGTTTGTTACCCAAACTCTTTTTGTTGGGTTGGCAGAATAGTTGGTTAACTTTATCCTTTCCATTTCCTTCTGTAGTTATAGTCTCTTTAGCATCACCATTTATCAACTGAATTTTACCTTTACGTTCAGAGGATTTATTATTGGTTAAAAACCAGATATAAGTGTTAATACCTGTGTTATAAAACAAGTCTTTAGGTAATGCCACAATACATTCTAACCAATCGTTTTCTATAATCCAACGACGTATATCACTCTCGCCACTACCAGCAGAACCTGTAAATAATGGTGAACCGTTGGTAACTACGCCAATACGAGAGCCTTCACGTTCCATTTTAGACAGCATATGCTGTAAGAACAGTAATTGCCCATCACTAACTCTTGGTGTACCTGCATAGAAACGACCAGAAGGGTTTAAGGCTTCATTTTCTATAAACTTGCGGTCTTTTTTCCACGTTACCCCATACGGTGGATTTGCCATCATATAATGAAAGGATTTCCCTTGAAAACGGTCTTCGCTAAATGAGTTACCGTGTTTGATATTATTGGCATCTTCTCCTGTAATTAAAGCTTCTGATTTTGCTATGGCATACGATTGCTCGTTAATTTCTTGTCCGTAAGTTACCAATGTCGGTTTATGATTAGTATCGGCACACACCTTATCGAGAATAAACTTTTTACCTAAATTTACCATACCACCTGTACCACAAGCAGGGTCAAAAATGGTGCGAATAATACCTGGTTGTGATAGCTTTTCTTTTTCGCCTGCGAAAAGGAAATTATTCATAATTTCAATCACGTCTCGTGGTGTAAAATGCTCACCAGCTGTTTCGTTAGATTGCTCGTTTGATATACGAATTAACTCCTCAAACACATATCCCATACCGTGATTGTCGATAGCCTCTGTGTGTAAATCAATTTTACAGATAGCATCAATCATTTCATAGAGTAATTTGTTTTTAACCAAACGCGACACAATTTTATCGAATTGGAAACTCTCTAAAATTTCTTGTACTTCTGGGTTAAAACTTTGTAGGTAGTTGTTAAAGTTAATTTCTATGTATTGCGGTTCGTCTTTTAAAGACTGTAAGGTATGTTTAGAAGTATTGTAAAATTTTAAGCCACCTGCTGCTTTACGCAACACGGGAATTAATTTTTCTGAAGATAGTTTGTCGTGGAATTTTTCGAAGGTCTCACGTACTTTTGCATTCACAGGGTGTAAAATACAATCTAATCTACGGATAACTACAAATGGTAATACGACATCGCCAATCTCATTTTTTTTGAAGGCATCACGCAATACATCGTCTGTAATCTGCCAAATAAATCCTACTTCTACTTTATTATTTTGGTTGCTCATTTTTAGTGTTTGTTGTCTTTTATTTTGTTTGACATTGCAAATATGGGAATAATGTGTGCATTTTTAGTGCACAGATTTTTTAATTTAATTTAACAGTCTATTTTTAATTGTTTTATCACCATTACAGCCAAAAAGACTTCTATCCATTTGGTTTTTATTTACTGCTACATAACCCGCAATACCATTACAATGCTTACTTATTTGATCTATCAATTTTATTGCTGATTGAAAATGTTTTGTGCCTGAATTATCTAAATTTGAGAATATCTCTAAATATTCAAAATCGTTCTCTTCTTTAACTTTCTCTAAATTATTTGAATAAAAGACATCAAACCCCTTGTCTGATTTATTGACTACATAGTTACTAACAATTCTTCTTTTATGAATTTCTGATTTCGCTAAAACAAGTTCAATATTTATTGGATATTCTCGTAATTGTTTAATAGCTAATACTAACTTACCATATTCTTTTATCCACCAATCGTTAGATTTTTCTTTACTATTAGGTGCAACGACAGTGATATGATATTCAATTTCTAATTGGTCTGGTAAATACGCATTAATAAAAGGAATTAAATTACTTAAACCTCTATTTAAGCCATTATCTTCATTTGTAAAGAAATAATTATCAGAAATTACAAGACTATTAGAAAGTGGTTTGTTAAAATGGATGATGCCTTTCCATCCATCTTTTATTTCAGCGTTTTTGTCAAGTTCTATGAAAAAAGTTTTAGAAAATAAATCTTCTGGAACATTCGCGCTTGAAAAAACAGCCATTCCCATCTTATTTTGAGCGTCTATAGCTGCATCGTTATCTATATCTAAAACAAAAATACCATTTGGCTTTTCTATTGTTTGGGATAAATCTTCTTTAACCTGTTCTATATAACCACCTAAAGCTACAGGAAGTTTCATTGTGCCTGAACTATTATAAGCAATATAGAGTGGGTCGAACTCGTCAGTAATTTTAGCATCAAGTTCTTCATCAGAAATATTTAAACATAGATGAATACCACTTTTAATAATTTTATTCCAATGAGGCATTTCTTCTTCAAACAAAGCAAATTCCTCTATTTTATTGGGTTCAATATAGAGTGTTATCATTGTGCTTTATTTTTGCGAAGTTCTTTAATCATTTTTAGGGTTAGACTTCCAGCTTCGTCATAGAAACCAGGACCAAAATCCCTATTAAATTTTCCTTGACTATTATATTCCATTTGATAAGGTCCGTCTTCTTTATGGAAGTAAAAAATTGAAAAAGGGTTAGGATTCAGTTCTTGATTAGATAAATAATCATTTTCTAAAGCCAATAGTTGAGATCGTCTAACGATATATTCAGAATGTGTTTCTATAATAAAGTTGAATTTATATTCTTTGTTTACATAGTGGAAAAAATCTGATAATTTGGATTGTAAAGCTGGGTGCAGATTTAATTCGGGTTCTTCAACTAAAACAGTGATAAACTTTTTATTCTTTTTACTTAATCGAATTAAACTTGCTATTTTTAATATGAGTGTCATTGCTTGTAAAGACCCCATACCCTTATCTGAAAGTGATACTGCTGTTTGAGAATCCTTTTCAAAGATTTTAAATTCATAAGCTTCTCCTGCTTGCATATTAATACTGAAATCTACACCAACTTCAAATACTTGCATCCATTCTTTGATAAACCTTGTTTCGTCATTATTTTTTTCTCCAGCTGTTAACTGATAAAAATTATGAATGGCTTGTGCAAGTGCATTGTTTTTATCTCTTAAATAAAAAAGTGCTGATTGTTTAGATGGGTTTGCACCTATAAAGTAAAAGTATTGTCGGTTTATAGATTGGGTTATCTTATTAGAAAAATCTGTTAAGTGACCACTATTTCGTTTTAACTCTAATACATCATCAAAATTCTTAATTTCCTTTTTACTCTTGGTTGATAATACTTCGTTATGTCGTATAAATTTTTCGATGGTGGCTCTTAAAAGATTATCATCATTATTGCCATATGGTAATACATCGGATAAAGGGTATGTTAACGTGTATTGCTTATCACCCTTTAACTTATTTTCTTTTGGCAGTAATTTTTTAGCGTCTTTAAGCTTTTCACTTGCTTTTCTAAAAGCTGTCATTAATTCAATTGACTCTTTAGAAGTTTTATCGGTTATAGCATCTAATTCCTCTTGTAATTCTGATACTGAATCTTCAAGTTGTTTTATAACATTAAGTTTATTGTCATCAACTTTTTCATCTTCAATAAGCTCTTTACTTACCGTAATATTACCTTTTGAATAATTGATATTTAGGTCAATACCTGTTTTGGCGTCATTAACACTTAATACATTTACTTTCGCTTTCGTATTTTCATCTTGTCCGGATATAACTATATGAATATCGAATTCATCTAATTGATATTCAAATGTAATAGTAGGTTCTTTAGATAGATTGTTTTTTGCTCTACCAAACGTTACAATATTAGCATCTTCAAGTACGACATTATCAAATGAAAAGGTATCTGATAACTGATTTTGTAAATAATCGGTAATTAACAGTAATGCTTTTACCATTGTAGATTTACCTGAATTGTTTCGTCCTACCATATAGGTGATATTTCCTAATTGAAGCATTGGGAAATTTTGGAAACGTCTGAAATTTTTAAAGGAAATTCCTTTTGTTTGTTTATTCATTTTTTCAAATATTGTTCTTATTAGTGCATTGTATCTACACTGTTATAGTTTTCCATTATCATTTTAGTTCTTTCTTTTAAAGAATTCCTTAATGTTTCGGGTACTAATACTGTTAGTCTTTCACCATATTGTAGTAGCATACTTTCTAATTCGTAATTTGGAATGAGCTGTAAGCTAATATCTATATGGTCTTGTTGTTCTTGCTTAATCTTTTGAGAACCGTGTAATGGTTTTGTTTTAATATATGGCCATAATGATTTTTCAATCCTAATCGTTACTTCAATAGGGGTTTGATTTTCGTCAAAAGTTACACCGATAATATCTTCAAAGTATTCTTTAAAATCGATACGGGTTTCTGCATATTGCTTATCTGATATTTCAATATTAATTATACGGTCTAATGCCAAATTAGTAATGTTATCAAAGTTTGGGTTTTGACCAAATGAAAACCAACGGTTATTATACTGTTTTAAGTAATAAGGATGAAACTCTATAATCGTGTTTAATTCCGATTTAAAACTCTCGTAAGTGACTAATAAAACCGTTTTATTAATAATGGCGTGATATAACGTATTAATATATTCTTTTCCCTTTAAAAATTCATTCTGATCGAACTCAATAATTTCATTAGCCTGTTCACCAAATTGAAAGGATGCTTCTAATCTGGTGGTTATATTTTCAATCCATTCAAATTGAGGTAAGCCTTTAAATCTATTTAATGTTATTAATGTTTCCTTTAATTCTAATGCTTCTGATTCAGTAAGAGGTTGATTATTGATAGAGAAATTAACATCACTGTAGTAATAATATACCTTTCTGCCCATTTTATCTTTTTCAATGGGTGCATTATAACCATTCTCACTCATCATAAAAGCTATATCGTCATATACTTGCCTTTTCTGAACACCTTCTGCATTTCCTGTAAAGTTTTCAATAGCTGATTGACAAGCATTTACTAAATCATCAATAAAATACCTTTTAGATATATTTCTGAAACATTTATCCAATGCTTGGTATCTGATTATAGCGTGTTTTGTATTTGGCATATTGCTTAACTGAAATTATATTTTTTTACAAAAACCATAATGTTTCTTGTCCGAAATTAGGTATTACTTTACTATCAAAACGAGGTGCTATTTCTGCAACCATTTCAGGGTATTTAATTGTAATTGGTACATTTTGTTGACTTAATGATTTCCAATATAGCCTACTAAATTGATATACTTGTTCAATTAATTTTCTAATCATCTTACTATCATTTAAAGCTTCTGGTGTAGGACTTGATATTTTAAGTTTTATTGGAAACGCATAACTTGAATAACTTGGGTACTGAACTGTTTTCTTATATCTTAAATTATTAAATAACAAATATTTGTGTTCATCTTTAGGCCCTATGTTGATGTATGTGCCACTAATAGGAATTAATTCTCCATTCCAATTTTGGTCGAAAGCAATTATATCTTCTGATTTTGTTTTATTTATGTTTAAGACAAAAAGTGGACAAGGTAATTTGAGTTTATCCATCATTTCCAAAACAGGTTGGATTTCCTCATCCTTCATATCCTTATAAAAGTGAATTACAATTTTTTCAGGTATTTTATTTGTTGGTACATATTGATAGATAGCATCGCTTAAAGCGTTACCTAATTGTTTGACATCAGATTTACTGAAATAATGAAACTCATTAAACCTGCCATTGTTTTTGAAACTAAATGCACTTGCTACATAACGTATATTTTCTTCGGTATTTTTAAAAGCACCAACACCAATTACCAATTCATTTTTTGGTTTAACATTAAGTTGCCAAGGTGTACCATCTAATTTTGCTAATAAGGCTAATGATATGTTGGTTAAATCATAAATAAATTTGTGTTGGTTTCTTCTAAATCTATCAAAATCTATTACTTGAGATATAATTCTTTTATAAAGTAATTGCTCTTTAACCTTATAATACACTAACTTCTTTTCAAGATTAGGTTCGTGTTTATTAAAAGGACTTAAATAAATAGCTACATAATTGATGTTAGGGTCTGATTTAAATTTTTTAATACCTTCTTTTATTTGAGGTAATGGGTTCTCTAAATCATCAAATATTATGTTGACACTATTATCAAAATGTGCTAATACCCCAGCATAAATATTTAAACCTTTATACCAACTTGTACCATCCTCTAATAATTTTTGTAATGTTGCTACCTCTTTTGTATAACTTGTGTGGTGAATGAAAAAGAAATGAACATTCTCTAATTGACAAGGGTTTAAAGGTTTGAGCTTTCTAAAATCTGATTTAGGTATTCTACCTACACCATTTTGAAACACTAATTCATTACATTCATCATCCACTTCACCAATACGATTAATTTCAACAGGTAGGTAATCATCGTTATTTACAGCAATTATTTCTCTAAAATCATCACTTAAAATAAAACTCTGTATAAACTTGTCTATTTTATGTTTGTAGCTAATGTATTTATTGGAATCATCTTTAGGCTCTGGTTTAATATTAAAAGCAGTTCGTAAATCATTATTTAATATTGCATAAGCCTTTGTATTATCCTCAATGTACTGTTTGTCTTTATGATATTTTAATATCCTCTTTTTATAAATTATTTTGTTGAGGTTAGTTGTAGAAGTGTGTTTTATGATTTCTGAAATAGGCTTTTTAAATACTTTGGCCATACCATCAGAAGATATTACCAACTCACCATATTCACTTACTTCCTTAATTTGGACTTTAACAGTAAATTTAAAATATTGATAAAAATGGTCGTTTTTATATAAATTATTACCCACCCATATTTGATTGTCTTTCACAAAATTCTTATCGACAAGTTTGTTAATACTATTAAAGAATTTTTTAATACGCCAATTATAATAGTGCTTTATGAGGTCGGTTGGCTGTTCCTTTAGATTAATTGTTAAAGGCAGATAGCCTTCTTTTTCATAAATAAAAGATGTGTATATGAAATCAGGATTTTCTTTTTCAATACCAGGGAACAATTCTTCTAGATTAACGGGAAATTTGTTTTTATATAGTTTTTGGGCATTACCAATTTTCTCTTTACTTAAATAAAAAGTTATTGGTTTGTCTGGTAAATCAAACGTTATGATATTGAAATAAAGCTCCTGACTCATAGGTTACTTTTTTAATTTTTATTTTTCTTGCTCAATCTAATAATATTTTGTTCTGCAATTTTGAGGATTTCCGTAATGTTTTTTTCATCTTTTAACATAAAGACAATTTTATCTGCCATCCAGAATTGCAACAACTCATTTTTATTTTGTTTTAATGCTTTAGCTAATGCTTCTGCTTGTTCTTTACGAGCTAAACGAGTACCACGTTCAATTTTACTTAAAAGTGCAGTATCTATATTCATTTGAGACGCAACTTCTCTTAACAATAATTGCTTTTCTTCTCGTAATTCTCTGATGTATTCACCAAATGTCATTTTTGGGATATTTTGACTTGTCAATATTTGTCTAATTTAAGAAAAAGAAAGTAAGAAGTAAGAAAAAGATATTAACAGTTACAAACAGAAAGTGAGGAAGTTAAGGATATGAGGATATGCAGTAAATCTGTAAACCCTTGTTTCCTTAAAATCCTCAATAACCTTATTGTGCTTTTGCAGGATTTGTATAATTGTTGTGTGCTTCTCGATGTATTAAACCTGCATCAACAAATTTGGTAATATAGCCTTCTGCTGTTTTGTGAGGTATTTTATTTTTGTCGGCTATATTTAGGTAATCTTGTCTTGAAAATTGATAAGGTAATTCTTCTAAAAAACGTTCTTTTCGATTGGCTCGTTTAACTTGCTTTTGTTCAATAGGCAAATCATTAAAAACCTTACTACTATGCTTTACTAACACGCTAATTATTTCCAATGTATTTTCAAAATCTATATCCTCACAATGTCTAACTTGGTTGACATCGCCATCTTCCATAATGCGAAACACAGAAAATAACATCATAATTCTAAATGAAACTAAACCTAATCGTCTTACGGTTGCTATATAATCATCTGGCTGAAGATTGAGATATTTGGTTTGTAACTTTTCAAAAAACACATTGAATTTTTGTTGTTGCTCTGTTGTTAGCCTTACCTCAATAGTTGGATTGTTTTTTAAAGTTTTATATAGCTCAAAAAAATCTTTTCCAAGTTGGTCGTAGTATTCATCTAAACCATTTGATGTGCCTGTTTGAAAAACGTTTTTCCAAGTTGGTTTGATATTCATATAATAAAATATAAATCGACTAAATAAGCCATTTTCAGCACTTGGAACCAACGCTTGAATTTGCTTTGGTGTACCTGATAGAACTGTTGATAAGCAAGGTCTTTCAATATCTACATATTCTCTATCTGTTCTTCGATAATAACTAATTGTTTCGTGGTGAAATGCTTTACGAAAACCATCTGAATAATTACCGTAATCACTTTTAAAGGCTTGTGCTAAAGTATCTCCTTCGGTTTCAAAAATTAACCCTCTGCCTTCATTATCGGATATTAATTGATATACACCTGTTACACTATTATTAGCAGGAATAAACAACATCCTTTCTGGTGGTTTATTTGGTTTCTCCATTGTTTCACTTTTACCCTTATTCATATTATAAGTTGCCATTTCTACTTGATGTTGTTGTTTTAGGATTTTGGATTGTTCACGTTGTTGTTTGTGAACAGGATTTACCAAATTTTTAATTTGGTTTAACCTTCCTTTTCCTGCTGAAGCTGGTGCAGTTACAAATAAATACAAATTGCTAAATACTTTACTTTGATCGTACACACCAAATAATTTTGGAAAACAAGCACTAAACGCTGTTAATGCTCCCAACAACAAAATATCACGTTCTTCATTACTACTTGAAGGTTGTATTACTTGTTGCAAAAATGTTGGAATATTGTTGTAAACTGTTGTTGGTATTGTTGGCAATGGTTGTTTTACTTCTTCTGACTGTTGCAACACTTCAACAACTTGTTGTTGCTGTTGTGGTTTAATACCAACTTGATGTAAATGGTGGTATAATGTTCCAATACCTATACCGTGTCCTTTTGCTTGTAAACACTTGTTATACTGCTCATCGCATTCTTTATGGTCGTAACCTGAATAATTTTTACTTATTCTATGGTAGTAATCACGTCCAGCTTCTCCGTATTCTTCTGAAATTGCAAATCCAATATCACGCCATTTATCATAAGTATCTGTAATATCAATACCTGATTGTTCTAAAGCGTTAATATATGTTTCAATATCATTACTAACAACCGTCATTGGGTTGTTGTTGATTGGCTTTTTAGGTTTTTCTTGTTGCTCTGGAACAGCTAACCAATCTTTTGGGTTAAATATTTTTGTCATAACTTTTGATGCCTTTTATGTAGGAATGCCAATGGATCGTGGGATAAAAAACACGCTCTGGAAATGTCTTTACCTGATTGGTCAACCTCTATGTTATATGTATGTTTTATATAATTGGCCACCGCAATAAAATATTCATTGTGTGACACTTTGGATAAATCGATTCTAATTATCCATTTTAAGCCTTCTCCTGAAGGTGATGTAAACAGCAATTCGGTTTCAAAATATTCATCGTTTAATAATTGTTGTTTCAGTTCTTCAAGATTTTCTAAATGGTCAAAATCGATTGTCAACAAGGATGAATGTTCAATTAAACTATCATCATTTCGTTTAGAAAACACGCCTGAAAATGTTACATAATCAAAATGATTTGCTTTAAATTTTCGTGCTTCTTTTGGGTCTTTAATCGCTCTAAATTGTTCTGTGATACTTTTATACTTATCGCTTGTAATACGCTCAAATATTTGATGTAACCGCACTTTTTCGGTTGGAAATACATTTCTAATTGGTGCTTTATAAAAACTGCTGTAAGCATACCAAGTATCATCGGGATCATCTAACCAAGACAATTCATTTTCTTTTTTAACTTCAATATTTAGATGTAATTCAGTGTTGATTTTCAGCAATAATTCTTCATCATCTACGAGTTTAAAATGATAAGATGCAAAATCAAAAACATCACCTTTAAAATCGGTTAACTCTGTATCGTAATGCACCGCTCTATTATCGACAACATTAATTTGCAAAGTTGATTTACCACCGTTAAAAGGGTTACGGGTTACCCCGCAGTCCCTTCCTTTTAGGGAAAGGACTGTTGATTTGGGATAATACTGCCTTAATACATACGCATATATATTTAACCCGTAATGCGTTTTCTTCAAGATGTTTTCTTTACTTATTTCCATCGCATTTGAAATTTGGGTTATAATAATTGCTCTGTAATAGTTCCTCTATATCAGATACCTTGTAATAAAATTTACCTTGTACCTTACTATATGGAATCGTACCATTTGTACGGAACGTTTGTAATGTGCGTTGGCTAATATGTAGCATTTGCAATACGTCCTGATTGTCAATCCACGTATCTTTTAAGCATTCTGCTCTCGTTACTCTTATTAATTCAATACGTGTTTTTATGTCCTTAATCTCTTGTGAGAGTGCCAAGAGTAAATCGATTATTTCAGTCATAACTTTACCTTTCCTTTTTTGATTAGGTAATCGGCAGCTTGCTGTTCGATTTCATATTGGGAATCCATACGGTTACGCAGTAACCATTGGTCTAGCTCCTGACGTTGGAAATAGATTTTTTTGCCATTCGGTTTATAGTGTGGAATGGCTCCCGTACTTGTAAGTTTATACAAGTGCGATTGTGATAGTTCTAAATACTTGCAAGTTTCATTGAAGTTCAATACTTGCTTTTGCAACGTTTGTTGTTCTATTAACAACTTTTCGATGCTTTCTAAACGTTCTATAATTTTAACGTCCATCTTTTATAAATTTTAATTTAAAAATGGACTTCTGCGCAAAAGTCATCCTTGATTGTCAAGGACATAGCAAATATGGAAAAAGGTGTTTGGTATAATAGAAAAGAGAAAAAATGGCATTATTAAACCACTATAAAACAATAAGTTATATTGTTTTTGGTATTATCTATTTGGTATTAAATAGAGAAAATACCACTTTATAAAAATGAAGATTTATTTGATTTGGTCTAACCAATAGGTATTATCAACCAATTTTTGATATGCTCTTTTATCTGTACCTAAAAAATTACGGTACTCTCTATTAGCATTGCTACTTGGACCATAACGATAAGCAAAGAATTTATAAATATGTTTACGTTGTATTTTTTTTGGTGGGTTATCATCAAAAAACAGTCTTTCATTAAAATATTTAGCTTCTGTTAGTTTCACCATAAAAGCTGCAAGTAATATTTTATTACCTTTTTTCTTGATAAAGTTGTATTTATCATCGATGATGTTTTTTTCATTTAAGGTTTCCTCTAATTTAGAAAACTCTCTTTGTTTAGTTTTGTCTATTAACTCGTTATATGATAATACTTCGCTATTTTCCTCTCTAATATCGCCTTGTATAGCTTTAAATATAGAACTTTGTTTTTTAGGTTTTCTAACTGTCTTTATCTCTGCACCGCTATAAACATTTATAATTAATTCTTGTGGTGGTTCTTCGGTAAAAAATACTTCGTGTAGTTCTTCGATAGTATAAATTTCTGTATCACTTAAATCTGAAAATCGTTCTTGAAGCTCCATAAAAAGCATCATTGCATTAGCCTTTAAAAATGTAATTATATAGGCTTCATCTGATTTATCATTTTGAATAGGTTTTAAATATAAACTTTCATCAAGATCATTTTCAGAAATGTAATTGCTAATCTGGGTTAAATAATTTGTAATACGGTTATATTCTTTATCATAGAGGAAATACAAATGACCAGCTGTTGAATTTGCTTCAAGGGTATCATTAATAGCATTAAACTTTTTGATATAATCGTTTTCAATTAGTTTAAAGTAATATTTACGCTTGTTTGAATATGCTTTTTTAAAGTCGATTTCATAATTAGGCGTGGTTATAGGATATTCTTTTTTAAAGCCATTTAAAAGCTCTTTAAATTGGTTATCAGTTCTTTTATCATCAGTAACCTTTTCCACGTACAGTAAGTCAATAAATAGGTCTTTAGCCATTATAAATCCAATTTAATTTTATTAGCAGCTTCTTTCTTTTTATCATCAATAACTTTTGCATAAATCTGCGTTGTTCTCAATTCCTTATGACCTAATAACTTGGAAACAGTATAAATATCTGTTCCTAAAGTTAATTGTAAAGTTGCATAGGTATGACGCGCACAATGGAACGTGATATTTTTTGTTATTCCTGCTTTAAGCATCCATTGTTGCAACTTTAAATTTGACCAAGCACTATAATGTAAACCTTGAAAAACTTTTTCTTCGGGTTTACCTTTATCTCCTAACAGTTCTGCCGCTTGGTCTGAAATAGGTAAAGTTTCAACTCCTTTTGTTTTCTTTTGTCTGAAACGAATATAATAGCCCATTTCTTTAGAATGTTGAATTTCTGACCAAATTAGTTTTTCAATATCTGACCAACGTAAACCAGTAAGCGCAGAAAATATAAAAGCACTTTTTAAAAGTGGTAACTCACATTCTGTGTTAACTGCTATTTGTAATTCATCCAAAGTTAAAAACTCTCGTTGAGGTTCACCTTGTTTAAAATACTCAACACCATTTGCTGGGTTTATTCTTAAAATACCATCCTTTACAGCTTGTTTTAATGCAGCGTTGAATTTTCCGTAATAGGAATATTTAGAGTTTTGAGATAATTTTTTACCTGCTCTTGCCATTGCATCCTTATCTAAATACTCTTTAAAGCGTTCTACGAAATCCTTATCAATATCTTGAAAACTTACGTCTGTTGGACAAAACGTTTTTAGATGTTTTAACATACTGTTCCAATTACCATAGTTACCAGAGCTTGTATTCTTTTTCTCTGCTAATGCTGTTACATAAGTAATAAAACTCCCTTTTAATTTCTCAATATCTTGGAATCCATAAATACCGTTTTGAATTTCAATCTGTCGTTGAGCACAAATAGTTTCCGCCAATTGTTTGGTTTTCTTGTTAACCTCTCTTTCGGTTTTAGTTTTAGGGTTAGGTGTAAGGTATAAACGCAAATATTCGGTTTTACGTTTGCCTTTATGATAGTAATCTAAATACAAACTTACTTTGTCATTTTTCTTGCGTTGTCTTAATGTTACTTTCATAGGGTGCTAATTAAAAAGGTTTTCTATTTGCCATCTGGCTACAATACGTTTTCTTCCAAAAGGAACAGCTTTTAAACGTCCTTGTTGAATCATTCTTTGAATGGTCCATCTACTAACACCAATTAATTGAGAAGCCTCTGTAACGCTTAAAAAATCTTTATTGTTTACAGCATTTGTATTTTGAACCTCAACCACTTCATTCTTTTGCTTCATATCAGCATTAAGAGTTGATTGAATTTTTTCTTTACGCTTTCTGGCCTTATAGGCTTTTTTAGCGCAAGAATTACCACAGTATTTAGTTACTGTTGTACGTGCTGTAAAAGCATTTCCGCAATGCTTACAAGTTTTTGGGATGTATAAATTACTGCTCATAAATGGTGCTTTATGTAGCGTTATGGTGCAACGTGGGGCAATATGGTGCATCATTTCGCCTTTATTTTTGCCAACAGATTTGGGCAACAAATCCGTATGTTGGGCAACATATATGAAACAAATATAGTTAAAAAAGGGCAATTAGGCAACAAAAAAGAATATGTAAACCATTGAAAAACAAGTAAAAACCAATAAAAAGAAACTTAATTACTTTCCAATACAGAAATTAGCAAAAATATTTCCTAATAAATCATCGCTTGTAATTTCTCCTGTAATTTCTCCGAAATGATATAGTGCTTGCCTAATGTCTATAGCTAATAAATCGCCCGAAATACCTATTTCAAGTCCTTCTTTAACTTTATTTATCTCTTCAAAAGCCTTTAATAACGAATCGTAATGACGTGTATTGGTTACTATAGTTTCATTATTTCTAAGTGCTCCCGTATTTACAAAACCTATTAGTTTTTCTTTTAACTCCTCTACTCCTACTCCTGTTTTTGCAGATAGCAAATGTATATTTACAAATTCTGTTTTTAGAGCATTTAATTCCGAAGTATTTAAGGTATCAATTTTATTAGCTATAATAACTAACGGTTTTAAAGGAAAACGGTTTTTAATTTTCTCTATTTCAATTTTAAGGCGTTGGCTTTCGGTTTTAAATTCTTCGGCAGAAAATAGAAGAACCACTACTTGCGCTTGCTCCATTTTCTCGAAGGTTTTTTTTATCCCAATGCTTTCTACAACGTCCTCTGTATCGCGAATGCCAGCAGTATCTATAAAACGAAAACCAATTCCTTCTATAACTAACTCATCTTCAATAGTATCTCTAGTTGTTCCTGCGATGTTACTAACAATGGCTCGTTCTTCATTTAATAAGGCATTTAACAATGTACTTTTACCTACATTTGGTTCGCCCACAATTGCCACAGGTATTCCATTTTTAATAACGTTGCCAACTGCAAACGAATCTATTAATCGTTTTAATACAAAGGTAATGCGCTCTACTAAGGCTTTAAATTGCGAACGGTCTGCAAACTCTACATCTTCTTCTGCAAAATCGAGTTCTAATTCTATTAATGAGGCAAAATTCATTAACTCCTCTCTAAGTTTTGCTATTTCACTAGAAAATCCACCTCGCATTTGTTGCATTGCTATTTGATGAGAAGCTTCATTATCACTTGCTATTAAATCTGCTACAGCTTCGGCTTGACTTAAATCTAGTTTTCCATTTAAAAACGCCCGTAATGTAAATTCACCTGCATTGGCCATACGGCAACCTTTGCGTAATAACAACTGTATTATTTCTTGTTGAATGTATATTGAGCCATGACATGATATTTCTACAACATTTTCTCCTGTATACGAATTGGGGTTTTTAAATATAGAAATCAACACTTCATCTATAGTACGTTTATCGTCTATAATATGCCCTAAATGTATAGTATGTGTTTTTTGATTAGTTAATTGTTTATTTTCTTTTACAGATTTAAAACAGGTATTTGCTATAGTTATAGCGTCTGGCCCCGAAATACGAATTATGGCTACTGCTCCTGCTCCAGATGCCGTTGCCAATGCTACTATATTATCATTACTAATCATGGTGCAAAAATAGTGAATTGCATTTTATGTTAATGGTTTTTCTATATAACTATGCAGTTGTTATTTAATTATTTCCTCCTTAGAAAATCTGCTGTCTAGATATGGTACTTAATTTTAAAGATTTGTTTAACACTCAATTTTTAACAACCAGTAATTAATATAAATAATAATCTAAGAACAATAATCCATATTCAATATCTTAATATATTTGTAAAGTAAACAACTTAATATCATGATTAAAAAAATAGTATTCCTTAGTTTAATTGTATGCCTATTTTCTTGTAAAGAAGAACAAAATGGCTACGAGATTAACGCAAGTGTAGACAGTTCTGCCAACAACCAAGTCGCTCAATTATTTAGAATGGATAATTCTAACAGAATTATTGAAGATTCTACTACTGTAAAAGATGGTAAAATTGTCTTTAAAGGTAATATAGAGTCTCCAGATATTCATTTCATAACAATAAATAGTATTAATGGCTCTTTACCTATTATTTTAGAAAACACTAAAATGGATATTACTATATATAAAGATAGTTTACCTAAATCCTTAATAGAAGGAAGTAAAGAAAATGACATTACTAAAAAATATATAAAAGAAGCTAAGTTTTTAAGTGTATTAAATAAAAAACTTATGGAGCGTTCTAAAAAAGCGCAGCAAAGTGGAAGTCCTGAGGCTATGGCTGCTATTAGAACATCTTACGATAGTTTTATTAAAGTAGCTATAGATTTTGATAAAGCCTTTATAAAAGAGAATGGAGATTACACTTTTGCTGCTATTACATTAGAGCGTATAGTAAGAGGAAACTCTTCTTCTACAGAGGAAATAGAAGAATTATACAATTCTTTTTCAGAAAAAGTAAAACAATCTAATCCAGCAAAAAAGGTAGAAACGTATATTAAAGACAATAAAAATAAAAAGAAATCTGTTCCTGCCATTATAGGAAATATTGCACCTGATTTTTCTGGTTTAACACCAGAGGGAAAAACACTTTCTTTAAACGATGTAAAATCTAAAGTCACTATAATAGATTTTTGGGCCTCTTGGTGTAAACCTTGTAGAAGAGAAAACCCAAATGTAGTAAAGCTTTACGAAAAATACCATGATAAAGGATTAGAAATTATAGGAGTATCTCTAGACAATAACGGACAAAAAAACCGTTGGGTAAAAGCAATAGAGCAAGATGGCTTAACTTGGCCGCAAATATCAAATTTAAAAGGATGGAAAGAACCTGTTGCCGTGCAATATGGAGTACGTTCTATTCCAGCTACTTTTATACTTGACAAAACAGGAAAAATAGTAGCAACTAGATTAAGAGGTAAAGCTCTAGAAGATAAAGTAGAGGAATTATTAAGTTTATAATACGACTTAGGTTATAGAACAAAAAAATGAGGTTTAAAAGGCCTCCTTTTTTTTATTTTATAGTTTCCCCATGCGTTTCATAACAAATAATATTACAATAGGTATCGTTAACAAAATGGTCATAACTAAATGATTAAGTAATATACCACTAGCTAAAATAAAGGTAATAATATAACCACCTATTGCACCGCCAAAATGGGCATCGTGTCCTATATTATCATTTTTATGTTTCATAGCATAAATGGTGTATAGTAAATAACCAACTCCTAATAAATAGGCCTTTATACCTAAATCTAAACTACCTATGTGTTGTGGTAAAAAAATAAAATATCGTTTTAGTTCTGGCCCCAATAAAATAGCAGAATACAACACTCCAGTAACAGCCCCACTAGCACCAAGAGCACTATACATGTAATTATCTTTATTAAAATATAAGGATAGTAAACTTCCAGCAAATAGACTTCCAAAATAAACTGCTATAAAACCTGCAGAGCCAATAGTATTTACAACTTGATCTGCAAAAAAGTATAATCCAATCATATTCATGATTAAATGGTTAGGGTCTGCATGTAAAAAACCAGAAGTAAACAATCTGTATTTTTCGCCTCTATTAATGGCGCCTACATTAAATTTATATTGTTCTCTAAAATAAAAATCATTAAATCCTTTTATAGAAATAAAAACATTTGCAGCTATAATAACAATTGTTATTAAATTTAAGTTCCCCATAAAGTGTTACTCTTTTTAGAAGTATTTTTTAAATTATAAATATATAAAATTACAAAACACATCATCTTAGTTATCACAAGACTCTTTATTGTTTTATACCGCCAAAATATAGCATATATTTGTCATTGCAAATTTAAAACGTATAAATGCAACTTTTAGCTTACATTATTCTTTATCCATTTTTATGGTTAATATCCATACTTCCATTTCGTTTACTATATGTGTTTTCAGATGGTTTATTTGTACTTATTTACTATATTATTGGGTACAGAAAAAAAGTAGTGATCGCTAATTTAAAATTAGTTTTTCCTGAAAAATCTTCGGAAGAAATAAACCGTATTACAAAAAAATTCTATCATCATCTTTGTGATATGGTTGTAGAGTCTATAAAATCTATGACTATTACTGAAGCACAAATGAAAAAGCGTTTTACCTTTACTAACATGGAATTAATAACCGATTTAGAAACCAAAAAACGAAGTGTTGTTTTAATGTGTGCTCATTATGCTAGTTGGGAATGGATTTTTATTATGCAAAGTTACATGAGTCATAAAGGATTTGGTGTTTATAAACGATTACATAACAAGTATTTTGATGCATTAGTAAAACGCATTAGAGCACGTTACAATACTTTTTTAATTACAACAAAAGAAACGGTGCCTACGTTAACAGAATCTAAAAATAAAGGCGAATTATCTATAAGTGGTTTTGCTTCAGACCAATCTCCAAAACCTCAAAAAGCACATCACTGGAACAATTTTATGGGTATAAAAGTACCTATACATACTGGTGCAGAAATGCTAGCCAAAAGACTAGATATGTCTGTGGTGTTTTTTGGTGTTAAAAAAATAAAACGAGGCTTTTACGAAGCCAGTTTTACAACCATAGCAGAAGATCCTTTAGTTTGTGAAAATTATGACATAACTGATGCTTTTATTAAATTAGTAGAAAAACAAATTAACGACGCTCCAGAGTACTATTTATGGACTCACAAACGCTGGAAACATCGTGATAAAGTTCCAAAGGAATTTCAATAAAAACCGTACAAAACAAAAATGCCGAGATTATTTAATCTTGGCATTTTTGTTTTAATATTATATTAAGAAAGACTTATAATTCAAACCAATCATTAACACGTGTATCTTGTTTAGGCATAAATGTTTTATGAATAAACTCGTTATTGGCCTTATTATATTCGTAATCTTTAGCCCATTCTTTGTGGTTTTTTGCTAAAGCCACAATACCATCGCATACATAATCTATTTCATCGCAGGTAGTCGTTGGGTGTATAGACATGCGTATCCAACCTGGTTTGCGTATTAAATCTCCCAATGTAATTTCATGAACTAATTTATTAGACTGTTCTTGATCTACATGTAATAAGTAATGGCCATAAGTTCCAGCGCAACTGCAACCACCACGCGTTTGTATTCCAAAACGATCGTTTAATAGTTTCACTCCTAAATTAAAGTGCAAATCTTCTATGTAAAAAGAAATAACACCAAGGCGATCTGTATGTTTGGGCGCCAATATTTTTATGTTGTCTATGCCTTTAAAGTTTTTAAAAACTTGATGTAATAACTCATGCTCTCTGTCTAGCATATTTTTAACTCCCATTTGGTCTTTTAACTTAATAGCTAAAGCCGTTTTTATAGTCTGTAAAAAACCTGGAGTTCCACCATCCTCTCTATCTTCTATATTATCTATATATTTATGCTCACCCCAAGGATTGGTCCAACTTACGGTTCCGCCACCTGGACAATCTGGAATCATATTTTTATATAGTTTTTTATTAAAAACTAAAACACCAGATGTTCCTGGTCCACCTAGGAATTTATGAGGGGAAAAGAAAATAGCATCTAATGCTTCATCTTCATTTTCTGGGTGCATATTAATATCTACATAAGGTGCAGAACAAGCAAAATCTACAAAACAAACACCTCCGTGTTTATGCATTAATTTTGCTATTTGGTGATATGGTGTCTGTATTCCTGTTACATTAGATCCCCCAATAACCGAAGCTATTTTTAAAGTACAATGTTTATGTTTTTCTAAAAGAACTTCTAAATTTTCTAAACTAAAAAGACCATCTTCACCAGCTGGAATAACCTCAACTTTAGCTATTGTTTCTAACCAAGAGGTATGATTAGAATGATGCTCCATATGTGTCACAAAAACAACAGGACGTATTTCGTCTGGAATCTTAGTATATTTAATAATATTCTCAGGGACTTTTAGGCCTAAAATACGTTGAAATTTATTGACAACACTTGTCATTCCGTTTCCTGCAACAATTAATACATCATCTGCATTACTGTTTACATGACCTTTAATAATGTTTCTTGCCTTGTGGTAAGCATTCGTCATAGCAGTTCCAGAAACAGTAGTTTCTGTATGGGTATTTGCTACAAAAGGGCCAAATTGGTTTAAAATTTTATCTTCTATAGGTCTATATAATCGACCTGAAGCAGTCCAATCTGTATAGATTATTTTTTGTCTACCATATGGGGATTCAAACTCTTGATCTATTCCTACAATATTATTTCTGAATTGAGAAAAATAGTGTTCTAACTCAGAGTAACGTGTACTTTCTTTTTTTGTAGTTATCATAATACCTTATTTGCTATTGCTAAAATACTAAATATTAGCGATTTCTTTAATTTCTGAAATGATTTTATCTGCTAAAGAATCTGCCACATCTTGAGACTTAGCCTCTGTATAAATTCTAATAATTGGTTCTGTATTACTTTTACGTAAGTGTACCCAGTTTTCGGCAAAATCAATTTTTACACCATCTATCGTTGTTAAGTTTTCGTTTGCGTATTTAGCTTCCATAGCTTTTAAAATAGCATCAACATCTATTTCTGGCGTTAGTGCAATTTTCTTTTTACTCATAAAGTAGCTAGTGTATGTTTTACGTAACGCGCTAACACTTATTTTCTTTTCTGCTAATAAGCTTAAAAACAAAGCCACACCAACTAATGCATCGCGCCCATAATGAGATGCAGGGTATATAATACCTCCATTACCTTCTCCTCCAATAACAGCATTGTTTTTTTTCATTAACGCCACTACATTAACTTCTCCCACCGCACTAGCTTCGTAAGTCCCGCCATGTTTTTCAGTAACATCTCTTAATGCTCTGGTAGAACTCATATTACTTACAGTATTCCCAGGATTTTTACTTAAAACATGATCTGCACAAGCTACCAATGTATATTCTTCTCCAAACATGTCTCCATTTTCATCCATAAACGCTAAACGGTCTACATCTGGATCTACTACGATACCAAAATCTGCATGCGTTTTTTTAACTTCATCAGATAAATCTGTTAAGTGCTCTTTTAAAGGCTCTGGATTATGCGGAAAATGCCCATTAGGTTCGCAATACAACTTTACTGCTTCAACTCCTAGGCGCTCTAGTAATAAAGGAATTGCTATACCTCCTGTAGAATTTACACCATCTACTACAACTTTAAAGTTAGCAGCCTCAATAGCGTCTTTATTTACATATTCTAAAGCTAATACTTCATCTATATGCAAATCTATATATGCCTCATTTTTAGTTATTTTTCCTAAATCGTCTACATCTGCAAATTCCATAGCATCAGATTCTGCTATATTTAAAATTTTAGCGCCTTCTACGGCATCTAAAAATTCACCTTTTGCATTTAATAATTTTAAAGCATTCCACTGCTTTGGGTTATGGCTCGCTGTTAGAATAATACCACCATCTGCATGTTCCATTGGCACTGCAACCTCTACTGTTGGTGTCGTAGATAAGCCTAAATCTATAACGTGTATTCCTAAACCTACTAAAGTATGCATTACTAGACTCTGAATCATTTCTCCAGAAATTCTAGCATCGCGCCCTACAACCACTCTATAACTCTCTTTACTTCGTTGCGATTTTAACCATGTTCCATAAGCCGAAGCAAACTTAACAGCGTCTATAGGTGTTAGGTTATCTCCTACAGCTCCACCAATAGTTCCACGAATTCCTGAAATAGATTTTATAAGTGTCATAAATAAATTTTAAAATTGAGGTACAAATATAACATTTCAGAATCGGAATTCTTAAATCGGAATTCGTAAATTCACCGAATGAATTTTCTTGCACACATTTATTTATCTGGAGAGAACAAAGATGTAACTATTGGTAATTTTATTGCCGATGGTATTCGAGGTAAAAATTACAAAAAGTACCCTAAAGCCATACAAGCTGGTATTTTATTACATAGGCAAATAGATACTTTTACAGATGCTCATAAAACTGTAAGACAAAGCACAAAACGATTACACGAAAAATACGGTCACTATTCTGGAGTTATTGTAGATATCTTGTACGACCATTTTCTTGCTAAAAATTGGGAGAATTATTCTAATACGCCATTGGCTGATTATGTTGATGATTTCTACGATACATTAGAAGACAGCTTTAATACACTACCACAACGCATTCAAAAAATGATGCCATACATGATTGCAGATAATTGGTTATTAAGCTATGCCTCTATTGAAGGAATCGCAAAAGTTTTAGAAGGTATGAATCGTCGTACCAAAAATAGATCTCAAATGAATTTGGCAGTTAATGAATTGCAAGAGTTTTATAATGAATTTGAAAACGAATTCACTCAGTTTTTTGAGGAACTCATTCAATTTTCTGGAGAAAAATTAACCGAAATACAAAATAGCCTAAACAATTAAAAAATGAGACACCTTTTTATAGCATACAACACCTTAAAAACAAAATCATTAGTACTATTTTGTTTTATTTTAATAGCTTTTAACTCCTGTAAAAATGAGACTCAAAAAAGAGGACTTATTACTGAAAAAGCTATGGTTGTTTCGGCACGTGTTGAAGCATCTAACATAGGTAAACTCATGCTAGAACAAGGCGGTAATGCTTTTGATGCTATGGCTGCTACACAATTAGCACTAGCCGTAGCCTACCCATACGCTGGAAACATTGGCGGTGGTGGTTTTATGGTTTACAGATTAAACAACGGTGCTATAGGCAGTCTTGATTTTAGAGAAAAAGCCCCTGCATTGGCGACTAAAAACATGTATTTAGATTCGCTTGGCAATGTCATCCCCAATTTAAGTACTCGAGGCGCTATGGCTGTTGGTGTACCAGGTTCTATTGCTGGTGTTTTTGAAACCCATAAAAAATTTGGCTCTCTACCTATAGAAACGATTATGAAACCTGTTATAGCGCTTGCCAATAAAGGCGTTATTGTTACAAAAAAGCAAGAGAAACGTATAGAAGAAAAGTTAGAAGATTTTGCACTTGCAAATAACGATACTATACTTTTTGCAAAAGCATGGAAAGCTAACGATACTATTAAGTATCCTAATCTAGCCAAAACCTTAACTAGGATTATGCAGCATGGTCCAGACGAATTCTATAAAGGAAAAACGGCTACAATATTGGCTCAATTTATTCAAGATAATGGAGGTATTATTACTGTTGAAGATTTAGCAAATTATAGGGCTAAATGGCGAACACCTATTACTTTTAAATACGATGATTTAAATATTATTTCTATGGGGCCACCTTCTAGTGGCGGTATTGCTTTAGCTCAAATTTTAAAATCTGTAGAATCTTATAACTTAGAGGAGTTTGGCCATAACTCTGTAAAAGCAATTCACATATTAGCAGAAGCAGAACGAAGAGCTTATGCCGATAGAAGTTATTATTTAGGAGATCCAGATTTTGTAACCGTTCCTCAAGATGAACTTATTAGTAATGCTTATTTATCTAATAGAATGGCTAATGTTTCGTTTGATGCTATTACGCCATCTAGTAGCATTTCGCATGGTACTGTAGACATTATAGAAAGTGATGAAACAACCCACTACTCTATTGTAGACCAGTTTGGAAATGCTGTTTCGGTAACCACAACGCTTAATTCTGGTTTTGGGTCTAAGCTATTTTGTGAAGCGTTAGGTTTTTTCTTAAATAATGAAATGGACGACTTTAGTAGCAAACCTGGAGTACCAAATGTTTATGGACTAATTGGAGCCGAAGCTAATGCTATTTTACCCCAAAAACGAATGCTAAGTTCTATGACTCCAACTATTGTTGAAAAAGAGGGAAAACTATATATGGTTGTTGGTACACCTGGAGGTTCTACCATAATAACCTCTGTAATGCAAACTATTTTAAATGTCCATGAGTTTAACATGTCTATGCAAAATGCTGTAAACGCACCTCGTTTTCATCACCAATGGTTACCCGATGAAATTAGAATGGAACCTAATCGCTTTTCTAAAGATATTATAACTGCATTAGAACAAAAAGGACATCATATTAATGAAGAGCGCTCTCCTGTAATTGGTATTGTAGATGCCATTTTAGTCTTGCCAGGTGGAAAACTAGAGGGTGGCGCAGATAATCGTGGAGATGATGCCGCTTCTGGGTTTTAAATTATGGTTTTTAAGCTTTTAAATAAGTAATTTTATTAACATATCTTGGTTTATAATAAACCGTAACTTCTTTACCATTTCTTAGAGCCATTCTTTCTGTAATAAAATCAGTAAAGTACGCTACTCTACCCTCTTTTGTCGTTACAGAAAAAGTATTAGGTGTATCACCAGATTCTGCCATAGCTTCTTTAAGTATACCTGTAACTTTTTTCCATGAAGCATCAATTTCTGGTGTAGATTCAAAATGTATAGAACGCTCATTAAAATGCACATCCATAACCATATTATCTGCTTCACTTTTATAGTATAATGTAACATCCTTATCTTTTAATGCATTCAATGCTTCAATATCTTGATGAATTGCTTCTATATTTAGATTATAAGATCCTTTTACATTTCGCTCAGGAAAAGACACTGTTATAGAGTAAAAAGGATAACCGTTATCTTCTATTCCAGAAATTATACCATAATCACGAAGTTCGTCATCATTTGGCTCTCTTGTTTCTTTAGGAATTTCAATAATACCATCTTTAGCACTTTCATTTTTACACCCCATAAAACTATAGCTACATATTAGTAATATTAAGGCAAAAATCTGTGTAGTTTTTTTCATTTATTCTCTCTTTATTTTGGCTAAATATAATGAAATACTACAACTCGAATAAAAAAATGAAATGAATTAATTCTTTATCTTTGAAAATGAAATATTTGCTTTTATGAAACTAAAAAAAATACTAAAGATTACTTTAGGTTTAATCGTTTTCTTTACACTACCAACACTATTACTTTATGGTTTTCTTTACTTTAAATATAATGAAGAATTACCAACAGGTGAAGAAGGAGAACAAGCTGATACATTAGCATACCAAATGCTTAATGCTTTAGATTATCATGCTTTTAATGTAACCGATTATATAGAATGGACGTTTAAAAAGCGTCATCATTTTAAATGGAATAAAGCAAAAAACACTTGCGAAGTGTATTGGAAAAACTATAAGGTGAATCTAGATTTTACAACACCTGCTAATACTACTGTATTTAAAGACGAAGTTCAAGTAACAAGAGAAGACACAACAGAACTCAAACAAAAAGCAATCGATTTATTTAATAACGATTCCTTTTGGGTTGTAGCACCCTATAAAGTATTCGATAAAGGCGTAAAACGAAGCATCGTTACATTAGAAGATAATGAAAAAGCACTTTTAGTAACTTACACTAAAGGTGGTTCTACACCTGGAGATTCTTATTTATGGTTATTAGACAAAGATGGTAAACCTAAAAGTTTTAAAATGTGGACGTCCATGTTGCCTATAGATGGTTTAGAAGCTACTTGGAGTGATTGGACTACGACAAAAACTGGAGTACAATTACCAACCTTTCATAAATTATTGGTTTTGGGTATAGAGATAACGGATATTAAGACTGTAAAATAATTTTTTACGTTTTAATACTATGAAAAAAGTAATTTTTATAACATTGGTTTATTTTACGGTAGCCTCTTGCTTAATGCCACCGCCTCCAAAATACCATAGCTACAATTTAATAGAAGACAACACAAATAATAATACACTTTCTATAAAAAATCCTGAATTTAGTACAATTTACACAGGAAATAGGTATTTATGGTCTACATTACATTTAAAGCTTTTAACTTTAAATAATACAAAGCTAAATATTAATGCTATTGACTTTAGCTCTAAAGCCTTTGAAAGCGATTCATTGGTTGTTAAATTTGTACCTAACGGAAAAACGATAACACCAAACATCCCAATAGATGTAAAACCAAATGACACCTTAAACCTTGTGATTTTATTCATGAATAAAAACAGAAGACATGGTATAAAAAGAAAGCCGTTTTTAAACCTAAAGAAAACAGATACTACGACAATTAATCTAGAAATTAACAACCAGAAATATCGCTTACTTTATAAATAGACACTGTATTATTCTGATAATAAATGTTTAAAATTCACTTAACCTTTAAAGTAAACCTACTTACTCTTCTGCCCTACAAAATTATGATCCTTCAATTTAAACAGTACATTAAAGGTGGTTAAACTTCCATAAATACGTGTAATATATTGTTGTAAATCTATCTTTTCTTGTTCTTCTAAATTACTAGAATTCACCTTTTGTTCCATAACACGTAATCGGTCACGTACCATGGTAATTTTATGGAAAAAACTATCAATTGGTAACTCTTTCCCTTTTAAATTGGTGTCGCTAGGTTCTAAAATTAACTTTCCACCTTTCCATTTATCGGCAATCGGGACAATTTCAGAAACATCACTGTAACGTTTCAAAATATGCCTTAAACTACTTTCAATATCAAAAAAACTAATGGTATCTACATCTTTATCGGCAGCTTCAATAACTTCCACATCTGCATCTAAATCTATCATTTCTAAACCATTATCAATAAAAGTTACCCAATACTGTTTAGAGTCCACATTAGTTACTACACCTTTTCCATATTCTGGATGATTGATTCTTGATCCTATTCCTAATAATTTCATAAGCATAACCCGAGAAAGCGGGTATCTTGTTTGTGTATTAAACTTGTTTTTCAGTTTTAAATTTAAACATAAAATTAGAAAAACAGCAAAGGATCTCTTCACTTTATTTTAACAATAAATCATAACTAACTCATTTCAAAAAGAAAGACAAAACCCGTATCTTCGCAAATCTGTTTTAACAAGCTACAGAATTACTTATGTCTATTACAAATTTCGAAGAAAATATAGAAGTTCAAGGCGCAAGAGCCCACAACTTAAAAAATATCGATGTTACCATCCCTAGAGAAAAACTAGTTGTTATAACTGGACTTTCTGGAAGTGGAAAATCGTCTTTAGCTTTCGATACTATTTATGCCGAAGGACAGCGCCGTTACATAGAAACGTTCTCTGCTTATGCTAGGCAATTTCTAGGTGGTTTAGAGCGCCCAGATGTAGATAAAATTGATGGTTTATCTCCTGTAATTGCCATTGAGCAAAAAACAACCAGTAAATCACCACGATCTACCGTAGGAACCATAACAGAGATTTACGATTTTCTTCGTTTATTATTTGCTAGAGCAAGTGATGCTTACAGTTATAATACTGGTGAAAAAATGATTAGTTATAGCGATGAACAAATTAAATCGTTAATAACCGAAAGTTTTAAAGGTAAACGCATTAACATTTTAGCTCCAGTAATTAGGTCTAGAAAAGGACATTATCGTGAATTATTTGAACAAATTGCAAAACAAGGCTTTGTTAAAGTAAGAACCGATGGTGAAATAAAAGACCTTGTAAAAGGTATGAAGTTGGATCGTTACAAAACACATGATATTGAAATTGTTATAGATAGACTTAAAATTGATGACAATGCGGATAATGATAAACGTTTAACCGAAACTATAAATACGGCCATGTATCATGGAGACGATGTACTAATGGTTATAGATCAAGACTCGCAAGAAGTACGCTATTTTAGTCGTAATTTAATGTGTCCATCTTCGGGAATCTCGTATCCAAACCCTGAGCCTAATAATTTTTCATTTAACTCACCAAAAGGTGCTTGCGATAACTGTAATGGTATTGGAGACTTATACCAAGTAAATGAAAATAAAATTATTCCAGACGATTCCCTTTCTATAAAAAATGGAGCATTAGCGCCACATGGTCCTGCTAAAAAAAGCTGGATTTTTAAACAGTTAGAATTAATTGCAGACCGTTATAAATTTAAATTAACCGATGCCTATAAATCCATCCCAAAAGAAGCAAAACAGCTTATTTTATATGGCGGGAATGATAAATTTTCGGTAGAAAGTAAAACTTTAGGCATTACCCGTGATTATAAAATAGATTTTGAAGGCGTTGCCAATTTTATTGAAAACCAATATAAAAATGCAGAATCGACTTCTTTAAAACGTTGGGCAAAAGAATACATGGATAAAATTGAATGTCCCGTATGCAAAGGCTCTCGTTTAAAACAAGAATCTTTATACTTTAAAATAAATGGTAAAAATATTGCCGAATTAGCGCATAAAGACATTGTTGAACTAGCAGAGTGGTTTCAAGATTTAACCAAACATTTATCTGAAAAGCAATTTAAAATTGCCGAAGAAATTATTAAAGAAATAAAAGCACGTTTACAGTTTTTAGTAGATGTAGGACTTACCTATTTATCATTAAATAGAAGTTCAAAATCTTTATCTGGTGGCGAAGCACAGCGTATACGTTTAGCCACACAAATTGGCTCGCAGTTGGTAGGTGTATTATATATTTTAGACGAACCAAGCATAGGACTACACCAACGTGATAACGAAAAATTAATTAACTCCTTAGTAGCTTTACGAGACATAGGAAACTCTGTTATCGTTGTTGAACATGATAAAGACATGATAGAACGTGCAGATCATGTTATAGATATAGGGCCAAGAGCTGGAAAACATGGAGGCCAAATTATTAGCGAAGGTACTCCAAAAGAGTTACTTACGCATAACACCTTAACTGCAGATTATTTAAATGGTACAAAGGCTATAGAAATTCCTAAAGAACGAAGAAAAGGAAACGGAAATTTTATCGAGTTAAAAGGCTGTACAGGAAATAATTTAAAGAACGTTTCTGTAAAAATTCCATTAGGAAAAATGATTGGAGTAACAGGAATTTCTGGTAGCGGAAAATCGACACTAATAAACGAAACCCTCTACCCTATTTTAAACGCCTATTATTACAACGGTGTAAAAAAACCAATGCCTTATAAAAGTATAAAAGGGTTAGAACATTGCGATAAAGTTATAGATATTAACCAATCTCCAATTGGTAGAACGCCTAGAAGTAACCCAGCGACTTACACAGGTACCTTTGGAGAAATACGTAGTCTGTTTGCAAAAATCCCTGAAGCCATGATTAGAGGTTACAAACCAGGGCGTTTTAGTTTTAATGTAGCTGGTGGACGTTGCGAAACCTGTAAAGGAGGAGGCTTAAAAGTTATAGAAATGAATTTCCTGCCAGATGTTTACGTAGAATGCGAAACCTGCCAAGGTAAACGTTTTAATCGCGAAACATTAGAGATTCGTTATAAAGGAAAAAGTATTAGCGATGTGCTCAACATGACTATAAATGACGCGGTAGACTTCTTTGAGAACATTCCTAAAATTCATAAAAAACTAAAAACCATAAAAGACGTTGGTTTAGGATATATTACTCTAGGACAGCAAAGCACAACACTTTCTGGTGGTGAGGCACAACGTATAAAACTTGCAACAGAACTTAGTAAAAGAGATACGGGTAATACCTTCTATATTTTAGATGAGCCTACAACCGGCTTACATTTTGAAGACATTCGTGTACTAATGCTCGTCTTAAATAAATTAGCAGATAAGGGCAATACGGTATTAATTATTGAGCATAATTTAGACGTTATAAAAACAGTAGATCACATTATAGATATAGGTTACGAAGGCGGAAAAGGTGGTGGAAAAGTAGTTGTAGAAGGCACACCTGAGGTTGTTGCTAAACACAAAAAAAGCCATACCGCACGTTTTCTAAAAAAAGAACTAGCCTAAAGCAAATAATATATCCTCTACAAAAGCTAGCTATTGTAGAGGATATATTTGGACTAATTCTAGAGTTTTAAGCTTTTCTTATTTAAGTTATATTTTATACTTCGCACAAATATCCCGCATAAACCTCTAGCAATCAACAGGAAAAAACCTATAAACATATTAGGTAAATTCCTTTTTTATTCAAGCCCTTCACAATTTACATTTTTACACCTATCTTAGAGCTTAAATACATACAAAAAACAATTATAACTAAAATTGTTTTTGTTGTTTAATAACATAATTTAAAGTACTATCTTTCGAGGCTTTTAAAATTTGAAAAGAACATGAGAAAAGAACAACATCATAAAGATTGGAATGAAAATAAAACAAATGACTCTTGGGCTATATTCAAGATCATGGGGGAATTTGTTAACGGATTTGAGAAAATGAGTCAAATAGGACCATGTGTTTCTATTTTTGGGTCGGCTAGAACTAAACCAGAAGATAAATATTATAAACTAGCAGAAAGCGTTGCAAAAGGTATTGTAGAAGCAGGATATGGTGTTATTACTGGTGGTGGACCAGGAATAATGGAAGCAGGAAATAAAGGAGCACATTTAGCAGGAGGAACTTCTGTTGGATTAAATATAGAACTCCCTTTCGAGCAACACGATAATCCATATATAGATAGCGATAAGAGTTTAGACTTTGATTACTTTTTTGTTAGAAAAGTAATGTTTGTAAAATACTCACAAGGTTTTGTAGTTATGCCAGGAGGTTTTGGAACTTTAGATGAATTATTTGAAGCTATTACACTTATACAAACTAATAAAATTGAAAAGTTTCCTATTATTTTAGTAGGTACAGAGTTTTGGTCTGGACTTATGGACTGGGTAAAAGCGACACTTTTAGACAAATTCTCTAACATTAGCCCTAAAGACTTAGACTTAATTCATTTAGTAGATACAGAAGATGAAGTTGTAGACATATTAAATGCATTCTATAAAGAATATGGCCTAAGTCCAAACTTCTAAAAAAACATAAACAATTGTTAAACCCATACTCGTAAGGATATTTTTACGTTACTTTAAATAAAAAAGCTATACCCATTGAAATATAATTATTTTAAAACCTTCCTATGTCTAATTTTTAGTATTTCTGTCTTTAGTCAGGAAAATTCCATAGATATAAAGGCCGCTTTTAATATTGAAAGTAAAACAATTACAATAGCGCAAACTATAGAGTATTATAACACTACAGACGCTACACTTAACGAAATATACCTTACCGATTGGAGTCACAGCTATTCGGCTAAAAACACACCTTTAGCCGAACGCTTTGCTGAAGAATTTAAAAACACCTTTCATTTTGCTAAAAATGACGACCGAGGATTTACTGTTATCACCTCTATTAATCAAAATAATACAAACATAGAATATTCTAGATTAGAGCAACATCCAGATATTATTAAAGTTACACTTAACAATCCTGTATTACCAAACACATCCTATACACTACAATTAAACTACACCATACAAATTCCTAACGATAAGTTTACACGTTATGGCATTACAGGAGAAGGCGATTATAATTTAAGGTATTGGTATATTACTCCAGCTATTTATGATGGTGAATGGCATTACTATAGCAATAAAAACTTAGACGATGCCTACGTACCTAAAGCAAATTTACATTTAGAAATTGAGTACCCAGAAAGTTACAACCTTATATCTGAGCTAGACGAAACAACTTCATCTACTAAAGATGGCATTACTAAAACAACACTAAGTGGTAACAATAGAGTTAATTCTAAATTATTTTTAAATAAAACTAACACTTACAAAGCAGTAGAAACCGATTTTTTTACAGTAGTATCTAATATAGATGAAGAAGACTTAGAAGCTCCTAAAATTGCAATTGCAACAGATAAAGTAGCCAGTTTTATCACTAAAAATTTAGGCGATTACCCACATAAAAAAGTGCTATTAACTAAAATAGACTATAAAAAAAGCCCTATATATGGATTAAATCAGTTACCAGATTTTGTTCGTCCGTTTACAAGCGAGTTTCAATACGAACTAAAAATACTAAAAACGACACTTCATAATTATCTAGAAAACACATTACTAATAAACCCAAGAAAAGACCAATGGTTGTTAGATGGTATACAGGTATATTATTTAATGAAATATGTTGAAGAACACTACCCAAACATGAAATTGTTAGGAAACCTAGCCAATATATGGGGCGTTCGTGCTTTTCATGCAGCCGATTTAAATTTTAACGATCAATACAACTTTTTGTACTTACACATGGCTAGAACTAATATCGATCAGCCATTAACTATGGCGAAAGATTCGCTATTAAAATTTAATAAAAACATAGCCAATAAATACAAAGCTGGTATAGGACTAAAATACTTAGACGATTATATTAATTCAGATATAATAGAAGAAACACTCTTAGAGTTTTTAACCACAACCAAACTAAAACCTACCGCTACAAAAGATTTTAAAACCTTAATAGAATCTAAAACGGATAAAGACCTTAGTTGGTTTTTTAAAGATTACTTAGCAACAAGTAGTAAAATAGACTATAAAATAAAAAGAGTAAAAAAAATAAACGATTCTATTAGAGTTACTTTAGAAAATAAGAGAAATAATGTTATGCCTATCTCTTTATATACTTTAAAAAACGACTCTATAGTTTCTAAGCAATGGATAAAAGGTTTTAAAGGCACTAAAACGGTAACCATACCTAATAATAACGATATAGATAAATTAGCCGTTAATTACAACCAAGTTATACCAGAGTTTAATATGCGTAACAACTGGAAATCTACTAAAGGGTTTTTAGGAAATAATAAACCACTACAATTTAGGTTATTTAAAGATATAGAAGACCCCAACTACAATCAGGTTTTCTTTATGCCTGAATTCGATTATAATTTTTACGATGGACTATCACCAGGGTTAAAACTATATAATAAAACACTATTAACTAAAAACTTACTTTATAAAATTAGTCCTAAATACGCAATAAAGAGTAAGCAAATTGTAGGTAGTGCCTCTATAAGTTATACAGACAGAAGGGAAAACACAGATAACAATTATATTAAATATGGTATTTCTGGTGAGTACTTTAACTATGCACCAAACCTATCTTACACCTCTTATACGCCGTTTATAAACTTTAGATTTAGAGACCATAAAAACTTAAGAGATAACAACCACAGTTCTTTAACACTTAGGTATGTAAATATAAATAGAGAAGTTGACCCTACAGGAGAGTTTGAAACCGATGGAGAACCAAAATACAGTGTTTTTAATGCTAATTTTAGAAAATCGAATCCTAATTTAAAAAACTTCAGTTCTTGGTCTACCGATTTACAATTAGCAAAAAACTTTGGTAAAGTATCTGCTACTTTAGAATTTAGAAAGTTAACCGAGAATAATAGACAGTATAATTTACGTGTCTTTACTGGAACATTTTTGTACAATAAAACATTTCAAGACTCTAACTTCTTTAGTTTTGCTTTAGATCGCCCAACCGATTATCTTTTTGATTATAACTATCTAGGGCGTACAGAAGAAACAGGTTTGCTTAGTCAACAATTAATTATTGCTGAAGGTGGTTTTAAATCTAAATTAAAAACGCCGTTTGCAAGCCAATGGATAACTACCATAAACACTAGTACAACCATTTGGCGTTATATTATGGCTTATGGAGATGTTGGTGTTGTAAATAGTCATGGTAGTAGCCCTAACTTTGTTTACGATACAGGTATACGTTTAAATTTAGTAGAAGATTATTTCGAGTTGTATTTACCCGTATACTCCAACTTAGGCTGGGAAATTGCACAACCAAATTACGACCAAAGCATTCGTTTTATTGTCACCTTATCTCCAAAAACATTGTTAAGCTTATTTACACGTCGTTGGTATTAATAGACTGTAATAACCTTCAACCAACAATAACACCATATAATTAGTATTAATTTATTGTCAATGTTTTATTGTTAAAAATATTGTAAATACAATCTATATACAGATTTTCTATTTTACATTTATTCAATAGATATTAATTCATGCAATTCTCCATCCATTTATAAAAACTAAACAATGAAAAAAATATTAATAGCGCTACTAACAATTATTACATTTAATATTCAAGCACAAAAAGCCGAAAAGTTTAATCTGGGGTTTGAAAACCAAAGCAAAGAAGATAAACTGTCTGATGGATGGTTTAAATGGGGTGATTATAAACTATCTATAGATAATAACGCATATATAGGTAAAAAATCCGGTAAAATTGAATCAAACCAAACAGGAGGCTCTTTTGGAAGCATTGCTTATAAAATTCCAGCTAAATATAAAGGAGAATCAATAACCCTAGAAGGTTGTATGAAAATTAAAAATGTAGAAGATGGTTTTGCTGGCTTGTTATTACGTTTAGATGGAGACGGTGATATTTTAGGTTTCGATAACATGCAAAATCAAAACATAAATGGAACAAAAGACTGGCAGAAATACAGTATAACTCTTGAATATCCTGAAAACGCAGAAAATATTTTTGTTGCAGGAATACTTGTTGGTAAAGGAGAAGCTTGGTTTGATGGTTTTACACTTTCTATTGATGGAAAAGATATTCAAACTTTAAAAGAAGCCGAAAAAGTACTAACAAAAGCACAATTAGACAATACTTTCGATGAAGGTTCTTTAATTACAATATCAAACTTAACACCTAAAGACACTCAAAACCTTGAATTATTAGGCAGAGTTTGGGGCTTTCTTAAATATCACCATCCAGAAATAGCAAAAGGGAATTACAATTGGGATTATGAACTTTTTAAATTCCTTCCAAAGTATCTTAAAACAACAAATGAAAATGATAGAAATGAAGCCCTAATTTCATGGATAGATGCCTTAGGAACATTAGAAAAATGTTCTACATGTAAATCTACAGATGAAAACGCATTTCTTAAACCAGACTTGAAGTGGATACAAAAACAAAAAGAAAACCTTAAAAAGAAGTTACTACAGGTTTATAATAGTCGCTCTCAAGGAAAACATTATTATATAGAAATGGCACGAGGTGTAGGCAATCCAAAATTTAAAAACGAAAATGCCTATTCAAATATGACTTATCCAGACGATGGGTATAGACTTTTGGCTCTTTATAAATATTGGAACATGATAGAGTATTTTTTCCCTTACAAACATTTAATGGATACAAATTGGAACTCTAAACTTGGCGAATATATCCCACAATTTCTTAATGCTAAAAATGAATTAGAATACGAATTAGCGGCAATACGCATTATAGGAGATGTAAAAGATACACATGCAAACTTATGGGGCGGCGGCGACAAAATAAGCGAATGGAAAGGCACAAACTACGCCCCTATACATGTTCGGTTTATAGAAAACAAATTAACCATAACAGATTATTACAACAAAGAGTTAAAAAGTGAAGTAGGATTAAAAATTGGAGATGTAATAACTAAAATAAACGATATCGAAGTAGAAGAAATTGTAAGAGAAAAGTCTAAATACTATCCTGCATCAAATGTTCCAACAAGACTTCGGGATATATCGGCAGACCTTTTACGCTCCAATTCTAATACCATAAAAATAAGCTATAAATCGAGTAATAATAAAGAACAATCTAAAATACTAAAACTATACCCAAGAGATAGCCTAAATATATATCGTTGGTACAAAAAAACCGAAGATAAGTCCTATAAAATGTTAGATAACAACATAGGCTATGTAACGCTACAAAACATAAAAAAAGAAGATATATCTAAAATTAAAAAGGAATTTAAAAACACAAAAGGAATTGTAATAGATATCCGCAATTACCCTTCTACCTTTGTGCCATTCAGCTTAGGGTCTTATTTTGTATCTTCAAAAACTCCATTCGTTAAGTTTACTAAAGGAAATATTAATACCCCTGGCGAATTTACATTTACAGATATTATAGAAATTCCAAGTAACGGCAATACTTACCAAGGAAAATTAGTAGTTTTAGTTAACGAACTATCTCAAAGCCAAGCAGAATATACAGCTATGGCATTTAGAGCAGGAGATAATACCACAATTATAGGAAGCACAACAGCTGGAGCAGACGGAAACGTCTCTGCAATTATGTTACCTGGCGGCCTTAGAACAATGATTTCGGGGATTGGAGTACACTATCCAAACGGAGAAGAAACACAACGTGTTGGAATTATACCAGATGTAGAAGTTAAACCTACAGTAAAAGGCATTAGAGATGGAAAAGATGAATTATTAGAAAAAGCAATTGAAATAATTTTGAAGAAATAAAATAGTATTTCACATACTTGAGTTATTTATAACATTAAGAAATCTAACAAATGAAGAAACTGATTGTTCTTTTAATAACAATACTTCTAGGACATTTATCTTATTCTCAATCAAAAAGCTATAAACAAGAACAAATTGAGAGTTTTCAATCTGAAATGAAAAAAATAAACGACTCCTCCTCTCATTATTTTGATTTAGGAATTAAACTATTTAAAGAAGGTAAAGATGCTATTGAAATTAAAGAACTCATAAAGCCTAAATTAATATATTTTCAAGCCAAAATAGATAAAAAAGCAAGAGCGTTTCAAAAAGTAGCAGAAAAACTTAAACTTACAAATAAAGAATACGATTCTATTTTTATTAAGTTAAATGAAAACTTCAAGTTAAATCTTGAAAAGTACAAGTATCTTTCTGAAAATGGAATAAATATTGATTAATACATAACAATAAAAGAACATGTGCATTCCAAAACACATGCATCCTTAAAATCAGTCCTTTACAAAAACCTAAAAACATTGAATTATTTTCAACGAAAAGTTAAAAAACTCATAAATTTTAAATAAAACACAATTAAAACCCCACTAAACTAATAATTCAATATTATTTTAAGGTTTTTGGCTATTGCAAGAGATTCATTTTTTTAGTAAATTTGCGAAACTTAAAATCTGAGCTATGCAAACAAAATCCGACGTAAACAAAGAGATTTCATTCGATAACTTTAAAGCGCAAGTTTTAGAAGATTATAAAATCGCGGTTACCAGTCGGGAATGTAGTTTATTAGGACGACGCGAAGTTTTAACAGGAAAAGCCAAGTTTGGAATATTTGGAGACGGAAAAGAAGTCCCACAATTAGCCATGGCAAAAGCCTTTAAAAATGGAGATTTTAGATCTGGGTACTACAGAGATCAAACCTTTATGATGTCTATTGGCGAATTAACCATAGAGCAATTTTTTGCAGGATTATATGCCAATACAGATTTAACACAAGAACCCATGTCTGCTGGTCGCCAAATGGGAGGTCATTTCGGCACACACAGTTTAGACGAAAATGGGCAGTGGAACGACTTAACAAAACAGAAAAACTCTAGTGCAGACATCTCTCCTACTGCTGGACAAATGCCTAGATTATTAGGATTAGCACAAGCCTCTAAAATATACAGAAACGTAGACGGTATAGATACTACTAAGTTTTCAGAAAAAGGAAATGAAGTCGCATGGGGAACTATTGGAAATGCCAGCACAAGTGAAGGCTTGTTTTTTGAAACCATAAACGCAGCCGGAGTATTACAAGTACCAATGGTAATAAGTATTTGGGATGACGAGTATGGTATTTCTGTACACGCAAGACACCAAACGACTAAAGAAAACATTTCGGAAATTCTTAAAGGGTTCCAAAGAGAAAAAGACAGTAAAGGCTACGAAATTTTAAGAGTAAAAGGTTGGGACTATGTTGCTTTAGTAGAAACTTACCAAGAAGCTTCTAAAATAGCAAGAGAAGAACATGTGCCAGTTTTAATTCATGTTAACGAATTAACACAACCTCAAGGCCACTCTACTTCAGGATCACATGAACGTTATAAAGACAAAGATCGTTTAGCGTGGGAAGTTGAACACGATTGTAATTTAAAAATGAGAGAATGGATGATTGCTACAGGTATTGCTACCGATGAGGAATTAACAACTCTTGACAAAACAATAAAAAAGGCAGTTCGTGACGGTAAAAAAACGGCATGGAACAACTATTTAAATCCAATATTAACAGAACTTAAAACGGCATCTAATTTAATAGCACAATTAGCTGCATCTAGCGCCAATAAAGTATTTATTGAAAAAACAAATACAGATCTTTTAGCAATTAGCGAACCAAATCGTAAAGATATTGCTACAGCAAGTCGTAAAGCATTACGCTATGTTATAAATGAAAACTCTTCAGCAAAAGAACAATTATTGCAATGGATAAATAATTTCTTTGAAGAAGTACAGCCAAAGTACAGTTCTCATTTACATAACGAAACAACTTCAGCAGCAATTAATGTAAAAGAAGTTAAACCTACATATAACGAAGACGCAGAACAAGTAGACGGACGTGTTGTTATTAGAGACAATTTTGATGCTATTTTTAACAAGTATCCAGAAACTCTAATTTTTGGAGAAGATGCAGGAGCCATTGGAGATGTAAACCAAGGATTAGAAGGCCTACAAGAAAAATATGGAGAATTGCGTGTTGCAGATGCTGGAATTAGAGAAGCAACAATTCTTGGTCAAGGTATTGGTATGGCAATGCGTGGCCTACGCCCAATTGCAGAAATACAATATCTAGATTATATACTATACGCATTACAAATTATTAGCGACGATTTAGCAACATTACATTACAGAACTAAAGGGCGCCAAAAAGCACCATTAATTATTCGTACTAGAGGACACCGATTAGAAGGTATTTGGCACTCTGGCTCACAAATGGGAGGCATACTAAACCTAGTTAGAGGAATTCATGTATTGGTCCCTAGAAACATGACTAAAGCCGCTGGTTTCTATAACACACTGTTAGAAAGCGATGAACCAGCTTTAATTGTAGAATGCTTAAACGGATACCGTTTAAAAGAAGCAAAACCAACAAACTTTGGAAGTTTTAAAACACCAATAGGTGTAGTAGAAACAATAAAAGAAGGTACAGATATTACACTATTATCTTACGGGTCTACATTACGAATTGTAGAACAAGTAGCAAAAGAATTAACAGAAGTAGGCATTAATGCAGAAGTTATAGATGCACAATCATTATTACCATTCGATATAAATCACGATGTTGTAAAAAGTGTAGCAAAAACGAATCGCTTAATGATTATTGATGAAGATGTACCAGGAGGCGCATCCTCTTACTTGTTAAACGAAGTATTAAATAACCAAAATGCATACAAGCATTTAGATAGCCAACCAGTAACCTTAACAGCAAAAGCACACAGGCCAGCGTATGGAACAGATGGAGATTATTTTTCTAAACCATCTGCAGAAGATATTTTTGAAGCTGTATACGAGGTTATGCACGAAGCAAATCCTAACAGTTTTCCAAAATTAAGATAACAAATCAATTAAAAAAGATTAAACCTTTTTAAAATAATCCTGTCTAATCAGTTGTAATTAAAAACCAACTGTTTATGAGAGGATTATTTTTTTTAGCACTACTATTAGTATTTACAGGATGTTCAAATGAAGAGTCTGGCGCAATAGAGACTTCTACAACCACAGGAGCAGATTCTCCAACAGCATTTGATATTTCTACCGTTTTAAATATAGATTTAAATGCCCTTTTAAATTATAACAACCAATACATTCCAGCCTATATTACCAAAGATAACACTCCAGAAAATAATGCCATAACAAATGAAGGCGCAACATTAGGCCGTGTATTATTCTACGATAAAAAACTTTCTGTAAACAACACCATTGCATGTGCAAGTTGCCACAAACAAGAACTAGCATTTGGCGATAATGACAGTCAAAGTAATGGAGTAAATGGTATTACAGGTAGACATTCTATGCGATTAATAAACTCCCGCTTTGCAAACGAAAGCCAATTTTTCTGGGATGAAAGAGCAAACACTTTAGAACAACAAACAACCATGCCAATACAAGACCATATAGAAATGGGCTTTAGTGGAGAAAATGGAGATTTAGGATTCGATGATTTAATAAACAAATTAGAAGACCTAGAATACTACACCCCTTTATTTACATTAGCGTATGGCACACCAGAAATTACAGAAGCTAAAATGCAAAATGCTCTAGCACAGTTTATAAGAAGCATACAATCTTTTGATAGTAAATATGATGAAGGAAGACTTTTAGTTAATAACGACGGACAACCCTTCCCAAATTTTACACAACAAGAAAATAATGGAAAGCAATTATTTTTACAACCATCCGTTTTTAATAATCAAGGAAGCAGAATTAATGGCGGCATTGACTGTGGCGGATGCCATAGAGCACCAGAGTTTGATATAGACCCAAACTCTAGAAACAACGGAGTTATTGGTATTGCTGGTGTAACTACAGGTACAGATTTAACTAATACCCGCTCCCCTAGTCTTAGAGATGTTGTAAAAGCAAATGGCACTAGTAATGGGCAATTTATGCATATAGGTGTTAGCAATAATTTAACAACAGTTTTAAATCATTATAATGCAATAAGTTTAGCTGGCAATAATAATCTAGATCCAAGACTGCGTCCAGGAGGTAATGCACAACAACTAAACTTAACAGATACAGAACGTGATGCTGTAATAGCCTTTTTAATAACATTAGCCGGTACAGATGTCTATACAAACGAAAAATGGAGCAACCCTTTTATTGAGTAGTTCTTATAATTTTCCTAATTTATAAAAAGCGTTTACCCAAGTAAGCGCTTTTTTTTTATCTTTAATACTAAACAAAAACATAATATGCTAACAAAGCAAGACAAAGCACAATTACGAGGCACAATTTTTAGACATTTAGATGGTATAGCAACAGCAACAACAGCTTTTGCATTACATAAAAAAGGTGTTTTAGACTTTATATTAGAAAAAAAAACTATAACCATATTAGAACTCTCCAAGCAATTTAACGCTAACGAGGGCTACTTAAATGTCGCCTTACGAATTCTTTGTGCTCAAGGCTGGTTAACACAGCAGGTAGATACTAAAAACGATACAATTACTTTTACTACCAATGCTAATAGTAATATTGCTTTTTCATTAGCACATTTATATGAGGACGCAGTAAACCTATTACAATATGCTGTTAACTTTCCTGAAGAACGCATAAGAGCCGATGCATTTATTGTTTTAGAACGTATTTTTAAAAAATACGAAGCAAGTTTTGGATTAAGTATAGTAGAAAATGATTCTATTCAATACCAAATACTTAAACATATAGAAGGCATTATTGTAGCCCCTATAACTGTTTTATTAGGCGTTAACGGTATGTTTCATAAATATTTTATGGAAGCCTCTTTTACTGCCGAAGAATACCATAAAGACCCAGAAAGTTTTAAAAAGATACTCGATTTCCTCACCTATCTAGGTTGGTTTAAAAAGAAAAACAGTACCTATCAATTTACAGATGAAGGTTTATTTTTTGCTAAACGCGCTAGTGCTTACGGAGTTACAGTGTCCTATTTGCCAACTTTTTTACAGTTAGACGAATTACTTTTTGGTAACCCATTAATTTTAAAAACAGACAACCCTGAAGATACAGAAAAACATGTACATAGAGAAATGAATGTTTGGGGAAGCGGTGGCGCACACTCTACCTACTTTAAGGTTATAGATCAAGTAATTACAAAACTCTTTAATAAACCTATAGACCAACAACCCAAAGGTATTTTAGATATGGGTTGTGGCAATGGTGCTTTTATACAACATATCTTTGATGTTATTGAACATCAAACTTTAAGAGGAAAAGTATTAGATGAACACCCTTTATTGCTTGTAGGAGCAGATTTTAATAAAGCAGCTTTAAAAGTAACTAGAGCTAATTTAATTAAAGCAGATATCTGGGCAAAAGTAATATGGGGAGACATTGGTAGGCCCGATTTATTAGCCAAAGATTTAAAAGAAGATTATAATATAGATTTAAAAGACTTACTAAATGTACGTACTTTTCTAGATCATAACCGTATATGGGAAGCCCCTAAACAAACAACAGATCGAATTAGCAAGTCTTCTGGTGCTTATGCCTACAAAGGAAAACGAATAAACAATAACCTCGTTGAAGATTCTTTATTAGAGCATTTACAGAAATGGAAACCATATGTAGAACAATTTGGCTTATTAATTATAGAATTACATACTATAAAACCCGAACTTACCGCTAATAATATAGGAAAAACAGCAGCAACCGCTTACGATGCTACGCATGGTTATAGCGATCAATACATTCTAGAAGTCGATGTATTTAACAAAGTAGCAGCAGAAGCTGGTTTACATCCAGATCCTACCTATTTTTCTAAATTTCCCAATAGCGAATTAGCTACTGTTAGTGTTAACTTATTAAAAGGGAATTAAATGGAAAACAAAAACCAGCTAATAACAAGAGATTGGTTAGCCATAGAACGAACCAAATTAGCAAACGAACGCACTTTTTTAGCCTATTTTAGAACTTTTATTGTTTTCTTAGGCACAGGACTTACCATACTTAAGCTAGAATTCTTTACAGATTTAAAATCCTTTGGACTTATATTATTAGTCATTTCGCCTATTATACTAATCATTGGACTTTATCGCTTAATACGTGTAAAAAAGAATATTAAACGCCATTATAACGCCTAAATAAATGTTTGGCAGGAGTTAAGCCGTGTTTACCGAAATTTATTGTTGTGTTTTTACAATTTTATTTGTTTTGAAAGCAAATCAATAAAACCTATAATTATGAAAACTAGAAACCTAGTAATTATCCTTTTTAGTGTATTAGTATTAAACTCATGCATTGTAAAATCTCTTCATCCTTTTTATATACAAGAAGCTATTTCTTTTGAAGAAAAATTTGTTGGAGACTGGAAAGATAATAAAGGAGCAATATGGCATGTGGAATCTTTTAAAGCCATGTTCGATAAAGAGTTTAACTCAAAAAACAAACCTTCTAAAGAAGATTTAGCAGCATTTGAAAAATACAAATATAATTACTACGTAGAGTATACTTCTAACGATAAAAAAGCCACTTTTATGGCTACACCTTTTAAAGTTAAAAACCAATTATTATTAGACTTTACGCCTTATATACAAGACGATACTGGATTAAACTCACTTTTATCATCCCATCTTATAAATGCCCATTCTGTTGTAAAATTCGACATGATAAACAATGATAACGTAGATATTAAATGGTTAGACGAAAACCGTATTAAAGACTTATTTAAAAATAGTAAAATTAGAATTAAACATGAAACAATAGGTATCCAAGAGGACTTTTTACTTACTGCAGATTCAAAAGAATTATACGAATTTTTAGAAAAGTATTTGGCTTCAAGTGTTGAAAACAAATGGAAATCAACGTCCGATAAAAAGCTAAGCAGGTATAATGTTAAACCTTAATCCATATCTAAAAAAAATAAACAACCACAGCCCTATACTATTTAATTTAGGGCTGTGGTTATCCGCTTTTATAATTTTATTATTTATATTTTCTCGTGGACAACGCCCAATAACTGTAGATTATATTTATACCGTTGGCTTCCTTATTTCTTTGGCCCTACCTTCCATAATAAACCTATATGGCTTGATGCCCCGTCTTTTAAAAAAGGAAAAGTACATTTTGTATTGTTTAGCCTTTATAATAAACCTTCTTATATTTTCGCAATTACATATTGCATTTTTTAAACCTATACTAAATAACTTATTTCCTAATTACTTTTTTATTTCATACCATTCCAACACCAATCCTATTATTACTTTTAGTATTTTTCTAGTAGCAACAACATTGATTAAACTATCTGAAGATTGGTTTCATTTTAACAGAAATGAAAATCGTGAATTACGTATAAAAAACCAGCAAATAGAAACACAACTATCTAATTTAAGAGCACAAATAAATCCTCATTTTTTATTTAACTCTCTTAACGTTATTTATGCGTTAGCTATTGAAAAAAAAGAAGGTATCACTGATGCTATTGTACAACTTTCTGATATTTTACGATACATTATATATGATGCCGATACAAAACGTATCTCCATAAAAGAAGAAATTAAACTACTAGATAATTATATAAAGTTTCAAAAATTTAGAGTTCATGGTTTTAATAATATAACGTTTAATAGCAGTATTGAAAATGAAAGTTTAACCCTATACCCTATGCTGCTATTGCCATTATTAGAAAATAGTTTTAAACACGGTTTAAAAGGCAACCTAAAGGATACTTTTATACTCATCAATATTTTTCAAAAAAACCATATTTTCAAGTTTTCTATAGAAAATAATATGCTTTTAGATGCATCCAATGAAAAACTACAATATTCAGGTGTTGGTTTAGAGCATATTAAAAACAACTTAAATTTAGTTTATCCAGAACAACACGAATTTAAAATCACTAAAACAGAAACCACCTTTAAAGTAGACATAACTATAACATTAAACACATTGCAAGAATGACTATTAAATGTATAATTATAGATGATGAGCCTTCTTCTCAAAGTGTTTTAAAACACTTTGTAAAGGACGTCTCTTTTTTAGAACTCGTTGCTGTATGTAATAACGCTATAGAGGGGCTGCAAGTATTAACAACACATAATACCATAGATTTATTGTTTTTAGATATTAATATGCCAAAAATCTCTGGATTAACGTTCTATAAATCTTTACAAAACCCACCAAATGTCATTTTTACCACTGCTTACCCGCAATATGCGGTAGATGGTTTTGAGGTTAATGCTATAGATTATCTTTTAAAACCGTTTTCGTTTGATCGCTTTTTTATAGCTGTTAACAAAGTACTAGACTTAAAAACCAAAGAGCAATCTCCAGCTACCAATCAGTTTATAATGGTAAAATCTAACAAAGTATTACACAAAATACTTTTAAACTCTCTAGAATATATTGAAGCGTTTGGCGACTATGTTAAATTACATAGAAATGATGATTATATTATAACCAACAACACATTCTCAAACATACTTAAGCTTTTACCAGAACCTCAATTTGTGCGTACACATAAATCATTTGCCGTAAATATAGACTTAATTAATAGTGTTGCTGGTAACAGAATTTCTATAAACTCTAAAACAATCCCTATTGGACAAACATACAAACAAGCCTTTTTAGACAGACTAGAAAAAAAGAATTAGTTTTGATTATTATAATACAGCAATTAAAATAAAGAGTCCATAGTCACGAAAATAAATTATGAAAGCAGTATCTGTAGTTACTATTAGAAAGGAATTAAAACATAAATCTAACCAAGAACTTGCCGAATTATGTTTGCGTTTATCTCGCTTTAAAAAAGAAAATAAAGAACTCCTTACCTACTTGTTATTTGAAGCAGATAATGAAAACGGCTATATAGAAACTGTAAAGCAAGAAATAGATGAACAGTTTAGCACTATTAACACAGATAGTTACTTTTATATAAAAAAAAGCGTTCGCAAAATTCTACGAAACATAAAAAAGTATTGTAGATACTCTTTAAATAAAGAAACCGAAGTACAGCTACTACTCTATTTTTGTAATAAACTAAACGATTTTACGCCTTCTATAGAACGAAACGTGACATTAATGAATATTTACGACAGGCAAATAGCAACAATAAAAAAACGAATAGCAACTTTACATGAAGATTTGCAATACGATTATAATTTAGAGTTAGAGGATTTATAATACAGCTTACTTTTTAATTAAAGACAATTCGCTAACCGTAGGATTTACCTTCTGTGCAATTTTAGAATTGCTTTTAAATTGGGAATCACCTAGTAGTTTTTCGTAATCAGCAAAATCTATTGTTTCTGGCAAAGCTAGATTAATTGCTATATTTCTATTTAATAAGGCACCATCATCCCAACTAGCCATCCCTCCATAATCCCACTCAAAGCCATAAAAAGAAAATACTTTTTTATTTAGTTTTTCTAATGCTTTTAAATTGGTTCCTATGGTAATACCTTCTTTAGTTTTCCAATCTGTATCTTTTTTAAACACTTTAATTTGGTGCAATTGGTTAAAGTTCAACGAATCGTCTTTCCAAATAAATTCTACTTCATTTTTAGTTCCTGGATATAATACTGTTTTTAAAAACACTCCCATTCCTTCAGGATAATAACCTTTAACTCGTTTAACTTTTCCTTTAAAGGCTTCTTTTAGTTCTGCTTCAGAGTTATATTTTAATAAATTATCTAAAACAAATTTATTTTTTTCTTCTTCTTCAACAGCAGTAGTATGCTCTTCTACAAAAACCTCATCAGTTTTAGCAACATTTGCTTCTTCTTTTTCTTTACACGATGTAATACTAACTATTACTATAACTAAAAAAATGTTCTTAAAAAATTTCATACTCCTGCTTAATAATGATTATTAATACTACAAAAGTAGGCTTTATATGCTTATAAATAGTAACAACAAGTCCCTATAATATAATTAGCTATTTAGCTCATTTTCATCGCCTTTAGACCAAATATTAATGCACTAAGTAAATTCCCTTATTTTTTAAAATTCAGGGAATCCCCTTAAAAAACAACCATTTAATATTCAGAGCTTTGTATAAACCAAGACACAAAACTATTAATCTAACAAATAAAAAATTATGGCAGACAATTCTACAGTCAATGGACAAATAACCGATGCTGTAACACAAACAAATGTTACCGTACTAGGCGAATCTCCTGCACAGGCACTAAGTAACCTCTACCAAATGGCAACACATGCTAATGGTATGGCTATGCAAAACTCGGTCTCTAATCAACAAAACTTAAACCAACTAAATGCAGTTATCGTCGCAGATGCTATTAAAATGCTAACCAGTTCATAATTTAAACCCATTATTATATGTCTAATTTAACTCCAGGAATGTCCGAAACACAAAATGCTGTAGATTTTATTAATACAGAAGTGTTAAGTCAAGATGTAAACCCAAAAGTAGGTTCTAGCGCCACCATGATTGACCAGTCTGTTGGCATGATGGTGCAAGATTTACAAGTGTTTTTAAAAGGTTTTGAGCAAATAAGTTTAGTTGCCCTTACCAAATTAGCAAACAACTTTTTAACCTACGGTACTTATTACAATCCTGCTAATCTTGTTCCAAAACCTCAAGATTCATCTCGCCATGTAAAATCTAACTCAGAAGCACCAGAAGCAAACACTCAATTTGTAGCAAACCCTAACGAAACAGATGGCAAAGAAGTACTTCATAGCTTGTTTAAAATGGTTACCGAGTACGGTGAAGCAAAATCTAAAATAAGTGCATTAATGCATAATCCAGATGCGTCAAAGCCTTTAGATGAAATATATAGCAAAACGCCTTTTAAACCAACTTCTACGGCTCCCAATACAAAGCCAGAAACAACTACGGCACAAAATACTGAAACCAGTCAATATGAAGATGTTGAGACACCTAAGCCAGATGATAAACCTGAACAAAAACAAACAAATACTAAAGAAAAAACCTATTGGTTTTCACGAAAAAAATAAAACGCTATGAGTTATTCTACAGATCTTAAACCAGCCAAAATATTAAACCAACTTCCTTTAGAGGATTTAGCAAATAGATTGTACTTAAAACGAGATGATGATACAGCCTATTATAGTTTTAAAAACACCGATAATAATACTAACAGGTATGTTTTTACGCAAGAAACTGCCAATATTAATATAAAACCGACTATTAGAAATGTCCAGGTTATTAATAAAAATAAAAAATACAATACCTATGATTCTTTTGTTATTGAATCGCAAAACGGAAGTACTGGTATTGTAGTAGTTATGATAAAAAAAGAAGATTCTAAAAACTTTTTTTGCAACGTTAGGATTCTGCCTTTAAACACCTTAAATGATATCGCTGAAACCAATACAGACTCAAAATTGTTAACAGTAAATATTGGAAACGTTGATGTGCTCTTAAAAATGGATATTACAATAACGCCTTCTAACACAGGAGAAGCATTATACTTAACTCATGATGTAAATACTGGTAACATTTCTCAATTTATAAATGAAGATCAGATTTTACAATTAACTAAAGATTTAGAATATAATGGTGCAAAAATTTCTGCTCATTTCTGCCAAGAAGTCTTAGACATTGTATTGGATGATAATTCAAAAACAGACGAAAATTCATTATTAGAAGACAACTATATTTTAAGTCTCCCTTCTGGAGCGTTAAAAAAATTACTCACTGCAATAACAACAATAGCTGAAGTTTCCCAAGAGATTGTAGGAATAGATGCTATAAAAAACATTAATAAAGATTGGCAAAACGCAAGTGCTTTTGTAGGCTATATGCTATAACACTATAATAGTTTTAACAAGTAAAAAGAATTAAAATGAAAAGCAAAAAAGGAGATAAAACTTGTAAAAAATGTGGCCAAATTATTTTAGATAAAGAACCTTCTATTGCACCGTTAGCTTTAACAGCAGATCAAGAAGATGAAATTATAGAAAATATAACAAAAAAAGCTATTAAAGCCACAATGACAAAGCTTAAACCATTGTTAGATAAACTTGAAGAAGCTGCCAAACAACAGGCGCAGGAACGTGCTGCTAGCCAAAATAATACAACCGATGCTTTAAGCTACCAAGAACAAATACAAAATATTCAAAATGCAGCTAAAGAAAGGATACAATTACAAGAATTGAAGATTAGTAAACGAATGCAAAATCTACAGTCTAAAATTGTAAAACGCGGATAGCACTAATAAGTCATTTCTAATACAAATCTATTTCTAATAACAATAAATATAACTATGGATACTACAAATCAAGATATAAATAACAGTAATTTAGGATTTTCTACGGCAACTGCTAATGGAAATACCGCTCAAACCAATGTACATTCATTAGGAATACTATTTGAACAGTCTATTAACCAACAACAAAATCATTTTCAAACTGCTATTAGCACTTCAACAATGGATATAAAGAAGATTTTAAATATAAAAAAAGGAAAGCAAAATCGTATTGAAAAGATAAAACGTCATCGTTTTTTCAATCTCTAACTTAAATATAAATAGAGTATTAATTAATAAAACCAGAAAATTATGTCACAACACGTAAACTCGCAAATTACAGATGCAGTAACACAAACCAACGTACAAGTCGTAGCAGACGCTCCTGCAATGGCTTTGGGTAATGTTTACCAATCGGCCGCACACTCAACAGGATTAATGTTTGAAAACGCAGTTAATGCACAAAGCCAACAAAACATTTTAGCGCAAACCTCAACCACACAAGGCGTTATGCAAATTTATAGTTTCGATACAATTGCCGATGCAATTTCTATCTCTACTATGCTAAATGCATCATAAGCTAGTACCATTTAATTTTACTACTTATCGCAATCAATTCAAAATTGGAAAATCCAATTCATTTATTTTAACCAGAGAACTTTTAACGTTCTCAAAACAACTATTTATCATGTCACAAACAGTAAACGGACAAATTACAGATGCAGTTACACAAACTAATGTAAAAGTGGTTGCTGAAGCTCCAGCAATAGCTTTAGGTAATGTCTACCAATCGGCTGCACATTCTACAGGATTAATGTTTGAAAATGCAGTTAATGCACAAAGCCAACAAAACATTTTGGCACAAACAGCAACGACACAAGGTGTTATGCAAATTTATAGCTTCGATACAATTGCCGATGCTATTTCTATCTCTACTATGCTAAACGCATCATAGAAAAGCTATTGATAATATTATTATCGCAATTAATTTAAAATTGGAAAATCCAATTCATTCAATTTCTAACCAGAGAATCTCTAGTATTCTCAAAAACAACAATTTATTATGTCACAAACAGTAAACGGACAAATTACAGATGCAGTAACTCAATCTAATGTAAAAGTGGTTGCAGAAGCTCCAGCAATGGCTCTTGGTAACGTATACCAATCGGCTGCACATTCTACAGGATTAATGTTTGAAAACGCAGTTAATGCACAAAGCCAACAAAATATTTTGGCACAAACAGCAACAACGCAAGGTGTTATGCAAATTTATAGCATAGATACCGTTTCGGATGCTATTGCAATTTCAAAAATGTTAAACGCTTAATTGTTTTTAAATTGGATTAAGCAAGCAATTCAGCGGGGAAATAGGGGTGTATTTCTTCGCTGAATTTTAAACTTATCGCTAACTAAATCAAAATACTTATGTTTCAATTTTTACTAGAGCTTAGAGCTCAATATAACTACTATAGAGCTGGAGGAAACGGTATGCTTAGAATGCAACAATTTCGCAATCATTTATCTAACTATACAATAGATTACGATAATCATTACTATACAAACACAATAGATTTAGGAGAAATAAGTGAAGAAAATAATGCTTTAACGCTATATAGACAAAGTGCTTACGGTAGAATTGGCCAATCTGTTCCTGGAGCTATTTTAGGAGGAGATCGTCGTTTTTTTGGAAACAGAATAAGTGGGCAAACTGTTAATGCTTCTTTTGGTGGTCCAGTTAGAACTATAAATAATGACGAAAATTTAGAGATGTTAAACATAGCGCTACCAGGACATGTGTTTGGCGGTACTGTACGTATTTTATATTATAATGAAAATGGCAGAGTCTATAGAAGAATTACAGGTGAAGGAAGAGGCAATTTTTCTAGATTTAATAACCATGTAGGCCAATTTGTTTTTACATATTTTATTTAAAAAAGAATCCTCTATTCTCTATTAGTTTAACAAAATCATTTCTTCTGGGTTTATAATATTATTTTGTACTGCATAAATAACCAAGCCTGTTGTATTTTTAACTCCAGTTTTTATAAACAAATTACTTTTATGTGTTTCTACAGTTTTAGAAGAAATAAATAATTTATCAGCTATTTCTCTTGTTGTTAGTTGTTGACATAGTAATTTTAATATATCAAGTTCTCTACTTGTTAAACGATCTATATTTTGATTGCGAAATTCTGGTAGTTTATTAGACAATTGCTTTCTCATAACATCTACTTGCTCTTCAGAAAAATAATGCCCTTTGTTGTATACTGTTTCTATAACTTTTATTAATTCTTCTTGATCTATTTCTTTTGGTAAAAATGCATTAACTCCCAATTTAAGCATCTGCCCCATAAAAGAACGACGATAAAAGCTTGAAAGTACAATAGTTTTTATTGCCTTATCTTCTTTTTTAAGTGCTTCTAAAACATCCAAACCACTCCCATCTTTCATTCTTAAATCTAGAATAACAACATCTATATTTATTTTTTTTTCTCTTATACCATTTAAAAATTTATTTCCTGTAGATGCTGTAAGTACAACTTCTGTATTTATATAATTATCTATATAATTTTTTAAAAGTTGTACAAACAATAAATCATCATCAACAATAGCCAGTTGTATTTTAGTATTCATTTTTACTTATATTTTTAATTTGCGGAACACAGATAATAAAACGTGTATAATATCCGGACCGCGTTTTAAACTTATACGTCCCATTTATATGTCCTGCTCTAATTTCAATATTTTTATGTCCTATTCCTTTTTTATGACTATCGGTTATAAGACCACGCCCATTATCTTCAACTATTAACACTACAGATTTTGCAGATCTACGTAATACTATTTTTAGTTCTGTAGCTTCTGCGTGTTTTAATGTATTTGTTATTAGCTCCTGAAAGATTCTAAAAAGGTTTAATTTTATAGTATTAGAGGTTGTTGTATGGTTTTTTAATGTGTATTTGCAATACTGTATAGTTATTATGTTTGTTATCTGCTCTAAATAGTCTTCTATTAGGTCTGAAAGGGCAACAACATTTAACTCTACTGGCGTTAAATTATGAGACAATTCTCTTACTACTTGCATAGATTTTTTAAGATTACGTTGTAGTGATGTAATGTTGCCTTCAAATAAGTTAAGGTGCAAAAGGTTTAAACGGCTTACAACATTATCGTGTAATTCTTCAGACAGGCGTTGTCTATCTAACTCTTGATAACGTGTTACTTTTTTGGTAAACTCTTTTTTGGTTTCTAGAATGGTTTGTACAGAAGATTCTTCTGTAACTTTTATAACTTTTAAATGTCTTTTTATTAAAAATACAATAAGCGTTGCAAATAGACTTAAAATAGCTATTACTATCCATATCCAAACTATTATTGCTTGTTTAGTCCAGTCTTCCATCCAAAATTTATTAATGTTATATAAAAAACTAATAGTAGTACGCCTCTAAAAAGCCAAATGGGTGCAACCCAACTTAAATGGTTAGCTATTAAAAAATTAAACGTAACCGATATGAGTGCATCGACCGAAAAAAAAAATAAATACAAATATTTAAAGACAAAGCTCCCTTTTCTGCTCTGCCTTCTTTTATTGTTTTAGCAAAATATAGTATTGCAAAACAGCATAGTATACAGTTTATAATAATATTAGAGTACACACTATAACTTTTAGACAACCCTATAATGCAAGCTGTAATAACAAAAAGAATAACGGCAATACTATACAACAGATATTTTATGCTATTATAAAGTTTAAAAAAATGTTTCCCATATATTTCTATAATAAAAACAAACAGTAGTAATTGGCTTATTAAGTAATTTAAATGGTTGTTCGTATTTATTTTAAATAAACGACAAGTAAAATCTGTTACTTCTAGAAATAAACTACTGGCAAGTATAAGAATAATAGGGAGCATGTTTTTAGGTTTAAAGTTTAGCAACTTTATTAAGCCAAACAATAATATTATACACACTATACTTTGTAATAGATAAGATAATACATTATACATTTTCGCTAGCTATTAATAATTGATAATTACTTTTTGGATCTACAAGTGAGAACGGAGGCCTAGGAGACGAGAAATCTTGTCCGCTTCCAAGAATAGTATTTAATGTAAACTCTTTGGTAACTATTATTTCTATCTTATCATTTTCTTCTACTAAATTGCTTGCTTTTAAACCAAAAAAATTAAAACAGTAGTCGCCTGGGCCTAAATTTAAAGCTTCATAATCCTGAAAAGGGGTTTCCATAACTTTAAAAACAGAAACGCCTGCATCTTTTTGATTTATAAGCCAATCTTTACTTAATAAAGACCATTTAAAACGCCTCACAATTACAGTTTCTAAAGCAAGTTCGTCTCTATCTGATGATGTACTAGATGAGTCTTTTCTAGGAGAAAAAGAGTTATTAAATTTATTTAAAAGACCTCTAGATTCTTTTCCGTTTAGCAAATTATAAGAGAATTTTTTTTCAATAATTGTTCCTTGAAAATTTCTGTTTTTATCATTTTCAGAATCGATAATATAAAATTTAAAATATTGACTATATATATCTAATGCAGCATAGATATGAATGGATGCAGCATTGGTAGCAGTACTCAAAACGGTACTCCATTTTTTAATTTCCGCTTCGGTAATTGTAAAATAATCACCTTGATTAAGGCTTCTTAAAATTGTACTGCCTTTTTCTAGATATTCAACACTTCCTTCTTTACTTCTTTTAAAACCATTTACTAGATTGCTCCATGCTTTAATTTCTTTTTTTACAATTTCTAAATCCATAAATATTAAATATTATTAAAAAATAGAATACGTTTACAACCTTATATTACACAAGGCTTTGTCTTTTTTAATTGTTGATTTATAATATTTTAACTCTGCAAAAACTAACTATTTGTTTTGCTACAGATTTGTATTTAGGGAAGTACAAAGTTTGTATTAAATAAATAAGTAGCACCTTATTTTTGGTTTTACTTATTTTTTAAGTAAAGTAAGATAATAATTTCTAGTGTTCAAAAAAAACACCAACAGTATAATCAGGTAATTATACTTAATTAAATATTCAAGGAATTTCACTCTTGTTATATCTTATAATTTAAGATTTTGGTATTCCAAATGGGTATAATGTATACCAATCATTCATTAAGGTTTTATAATACTTTTTCATTGTAAATTTGTTTAACTCACCTGAAAGCGCCATCATATAATTATACAAAATATACCTATGAATAGATTTTGGAGGGGTTTCTTTTATAGACTTATCTATTTCAATTAATCTAGCTTTAGTTATTTCTTTTAACTCAAACATTGTCCCTGAAAAATAGTTTTCTGAGATTATGAAAGAATCTAACCTTAGTTTCAATTCTACTATTTGGCGTATTAACAATCTATCTGGTAAGGCATTCATAAGTGCATCAATAGCTTCAAGGCTTCCACCCCACTTTGGCTGTATTGCTTCTGCATAATGTATATAGGGCCAAACCATATCTGGGTTAATAGCTATTGCTTTTTTATAATACGTTTCCACGGCTTGGTCATTACTATTTCCCATAGAAATCCTTATTAATCTAGAATACACTTCTCCAATAAGTTCAAAATTCTCATTAATAGACGTTAAACATGCTGTAGCTTTTTCTTGATAAAAGAAAAAGCCTTCAATTCCTTTCTGTGACACATCTTTTGCATAGGCATTAGTTCTTGCCTTCCATGCAGAATGGCTATAGTATACCCCTAAAAATAATGCAGTTATAGTTTTGTCTTTTGCTTGCTCTTGCCATTCTATAAAAATAGCTTCGCTTAATGATAATGTAACATGATCTACGGTTTGTGTTAAATTATCTGAGTTTAACTTTTTTATTAGTTTCTCGGCCTCATTAAATGCTTTGGCACTAATTAACGCTCTTATTGTTTCTGCCTCTTGCAAACCTAAAGAATAAATAGGTTTGCCTTTTTTAGTTTTCTTTAATAGGTTTACAGCAATTACTATAATTCCTACTACAATAAAAAGTCCTTTAATCATACTTTATCTTTTAGAATCCTATTTTTAAGCAAGAATTCTTACTAATAGCTCTTTTAACAAATCTCCTTGCGGTACGGCATTTGCTCCTACCCCTTTACTTTTTACATCAAACTGTCTCAACGTAGCAACAATACCACTAACTTTTCGCATAGGAAAGTTACGTGCCGCTGTTAAATACTCGTTTACAAAATAGGGGTTAACTCGTAATGCAGAAGCTACGCTTCTAGGCGATTTATCTGTCATACCGTGCAATTGTAATAACTGAGAAAAGAAATTAAATAATAACGACACCGTTACTACCATAGGGTTATCCTTAGGGTTATCTGCAAAGTAGTTTATAATTTTAAAGGCTTGCGCATCGTTTCTTGCCCCTATAGCCTTTCTTAACTCAAAATTATTATAATCCTTGCTTATACCTATGTTTTCCTCAATATGCTCTGGAGTTATTTGTGTCTCTTTAGGTAAAACAATTTGTAGTTTTTCTAGCTCATTGTTTATTTTGCTTAAATCTGTCCCCAAAAACTCTACTAACATTTGCGATGCTTTTGGTACTATACTATAGCTTTTTGTAGATAATACACGACGAATCCAATCTGGCACTTGATTTTCGTATAGTTTTTTACTTTCAAAAACAACACCCTTTTTCTTAATGGTTTTATATACAGCCTTACGTTTATCTATGCTTTTATATTTATAGCAAATAACTAAAACGGTTGTGGGTTGCGGATTGTCTGCATACGCAGCCAGTTTATCTATGGTTCGTGCTAAATCTTGAGCTTCCTTAACAATAACCACCTGTCGTTCTGCCATCATAGGAAAACGTTTTGCGTTACCAACAATGTCTTCTATAGTAACATCTCTTCCATACAACACCATTTGGTTAAAGCCTTTTTCCTCTTCTGCCAAAACAGTATCTTCAATAAAATCTGAAATTTTATCTATATAATAGGCCTCTTCTCCCATTAGTAAGTAAATGGGCTTAAGGTTTTTGTTCTTTATATCGGTTACCAGTTGTTTTACTTCGTCCAAAATATATTCTGTATTTTATACATGTTATGCGCTAACACATACGTGTCTTGAGTGCTTTAAGTAAATTTTAAACTTAAAAGTCTTGCAAATGACTTTATAATTATAAATTTGTACTGTGCAAGAATTAAACTTTCCTACATATTCGTTTCGCTTCAAAAATAGCGAAAATAAAGTATCTATTTTCGACACTATTCGTAAAAAATTTGTGATTTTACAACCAGAAGAATGGGTAAGGCAACATTGCGTACATTATTTAATTAATGTAAAGAAGTACCCCATATCGCTTATAAATGTTGAAAAAGAGTTAAAAGTTAACGATTTAAAGAAACGTTACGATATTGTAATTTTTAATCCAGATGGGAGTATTTTTTTAATTGTAGAATGTAAAGCACCTAAAATTAAAATAGATCAAACTACTTTCGACCAGGTTGCTAGGTATAATTTAGCACTAAACGCAACCTATTTAATGGTTACCAACGGATTAAATCATTATTATTGCATGATGGATTTTAATGCTGAAAAGTATCAGTTTTTAAGGGATATTCCTGAGTATAAAAAGTAGGTAAACTATTAAATTAAAGATATAACACATTTTTTGGAAATAGCTATTGTAATATTAAATTGGAATGGAAAAGAGCTTTTAGAGACCTTTTTACCGTCCATAGTACGCCATTCTAAAAATGCTACTGTTTATGTTGCAGACAATGCTTCAACCGACAACTCTGTAGCGTTTGTTAGTACTAACTTTCCTTCGGTAAAAATTATTCAGAATACAGAAAACGGAGGCTACGCAAAAGGTTATAATGATGCTTTAAAGCATATTAATGCCGATATTTTTTGTTTAGTTAATAGCGATATTGAAGTTAGCGAGAATTGGTTATTACCTATTATATCTACTTTTACTGCTGAGCCACAAACAGCCATTATACAGCCAAAAATATTAGATTATAAGCAAAAAACACATTTTGAATATGCTGGTGCTGCTGGCGGATATATTGATAAATATGGTTATCCTTTTTGTCGTGGGCGTATTTTTAATACCATAGAGGCAGATAATGGGCAGTATAATAAAGACTCAAATATTTTTTGGGCTTCTGGAGCTTGTTTTTTTATTAGAGCTCATGTTTTTAATACTTTACAGGGTTTTGATGACTCTTTTTTTGCACACATGGAAGAAATAGACTTGTGTTGGAGAGCTCATAATTTGGGGTATACAGCCAAATATAATCATCAATCTACCGTGTACCATGTTGGTGGGGCAACTCTAAATGCTACAAACCCAAAAAAAACATACTTAAACTTTAGAAATAGTTTATTTACACTTACTAAAAATGCTTCTGGCGGCCTCTTTTTTATACTTTTTTTACGTATGGTATTAGATGGCTTGGCTGCCTTTAAATTCCTAACCGAATTAAAGTTTCGCCATATATTAGCCATTTTAAGAGCACATTTAAGCTTTTACAAACATTTTACTCGACTTATAAGGCAACGTAGACAATTGCAACAATCTAAAAATTATTATAAACTAAAATCCATAGTTTGGAACTATTACGTAAATAAAAAGAAACGATTTAGCCATTTGTAAATCTTTAGTAAAAGTTTTGTTAATCGTTATTTTAACATTTTATTTTTCTATACTTTTGAAGCGTTAAAAAAATATATTTTATCAAATTATGAAGAAAATTGTATTATTTGGTGCAGTTGCACTATTAACATTAGGTTCTTGTGTGTCTAAAAAAGAATTTTTAGCCCTTGAAGAAGAACATAAAAAAACTCAAGATTTATTAAACTCTGCAACAGTAAAACTAAACAAATGTTTAGCAGATGAAGCAGCAGCAGCTGCTAGAGGAAAAGAGTTGGAGGAGCGTTTAGCTGATATGAAGAAAACGAACCAAGATTTAATCCAGTCCTCTAAAGACATGACTGTATTAACTACTAAAGGGGCAGAAAATCTTGAAAAATCTTTAGAAAGTTTAAAAGAAAAGGACTTAAAAATAACGCGTTTACAAGATGCTTTATCTAAAAAAGACAGTGTTACATTAGCATTAGTAACAAGCCTTAAAAAAGAAGTTGGTTTAAATGACCCAGACATTGAAATTAATGTTGAAAAAAGTGTTGTATTCATCTCACTATCAGACAAATTATTATTTAAAAGCGGAAGCTACAATATTACAAGCAGAGCTAAAGAAATTTTAGGAAAAGTTGCTACAGTAATTAACGGAAAACCAAATTTTGAAGCTATGATTGAAGGGCATACAGATAATGTGCCTTACAAAAAAGGTGTATTAGTAGACAACTGGGATTTAAGTGTAAAACGTAGTACCTCTATTGTTAGAGCATTACAAGAATTAGGTGTAAACCCTGCACAGTTAATTGCAGCAGGACGTGCAGATTATGTACCACTAGTTCCAAACGATTCTCCTGAAAATAAAGCAACAAACCGTAGAACAAAAATTTTAATTTTACCTAAAATAGATCAGTTTTACGACATGATAGAAACAGAGATGAAAAACTTATCTAAAGAAGGAAACTAAAAAACAACCTTCTTTTTAAATACTAAAAAGCGTAATCTTTAAGATTGCGCTTTTTTTATTTGCCTATACAAGTATAAATAGTAACTTTATACTACCAACATATAAAAAATACGTTTTGAATACAATAATGAGAGTGAGTATAAAAACGATAACATTATTAGCATTATTTGCTATAGTGTCTTGTACAGATGAACCGTACTACGAAGATGTTTCTACCATAGATTTGCAACTATTATCGCTAGTAGATGATAAATCTAATGGACAAGGTGTAGACTTTTTTAAGCTACCAAGTTCTACAGATTTTCAGAACATTCCTCAAGACCCACTTAATCCTTTAAATACAGCTAAAGTAAGCTTAGGGAAAATGTTAGTTCATGAGACTGCTACAGGGGGAAATCCACAAATTACAGATGCAAACCAAACCTATTCTTGTGCTAGCTGTCACCCAGTAGCTTCTGGCTTTTATTCTGGAAATTTACAAGGTATAGGAGAAGGCGGTGTAGGTTTTGGATTTCAAGGAGAAGGTAGACAGGTAAATACTAACATGCCTTTAAATTTAATAGATATCTTACCTATTAAAGTCCCTAGTTTATTAAACACCGCATACCAAGATGTAATGCTTTGGAATGGTGCTTTGGGCGCTACAGGAATAAATGCACCTTTTGTATCGCAGAACGCAGAAGACATTCCTGAAAACCTACTAGGCTATCAAGGTCTTGAAACACAAGGTATAGCTGGACAAAACGCACATAGATTAAAAATAGACGAGGCATTTATTACAACCTACGAGTATAAAGCTATGTTTGATGAGGCATTTCCAGATTTTCCAGAAAGCACAAGATACTCGAAAACTACAGCGGGCTTAGCAATAGCAGCTTTTAATAGAACCGTATTGGCAAACCAGTCGCCATGGCAAGATTGGTTAAAAGGACAGCATAATGCTATGTCTACACAAGAAAAGCGAGGTGCTATTTTATTTTTAGATAAAGCAAAATGTGTTAATTGCCATACTGGTCCAGCATTAAAATCTAACGAATTCTATGCTTTAGGCTTAGGTGACATAGACCAAAGTAATGGCATAATTATAAACCAAGAACAGTTTGAAATGATGCAAAAAGGTAGAGGTGGTTTTACTAATAACGCAAATGATAATTATAAATTTAAAGTTCCAAACTTATATAATTTAAAAAACAATTCCTTCTACGGTCATGGGGGGACTTTTACTAATTTAACAGAAATAATTACTTACATCGTTTTAGGTGAGAAAGAAAATAGTAATGTTCCCGATGCTCAATTAGCAGAAGAGTTTACCAATTTAAACTTAACAACAGCAGAAATTAATGATTTGGTCGCTTTTGTAGAACATGCGTTATATGATCCTAATTTAGAACGCTACGTACCAGATGACGTTTTCTCTGGCAATTGTATTCCTAATGCAGATACACAATCTCAAATAGATTTAGGGTGTAATTAAAACATAATTAAAAAGGGCTATCTAAAAACATATTTTAGTCTAATCGAAAACGATTTTTTAAAATACTTTTTAAACAGCCCTTCTAATAACTACTTATTAAGGGACTCTTTTATTAAAGCAATCTCGTTTTCTAAAGTTTTAATTTTTTCAGACTGCTTAGAAATTATTTCGTTCTGTTCTTGTATAGCTTTCACCATAATTGGAATCGTTTCAATATAATTAACGGCTAACATGCTATTATCTCTATCGCTTTCGTTTATTAATTCAGGAATTATATTTTTTAACTCTTGTGCTATAAATCCATAATGCTTCTTTTTCTCTTTATCTTTTATGTAATTATATTGATATGTTTTTAAACGCATTACTGTAGATAAACCTCTATCATTTTTAGATATATTCTCTTTTAAACGTTTATCGGATGGTGTAAAAGCGTTTACAAAAAAGAAATTATTCCAAAAATTTCCATTACGTCCTAAATCGTATGTTTGGTCTACAAAAGGGTAGAAAGCAAAATCGCTAAAAACATAATCGGAATTCACACCCCCTCCAGCACCTATACTTATATTTAATCCACCGTTTACGGTATTATCGTTAGTGTGTATTGCCCTAGTATATACTCTTCTAAAATGCTTATCGAAAACGCCAATATCTATACCATTAGCATCTATATTTGTTAGGGACTCTACAGCGGGTTCAAATGTTTGAGCCTTAAAAACAAAACTAGTTACATTATTAAACCTAATATTATAATTACCTAAAGCATTACTGTTATTTAATGCAAAGATACTTCCTGTTGGTTCAGTTAATATTTGAGAATTAAAACCTGTATTCTCAATATTTATACCATCAGAAGTTTTTCCTACAACATTAATGTCTAATTGATTGTTTGGAGTTGTAGTACCTATACCAACTTGAGAAACTACAACAAATGGGAATAAAATAATGCCAAGAAATAGCATTTTAGGGAGCTTTCTTTTCATAGAATTTTAATTTGGGAATTAGTTTTTTAAACATTAAGTCTAAAAAGCATGTATTTCCTTACAAATTAATTTTATCTTAAAAAATTGCTGTTTAAAAAATCTCTAAACTACCTTTACCTTCCCTAATTACTTCTGGATTATCATTTGAGAAATCTATAATAGTAGACCCTTCGTTTCCTCCATAACCTCCATCTATAACAAGGTCTACAATGGCACCCCACTTTTCAAGAATTAATTCGGGGTCTGTAGTGTACTCTAATATTTCATCTTCATCTCTAATAGATGTCGATACAATAGGATTTCCTAATGCTTCAACGATATCTAATGCAATTTGATTATCTGGCACACGAATTCCTACTGTTTTTTTCTTCTTAAAAACTGATGGCAATGTTTTTGCTCCTGGTAATATAAAAGTGTATGGTCCTGGTAATGCCCTTTTTAAAATTTTAAATGTAGACGTATCTATTTGTTTAACATAATCACTTAAATTACTTAAATCTCGGCAAATGAACGAAAAATTAGCTTTCTCCAACTTTACTCCTTTAATTTTAGCAATACGCTCTAAAGCTTTAGTATTAGTAATATCGCAACCTAAGCCATATACTGTATCTGTAGGATAAATAATAAGCCCTCCTTTTTTAAGAGTATCTATTACTTTTTTAATCTCTTTAGGATTAGGGTTGTCTTCGTATATTTTAATAAACTCTGCCACAATAATTAATTTAACAGCAAAGTTATACATTTTAATTAAGTGTTAATACGTCTGCCTATTATTCTTTATATAGCTATATATTCTTTAATTAACTTTAACAAAACCTTAGTGTTCAACATACTATGTAATAATAATTTTGTTTGTACGTTTACTTTTAAAAAGTATTGAATATTCGTAATCAATTATAAAAATCTGCTGTCTACCTAAACTTGTTCAGGTTTTCACCATGTATCATCTATGTTTTTAGGTGTTATATGATGCATAAATAAGTTAAGCAAGACACCATAAGCAGCATTATGATACAAAACGAACAATCAATAAAAGTATTAATATTATGTACAAACTATCTAAACTTATCTTAATAGTTTTATTAATTAACCTTGTTTTTTCTAGCTGTGTTAGCGATGATAGCCTTATTAGCGAAACGCCTCCTAGCTCTAATAATTACAGACAAGAGCTTAATGTAGCTTATGGTAGTTATAGCGACCAAATTTATGATATTTATTTGCCACAAGATAGGTCGTTAGAGACTAAAGTTATTATACTTGTTCATGGTGGTGGTTGGACTTCTGGCGATAAAAATGAAATGAATAACATTAAAGACATTATTCGTCAAGATTTACCTAACTATGCAATTGTAAATATTAATTACAGGTTGGCAGATGAAAACACAGAGCCTTACCCTATGCAAATTAATGATATTACGGCTGCTATTGCGCACTTAAAAGCCAATAGAACAAACTATATAATTTCTGATAACTACGGGTTTATTGGTATTAGCGCTGGTGCTCACTTATCGATGTTATGGAGTTATGCCTTTGATACAGAAACTAATATAAACATGGTGTGTAGTATTGTTGGCCCAACAAACTTTACAGACCCCGCATATTTAAATAATACAGACCCAGAATTACAAATTTTAATAGACACCTTTGGTATAGATGTAACAACTTCTTTTCTTGAAGAAGTTAGCCCTTTGCATCAGGTAACCTCTACAGCGCCTCCTTCTATACTATTTTATGGTGGCATGGACCCCTTAGTTCCTACAACACAAGGTACTGCTCTAGATGAAAAACTTACAGCTTTAGGTGTAACCCACCAATTCACTTTATATGAAAATGAAGGTCATGGCTGGATTGGAAACAACCTTTTAGATACTTGGACTAAGCTTAAACTATTTATTTTGGCAAATTTTTAAAGTGTAACAATTGAAAGCCACCCCTTCTCCTTGTTGGTCTTTTTAAACCATTTGGTCTACCTCTACCATCTGGCCTTTTAATTTTTGGCTCTAGTTTTTCTTTTTGAAATCTTTGATAGCTTAACCATTTTTCATTTTGCGTTTCACTTAAAAGTGTTTTTAAAACAGTATTTAATTTCGTTTCTTCTGCTAAAACCTGATCTCTAACGGGTTGTAATTTTTCAATGGTCATTTTACGAATTCCCATTAGTGTCTCTCGATCTCTATTTTGTATCGCAGACTTTATGTTTTGATTTACAATAATATCTAAGCCTTCAAATAAATCTTTATTAGCAGTCTCTATCGCTTTTATCTCTGCATTATATGTTGTAATCTGTTTTTCTACAGATTCGGTTACAGAATCCTTTTTCTTTAACTTTAATTTCTTTAACACTTTTTTTGTGTCGTACTCAAAAATACCAGCAACCTTAACTGCTTCAAATTTTGGTATTCCCATGCCTCCTTTTTGTGAAGAAACTCCACCTCTATCTTGAGAAAAGCTAAACGTTAATTGAAATAAAACAACTATTAAAATAATTCTATTCATATCATGAATTTGATTTAATTAATTCATTAGACTCTTATTTTATCTCAACGTTTAAAATGCAATTGCATTAAAAACGATACTAGCCAATAATTTGTAGCTTAGCAAAACGTAATAATAATTTCTTTACCCCACCAAACTGAAAATCTATTTCTGCTTTTTTATCTCCACCTTTACCTTCTATTTTAAGCACTTCTCCTTTACCAAACTTTAAATGTTTTACAATATTACCTACAGCTAGTTCTCCATCAAATAAATTAGCACCAGTTGGTGGCTTTATTTCTGAAGCTTTTTTCATTTTTTTTGGTGCGCTTATTTCAAAACCAGGTGTTTTTTTTGGTGCTAACTTAGTTCCTTTCTTTTGCATTTTTGGTTGAATCGGCTTTTTAAATCTTACTTTGTTTGGTGGTGTATCTCCAAAAATATCTGCAGATAGCATTGGGTTAATACGACGCTCTTCTATTGGTGTTTTAATATCTAAATATTGGTCATCTATTTCTTCTATAAAGCGACTAGGCTCTGAGTCTACTAGCTTTCCCCAACGGTATCTTGATAATGCATACGTTAAATAAGCTTGCTTTTCTGCTCGCGTTAGTGCAACATAAAACAAACGTCTTTCTTCTTCTAGCTCGGTACGAGTATTCATACTCATAGCACTTGGAAATAAATCCTCTTCTAAACCAACCACAAATACATGGTTAAACTCTAATCCTTTTGCTAAGTGAATTGTCATTAAAGCAACATGGTCTGTGTCTCCTTTATCGGAATCTAAGTCGGTAGATAAGGCTACATCTTCTAAAAACTCTGCTAAAGAATCGGAAGCATCAGCTATTTCAATTTGCCCTTCAACAAAGTCTTTTATACCATTTAACAGTTCTTCCACATTTTCTAAACGTGTAACGCCTTCTGGTGTACCATCCTTATTAAATTCGCGCATTAAGCCACTCGTTTTGGTAACATGTTCTGCCAAATCAAACGCATTGGCGGTCTCATTCATTACCTGATAGCTTTTAATTAAAGTTACAAAGTCGCGAAGCTTTGTTTTTGTTCCACCATTAATCTTTATATCTACATTATCTATATTTTCTAGTAATTGAAAAATAGTTTTTCCGTAATGATTTGCAGCCACAACTAATTTGTCTAAAGTTGTTTGCCCTATTCCTCTAGCTGGATAATTAATGACTCGTTTTAATGCTTCTTCGTCTGCTGGGTTAAGAATTAATCTTAAATAAGCCGTAACATCTTTTATTTCTTTACGCTGATAAAAGGATAACCCTCCATAAATACGATATGGTATTTCTCTTTTACGTAGGGCGTCTTCCATAGCACGAGATTGTGCATTGGTACGATATAGTATTGCAAAATCACTATTTTGCAACTGATTATTCATTTTAGTTTCAAAAATGGTACTAGCTACATAACGTCCTTCATCTCCATCTGTTAGCGAACGGTGCACAGTTACCTTTTCTCCTTCTTCGTTAGCAGTCCAAACGACCTTATCTAGCTTTGTTTGGTTATGGTCTATTACAGAATTTGCTGCATTAACTATATTTTTCGTTGAACGATAGTTTTGTTCTAACCTAAATAGTTTCACTCCATCGTAGTCTTTCTGGAAGTTTAATATATTATTAATATTTGCGCCACGAAATGCATAAATACTTTGCGCATCGTCTCCTACTACACATATATTTTGAAAACGATCGGCTAAGGCTCTAACAATTAAATATTGAGAGTGGTTAGTATCTTGGTACTCATCTACCATAATGTAGCGAAATCTGTTTTGATACTGTGCTAAAACTTGAGGAAAACGCGTTAATAACTCATTAGTTCTAAGCAATAAATCATCAAAATCCATTGCTCCAGCTTTAAAACAACGATCTACATATTCTTTATAGATCTCACCCATTCTTGGTCGGCGTGCCATAGCATCTGCCTCCATTAATTCTGGATTTTTAAAATAGGCTTTTACAGTAATTAAGCTGTTTTTATAGGATGAGATTCTACTATAAACTTGCTTAGTTTTATAAACATCTTTATCTAAGCCCATCTCTTTAATTATAGACCCCATTAATCGCTGAGAATCTTGTGTATCGTATATAGTAAAGTTACTAGGAAACCCTAAATGATGCCCTTCAAAACGTAAAATCTTTGCAAATACAGAGTGAAACGTTCCCATCCATAAATTCTTTGCTTCGCTATTTCCTACAATTTGAGCTATACGCTCTTTCATTTCACGAGCAGCTTTATTAGTAAAGGTTAATGCAAGTATATTAAAGGCATCAACACCTTGACTCATTAAATAAGCAATACGATACGTAAGCACACGTGTTTTTCCAGATCCTGCACCTGCAATAATAATCATAGGGCCCTCTTTCTGAACTGTAGGTGCGTATTGTGCTTCGTTTAACTGACTTAAATATTTTTCCAAAATTCTCTAAATTTTTAAGCTGTAAAAATAAGTATTGTCTCTCGTTAAACGACTCCGTTTTATTAATAATTATAAACAATTGCAAGGATTTACTTTAGTTTCTAAAAAGGATTAAAACTAACAATACATCATGGGAAAGCCAAAAACAATATTAATTCTAAGGCATGCCGAAAAACCAAAAACTAAAAGTGATGAATATCTTTCTATTAAAGGTCATGAAAGAGCCGCTGCTTTAGCTTATTACATGCCTAATGCTTTTGGGCATATAGATCATATTTTCGCAGCAGGAATAGGTAAACACAGTAATAGCCATAGACCCGTAGATACTGTAAAGCCTCTTGCTAATATTTTAGGGTTAAAAGTGCATCAAAACTATTTAAAAGAGGATTACAAGGACATGATTGAGGATATTTTTTCTAAACCAGAAAAATACACAAATGAGCAAATAGTAGTGTGTTGGCAACATACAGATATAGAATCTATAGCTAATGCTTTTGGTGCAACTAATACACCAACTGCACCATGGCCAAAAGATTGTTTCGATTTGGTTTGGAAATTAACTTTACAAAATAATGGCAGTTACCATTTAAATCAAATACCTCAACTTTTATTACACGGAGATAAAAAGAATACTATAGGTAATGCACCAACTCTATTAACAGAAAACTCACCAATATGCAAAACGCTACAGAGTGTTACTAAAGAACAGGTATGCTCTAATTTATATTGGACAACGCCTGCTCGGCCTACAGGGTATGAAGTAGTTACTCCTGTTTTTACTGTACCTAATACCGTTTTACCTAATGGAAAAAATCAAATTATTTATATAGGTGAAGGGTATGCTTTAACAAATAGTATTATTGAAGATGCTAAAATAGCTGGTGTATTAAATGTCGCCTACGATCTAGATGATAATACTACTGTATTACAAGGCAGTCCTATTACAAAAAATGGGATTACTTATTTACCTATGCAATTTGATAAAGTCGGCTTAATTGATGGCCCTGGAAATGAAATTACTACATTGATTGCTGCTTTATATGCCGCAGATCAATTATTAGAATTCCCTTCTTTAGAAGAGCAACAAACCATTCCAAAAATGGTTAATTTCTATCAACAAGGAAATTTATTAATTCATTGTTACGATGGTGGCAGCCGTTCTGTTACAGTAACCGCGCTTTATATATATTATAAGTTTAGCCCTAAAAACAACGGGGTTCCACTAACTTTTGAAGATATATACAGCCAGCTTATATGCTATCGTTGGACAGCAGGAGCGCCTAACGGACACCCAACAGAAGGCATTTGCGATGCAGCATATAAAGTTTTAGACACCTACTCTGAATTATTTCCAGAACCTATTTTAAAAGATTAATCCATAAATATAAAAAAGCCGTCAATTAGTTTTTATAAAAGAGAAGATTATGTTTATTTTTGGACAAAACGATTTTGGAAATGGATACAATTCTTACTTTTTTATCAACTATTTCATGGTGGCTTTGGATTATTATTGTTTTAGCAATTATAGCTCTACGAGATATTATTCAGAAAAAACACACCATTAGTCATAACTTCCCTGTAGTAGGGCATATTCGTTATCTATTTGAGAGTATAGGACCAGAAATACGTCAGTACTTTGTTGCTAATAACAGAGAAGAATTACCTTTTAATCGTATAGAACGTGGTTGGATTTATGCTTCTGCAAAAAAAGAAAACAACTATGAAGGTTTTGGAACAGATAGAGATATTTACGCTCATCAGCATATTTTTATTAATAATGCAATGCTTCCGTATAAAATAGAAAAAGACCACCCCAATACAATAGACAAAAGTTTTTTACCATGTGCAAAAGTTATTGGCGAATATAACAACCGTAAACGTCCATTTAGGCCAGCTTCTGTAATTAATGTATCTGCCATGAGTTTTGGTTCTTTATCTGCTAGAGCTATAGACTCTTTAAATAAAGGAGTACACATGGCTGGTGCCTACCATAATACAGGCGAAGGTGGTTTATCGCCTTACCACAGTAATGGTGGTGATGTAATTTTTCATTTTGGAACAGGCTATTTTGGTGTTCGTGCGGAAGATGGTGGCTTTTCTATGGAAAAAATGATACAATTAGTTGAAAACAATCCTTTTATTCGCGCTATTGAAGTTAAATTATCTCAAGGGGCTAAACCTGGAAAAGGAGGTGTATTACCTGGGTCTAAAATAACTCCAGAAATTGCAAAAATTAGAGGTGTAGAAGTTGGTAAAGATGTACTTTCTCCTCCAAACCATAAAGCATTTTCTAACGTCCCTGAATTAGTTGATTTTGTTGAACGCATAGCAGATGCAACAGGGCTTCCTGTGGGAATAAAAGCTGCTATTGGTAAATTAGAACAATGGGAAGAGCTTGCAGATATTATGCTAAAAACAGGTAAAGGCCCCGATTTTATTACAGTAGATGGTGGCGAAGGTGGTACTGGTGCTGCGCCTCCAAGTTTTGCAGACCATGTTTCATTACCATGGGTTTATGGATTTAGTGATATTTACCGCTTATTTCAATCTAAAGGATTAAACGAACGTATTGTATTTATTGGTAGTGGAAAATTAGGATTTCCTGCTAAAGCTGCTATGGCTTTTGCAATGGGTGTAGATTGTATTAATGTTGCTCGTGAAGCCATGATGAGTATTGGTTGTATACAAGCACAAGTATGCCATACTAACAGATGCCCCGCAGGAGTTGCTACGCAAAGTAAATGGTTACAGCGTGGTATTGACCCGACATTAAAATCTGTTAGGTTAGCGCAATATTTTAAAACCTTTAGAAAAGAGTTTATAGAAATAACACATGCTGCTGGTTACGAACATCCGTGCCAATTAAAAATGAGTGATATTGAATTAAATATTGATGCACATAAACTCTCTACAGAATTAGATAAAACTTATTTATACGAAAAAACACCAGTTCCATTTACAGGTATGCAATCATTAAAAAACTGCAACTATCTTGGAGCTTCAAAAGCGATGAAAGCTTAAATAAAGCGTCTCTTTTTTATACTTAATTTTTCAAAAAAACTTGTTTTCTTGTACAATAAAAGAAAACAAGTTATGTTTGCTCTTTAAACTTACTTGTACATGAATGCCGACAGAATTATTGACCTTTTATTAAATATTTTACCAGCTGTTATTGTTGGACTTGCTGCTTATTTCTTTTTTAAAGAACATGTTAACAATGAAGACCGTAGAAGAAATTACTTATTACGCAAAGATTTAGAGGTTACAGCACTTCCTACGCGTTTACAAGCATACGAGCGCATGACATTATTTTTAGAGCGTATTACACCTAGTAAATTATTAATTAGAGTATCTCCTATATCATCAGACAAAGAACAATACGAGTCTTTACTTATAAAAAGTATAGAGCAAGAGTTTGAGCATAACTTATCGCAACAAATATATATTACAGACGAATGTTGGAATATTATAAACGCTTCTAAAAATGCTACAATTCAACTTATTAGAAAAGCGAGTATGTTAGAAAAAACAGACACAGCGAATAAATTACGCGAAGTTCTTTTAACGGAGATGATGGAAAAACAAGCCCCTAGTGATGCAGCCTTATCTTATATTAAAAAAGAGGTTAGAGACATCTGTTAGTATCTAACGTTTACTGTAGAATTTAAAGGAAATTCTTTATTATGCTTTTTCTGGGCATAAAGAAACCCTTCTAACCACCATTTTTCCATTAATCTTTTATTAAAAACTAAGGAGTTTTCTGTTAGTTTTGTTGGTGTATAGTAAATATTTAATTTTACATTTCTATGTCTTGCTGCTAGTTTACCTATAGCAATATCTCCTTTTTCAACTTGATCTATTAAGTGTCCAAAAAGGTTTATTAGTAATGAAAAAGGATTTTTACCAAGAACTTTATTGTATTCTAAATTTTCACTTTCCAGCACAATAGCATCTATTTCTGTTGCCCCTCTTTGTATAGCCTCTCGAATAGGAATAACACAACCTAACCCACCATCTGCATACTCAAAACCATCTTTTTTAGCTAAAGACATAAACGGAATATAATTGCAGGATATCCAAATCCACTCACAGAACTCCTCGTAGCTATAATCATTTATAGACTTATATTCTGTTCTGTTTTTAGATAAATTGGTAACCGTAACAACAACATCAGCTTTTGTTGCTCTAATTAAATCGTATTCTTCTTTTGTAAATTGCTTTCTTATATGGCGCTTTAAGTTTTTGCTTTCTCCAAACGTCCTTTTACGCTTAATAAATTGTAATAAGGTATTGAAATAATTTATTCCAACAAATTCTCTATCGCCTTTCTTTTTAACAACAAAGGGGTTAATACTAAAAATAGTATTCTGGTTTACACTAGTATAAATGTCGTAAAGTTTCCCAATATTATTTACAGCCAAATGTGGAGCAAGCAAGCTTCCTGTAGAGGTTCCTAAAAACATATCGTAGTTTTTACCTTCCTGCTCTATAAGATATTGGGCAACACCTCCTGCAAAAGCACCTTTGCTCCCACCACCAGACATTACTAATGCTTTCATTATATTAATTTATCTTTCTTGTTACACAAAAGTAACAATCTTACTGTATTATTGTTATTCCTTTTTGTTTAATAATTCTTTAGCGAATTTTTTAAACCTCCAATTATGATGGGTAGTTGCTTGTTTAAGGTTTTTAGCACATTCTTCATTACAAGCTCTAATTGCATTTAAGAACTCAAAGGCTAGCTGCCTAACCTCGAAAGTATATTCTGGCTTGGTGTAATTAACAAGTTCTTTATAAAATATTCTTTTATCTGCATCAGAATAGGCTTCTGTTATTAATGCTAAAAACAGCCATAGTTGCCTTACATTTTTATCATTAAAACCAATAATATGCTTTGTTTTTTCTAAATACTCTTTTGTGTTTTCTGGAAAACTATTAATTAGGTTATACAAAGCAGATTCTACTGTTACGTAAGATTTATCGTTTAACAAACTTTCATATTCCTGTTTTAGTGACCATGGAACTTTTCTTAAATTTACAGCAATGGCTTGTCTTACTTTTACACTATTTTTAAAATCTTTTGCTTGGATTCTGTTTGGCATTTGCTCTATGACTTTTATTTTAGAAGCGTCAAAAATCCAAGACGTTAAATATTCTGAACATTTAGAGCTATAAGCTTCGCAATTAATCTGTAAATAACCGTTTATCATTTCAGAATTAGATACGAGTTGCTCTTCTACCTCATCATAATAAAAATGTGCATCTTCCAACCATTGCTTAAAAAAAGTAGTTAAATCTTCTCCTGAAGCTTTTTCAACTGCCACTATAAAATCTTGAGAACTTACATTTTTGTATTTAAATTGTTCCAAATAGCTTTTTACCCCTTTTTTAAAAGCCGCATCACCTATTTTTTCTTGTAGCATAAACAACAACAAAGCACCTTTTTTATAAAACGTTGTACTGCTAGATTTTGGGTTTAATAGCGCTGTGTGCTGTCCTTCCTGCTCTTGTCTTGTTAACTCTTGTGCATACTCGTATAATCTCCAATAATAGTAGTGCGCTCCAAACACCTCTCGCTCTGCTAATAACGCATAATATGTTGCAAAACCTTCTTGTAACCAATGGTGTGCTCCTGAAGTTTCTGTTACTAAATCGCCAAACCATTGGTGTGCTAATTCGTGAGCATTTACATTTACATAGTTTTTATCTACAAACGCTATACTATCTACTACAAAACTATCTGAAAAAATAGTCGCGCTTGTATTCTCCATGCCAGAATACAAAAAATCTTTTACAGGTATTTGCTTATAATTTTGCCATGGATACTTTACACCTATTTCTTTTTCTAAAAAGTTAAAAATTGCTTTAGTGTAACGGTATGTTGGTTCTACTTTAGCCGAATCTTCTGGGTAATAATATAACTCTAAAGGAATTCCACTTAAAGACTGTTCTACTTTTTTGTTGTATTTTCCAATTGCCAATGCTACTAAATAACTAGACATTGGTTTTTTCATCTCGTAAATCCATGTTGTTTTATTAGCCTTTTCAATTTTATCTTCAAGTTTACCATTTGCAATAACCTGATAATTATTATCGAAAGTGATTGCTAAATCAAATTCAATTTTATCATTCATATCATCTATACTTGGTAACCAATGGCTTGTATATTTTCCTTGCCCTTGTGTCCAAACTTGATTTCTTCCAGAAGTATCCCAATCAATAAAATATAGCGCCTTTTTGGGTTTAACTTTATACTTAAAGACTAACTCATGGTGCTTAGAAGCTTTAAAATCGTTTATAATCCAAAGTTTTTTACCATCATTAACAGTTTTTACTTCTGCTTCATTTAACACTATCGAATCGAATTCCATTCCTACAGCATCTATGTATATAGAGTCTGTAGCTTTTAATATGTTAAACTCGACTTGTACTATTCCTGAAACTTCTTTTATTTCTGGTTTTATATTAAGCGCCGCGTTAATAGAAGTGTAGTCTACAGAATTAGTTTGCTGTGCTTTTACAAAAAGGCTAGTAAGAAAAAAAAAGGCTAAAATATATTTCATAATAAATCCCAATCAAAGGCTAAGCCAAAATACAATTTTTTGTAATTTCTACAGAGAATACACTTTTATTATTGCTAAGAATATTACGATTTAATCCATTAAACTTAAATATTCATTTTTTTAACAGTTCCTCTTAAATAATTGCCTTTCAACGAAATATTATAATACATCTATTAAAATAACTACTTTTGCACAAAAATTAACATCCAATAAAAACAAGATGAAAACATTTTTAGTCCCAATTAGTTCTCTAAAAGAAAAGATGTCTACTATTATTTACGCTATAGACTTTGCAAAAGCTGTAGGCGCAGAAATGATTTATGGTATTCAAATAAATGAAATACAAGAAGACGATCATTTAGAGGAGCTTGTAGCTCATGCAAAAAAGCAAGAAATAGATATTAACTTCCGTTCTTTACCTACAGATGAGAACATTATTGATTTTGTTAAATCATTTTCAAAAGATTTTAATATCGATTTAGTTATTGCATCTGCAAGAACACCAAAAACTAACGAAAAGTTATTTTTAGATAATTTATCTGGTAGTATTGTCCGCAAAACAGATATGCCAGTGTTATTAATTCCAGAGAACTATAAATTTAAAGCAATTAAAACTGTTTTAACTGCTGTTAAGTCTGGTGTTATAAAAATGAAAGGCGCTCTTAAACCTTTAGAGGCTACATTAGAAGCTTTAGAGGCTCGTATGACCTTATTACAAGTTAAAACACCTACATTTTTACCAGAAGATTTAATGTTCGATAAAGATTTAGCAGCCGTAACATCTAAATATTACTCTTCTGAAAACGCCACATTATTCCAAGGAGTTTTAGAATACATTCATGTTGTAGAACCAGAATTACTTTGCGTATTTAGACGTAAGCGTGGTTTCTTTAAACAATTATGGGATGACGCAATCCACGATAATGGTGTTAGAAAATCTGATTTTGAAAGTAGAATACCTTTATTAGTCCTTAAAGGGGAACAGTAAGATACAACCTTAATACTATGAAAAAAGATCGCTTTATGGCGGTCTTTTTTGTTATCGTTAATTTCGCTTTTACTTTAACTACAAATATCTTAATTTCGTAGATTATGGCTACCAATCTACAAACACCAATAGACTACTTAAAGGGTGTTGGACCAAATCGTGCCGATTTGCTCCGCAAAGAATTGGGCATACATACCTATCAAGATTTAATAAACTTATTTCCTAATCGCTATTTAGACCGCACAACGTATTTTAAGATAAACCAATTGCAGCGAAATAGTGCCGAAGTACAAATTATAGGAAAAATTATAAAGTTCCAGGAAATCGCTCAAAAACGAGGTAAACGATTAGTGGCTACTTTTCAAGATGAAACTGGGACTATGGAATTGGTTTGGTTTCGAGGACAAAAATGGATTAGAGAAAGTTTAAAATTAAACACACCTTATGTTATTTTTGGAAAAACAAATTGGTTTAATGGCAAGTTTAACATGCCGCATCCCGAAACTGAATCATTAAAAGAGCACGAGAAAAATTTACGCTCATCCATGCAAGCCATTTACCCTTCTACAGAGAAATTATCTAACAAGGGAATTACCAATCGGGTAATGACAAAAATTATGCAAAATTTGTTCCTTGAAACCAATGGAAGATTTGTTGAAACTTTGTCTAAAAATTTGCTATCTGAACTGCATTTAATTTCAAAATCTGAAGCGCTTTTTAACGTCCATTTTCCTAAGAATTCTGAGCTACTTTTTAAGGCTCAATTTAGACTAAAATTTGAAGAATTATTTTATATTCAATTGCAATTAATTCTGAAAAATTTAATTCATAAAACAAAAATAAAAGGCTTTCCTTTTGATTCTATCGGAACGCATTTTAATACCTTTTACAAAAACAATTTACCCTTTGAATTAACCAATGCACAAAAACGTGTGTTGAAAGAAATCAGGTACGATTTAGGGCAAAATGCACAAATGAATCGTTTATTACAAGGAGATGTAGGCTCTGGCAAAACTATTGTAGCATTAATGTCAATGCTCATGGCGGTTGACAATGGTTTTCAAGCCTGTTTAATGGCGCCAACTGAAATTTTGTCAGTCCAGCACTATAACGGATTAAATGAACTATGTAAAAACCTGAATATCAACATAAAAATACTCACAGGTTCAAGTAAAACTTCAGAACGAAAAATAATTCATGAAATGCTAGAAAATGGCGAATTAGACATCCTAATTGGCACTCATGCATTAATTGAAGATAAAGTAAAATTCAAGAATTTAGGACTCGCAGTTATCGACGAACAGCATCGTTTTGGTGTTGCTCAACGCTCTAAATTATGGAAAAAAAACAGCCTCCCTCCTCACGTTTTGGTCATGACCGCAACACCAATTCCAAGAACATTAGCTATGTCTGTTTATGGTGATTTAGACATCTCTATAATTGATGAATTACCACCAGGAAGAAAGGCTATAAAAACAGTACATAGATACGACTCCAATCGCCTTAAAGTTTTTCGTTTTGTTCGCGATGAAATTGCTAAAGGAAGACAGGTTTATATTGTCTATCCTTTAATACAAGAAAGCAGCCAAATGGACTACAAAGATTTAATGGATGGCTACGAAAGTATTGCCCGAGATTTTCCTGCACCAGAGTATCAAATTTCTATTGTACATGGCAAGATGAAACCTGCCGATAAGGAGTTCGAAATGCAACGTTTTATTAAGGGGCAAACCCAAATTATGGTAGCTACAACAGTTATAGAAGTTGGTGTAAATGTACCTAATGCTTCGGTCATGATTATTGAAAGTGCCGAACGTTTTGGCTTATCGCAATTACATCAATTAAGAGGCCGAGTTGGACGAGGAGCCGAACAAAGTTTCTGTATTTTAATGACGAGTCATAAACTGTCTGAGAATAGCAAAACTCGCCTAGAAACAATGGTACGAACCAACGATGGTTTCGAAATAGCTGAAGTCGATTTACGTTTACGTGGCCCAGGAGATATTATGGGTACACAACAAAGCGGTGTTTTAAACCTACGCATTGCAGATATTGTAAAAGATAACGATATATTGCAACACGCACGTTACCATGCCAAACAAGTATTAAAAAACGACCCTTCGCTTAGATTACCCGAACACGCCCCTATTTTAGAAACCTATAGACAGATGAGTAAATACAAAAACATCTGGAATTATATAAGTTAATACCTACCTTTACCAAAAATTAAAATTATGCTTCATTTAAAGTTGGAAACAGACCCGCGTTGGGTAAATATAGTAGAGTCTAATATTGAAGAAATTCTTACAGACCACGCTTGGTGCGAGCAAAAAGCGGCGACTAATGCGATAACCATAATTACCAACAATAGCGAACACGAAGAGTTAGTTACCGATTTACTGCTATTAGCACAAGAAGAGCTAGAACATTTCCAAATGGTACACGACATTATAAAAAAAAGAGGGTACAAATTAGGAAGAGAGCGTAAAGACAGTTATGTTAATGAGTTGTATAAGTTTATGAATAAAGGCGGTAATAGAACTCAAAGTTTAGTAGACCGTTTATTGTTCTCGGCTATGATTGAAGCTAGAAGCTGTGAACGCTTTAAGGTATTATCTGAAAACATTAATGATGAAGAATTAGCCACCTTTTACAGAGAATTAATGATTAGCGAGGCTGGACACTACACAACCTTTATTACGTTTGCCAGAAAATATGGTAAAGACATTAATGTAGAACAACGTTGGCAAGAACTTGTTGCCTTTGAAAGTGAAGTTATTAAGCGCTATGGTAAATCTGAAACCATACACGGTTAATCATTCATGAAAGTCGCTAAGTGGATTCTTCCTATTATTATATTTTCTCAGTTTTGCTGTACTTCGCTTTGGTTTGCTAGCAATGCTATTATTAATGATTTAATAAGTAATTTTAATTTAGAAGTACAAGCGTTAGGTAATTTAACCTCAGCCATTCAATTTGGTTTTATTACTGGTACATTAGTTTTTGCCCTACTAACTATAGCTGATCGCTTTTCGCCATCAAAAGTGTTTTTTGTAAGCGCATTAGTAGCTGCCTTATTTAACATTAGCATGTTGTTAAACACCAATACACTATTTAGTTTAGTAGTATTGCGCTTTTTTACAGGTTTTTTTCTAGCAGGAATCTACCCTATAGGCATGAAAATAGCTTCCGATTATTACAACAAAGGTTTAGGGAAATCATTAGGTTTTTTAGTTGGCGCATTGGTCTTGGGTACAGCATTTCCACATTTTTTAAAGGGATTTGTTAATATAATCCCTTGGAAATATGTTATTATAGTTACTTCTATATTAGCAGTTTGTGGAGGCTTATTATTATTTGCTTTTGTACCTAATGGTCCCTACAGAACACCAAGTCAAAAATTAGATTTCTCAGCTCTTTTTAAAGTATTTAAAAAACTTACATTTAGGCAAGCTGCTTTTGGTTATTTTGGACATATGTGGGAACTGTATGCTTTTTGGGCATTTGTTCCTGTAATGCTTTCCAGCTACCAAAAACTACATAACATTGCTAATTTAAATATTCCTTTATTATCGTTTTTAATTATTGCAGTAGGCAGTATCTCTTGTGTTATTGCTGGCTATGTATCCACTCGTTTAGGTACAAAAAAAACAGCTACTATTATATTATTACTCTCTGCTTTATGTTGTTTAATTTCACCGCTTATATTTACAATAACTCCAGTAGTCTTTTTTATTAGTTTTCTATTTTTTTGGGGATTTGTAGTCATTGCAGACTCTCCTTTATTTTCAACATTAGTAGCACAAAACGCTATAACAACACTAAAAGGAACTGCCTTAACAATAGTAAACTGTGTAGGTTTTGCAATAACAATAGTAAGCATTCAACTATTAAGCATTTTAAACACTTACAATCCTTCAATATACAACTATACTATTCTAGCAATTGGGCCTATTTTAGGGCTTATTGTGCTTTTTAAAAGAAAAACGGTATAAAAAATGCTGTTTGTTAATGTTAACAAACAGCATTTAAAATTGTATATGCAACGCACTTATAGCAACTCTAAAATCTGAGCAGCATGGTCTTTTGTTTTTACCTTATCAATAACATGTGTAACAACTCCGTTTTCATCAATTAAAAACGTTTTACGGTGTATACCATCATACTCTCTCCCCATAAATTTCTTCAACCCCCATACACCAAAAGCTTCAATAACTTCTTTTTCTGTGTCGGCTAAAAGCGGATAAGGAAAATCGAACTTATTTTTAAAGTTAGACTGCTTCTTTTCTGTATCTGCACTAACACCTAAAATCTCGAAACCTTTATCTTGCAATACCTTATAATTATCACTCAGGTTACAAGCCTCCGCAGTACAACCTGGAGTATTTGCTTTAGGGTAAAAGAAAACAATTAGTTTTTTTCCTTTATAGTCACTTAAAGAAATTGAGTTCCCGTCTTGATCGTTAACTGTAAAATTAGGAACTGTATCACCTTGTTTTAATGTATTCATAGTTGTAAATTTGATTTTATCAAAAATACGACTAATGACGAAACAAGAAAAGGTAAATTTTGTAATAAAAACGTTAAATGAATTATATCCAGAAATTCCTATTCCTTTAGACCATAAAGACCCTTATACTTTACTTGTTGCCGTTTTACTATCTGCGCAATGTACAGATGTTAGGGTTAACCAAATTACACCACTTCTATTCGCTAAAGCAGATAACCCATATGACATGGTTAAACTCTCTGTAGAAGAAATAAAAGAAATTATAAGACCATGTGGTTTATCTCCTATGAAAAGTAAAGGTATATATGGGCTTTCTCACATTCTAATTGATAAACATGGTGGTAAAGTTCCTCAGAGTTTTGAAGCTTTAGAAGCGCTTCCAGCTGTTGGCCATAAAACGGCAAGTGTTGTTATGTCTCAAGCTTTTGGTGTGCCAGCTTTTCCTGTAGACACACACATACATCGTTTAATGTACCGTTGGAATTTAACTAATAGTAAAAATGTTGCACAGACAGAAAAAGACGCTAAACGTTTGTTTCCAAAAGAGTTATGGAACGACTTACACCTTCAAATTATTTGGTATGGTCGAGAGTATTCGCAAGCACGAGGTTGGGATTTAGAGAAAGATATTATAACTAAAACTATAGGAAGACAAAGTGTTTTAAAAGACTATAAAAAGAATAATTCGTAAGAAATATCCTTATACTACCTAAAACTTGTTTTTAATCGAAAAAATAAGAAATTATTAAAAAAAACATGTGCAGCTTATAGATTAGTGTATATTGTCTTATTGTAATTTTTAATATCTTATAAAATAGATTATTATGATCTCCCCAAAATTCCCTAAAAACGAGAGAAAGCGACAAAAAGCTGTAGAAAAATATAAATTGCTTGACACTCCTTCTGAAGATAAATATGATAATATTACCAGTTTTATTTCTGATATTTGTGATGCTCCAATCTCACTAATAACACTGTTAGATAACGACCGCAACTTTCTAAAATCACACTATGGAATAGATTTTAATGAGTCTCCTAGAAACATCTCTTTTTGCGGACATACTATAAACTCCGATGCTCCTATTATGATAATTGAAGACGCTAGAAAAGATGAACGTTTTCATGACAATCCTTTAGTAAAAGAGTTTAACGCCATTTTTTACGCAGGTGTTTCACTTGTTAACAGTGAAGGCTATAAATTAGGAACCTTGTGCGTGTATGACCATAAACCAAGAACTTTAACACTAGAGCAAAAAAAAGCACTACAAATAATTGCTAAACAAGTCGTTACACTTTTTGAACAGCGTTTACAAAACGAACAGCTTTTAAAGCTAAAAGAAAATTTACAGCGTAGAAATGATGATTTGGAAAAATTTGCTGCTATTGTTTCTCATGATTTAAAATCTCCCGTTAACAATATAATTAGCTTAACAGAATTATTAAAAACAGAAAATCCAGATCTCTCAAAAGATTCTATGCAATATATAGACTACTTGCAGGAATCTTCTACTTCGCTAAAAAAGTATATTGATGGCGTTTTAAGCTTTTACAGAAGCGACAAATTATTAGGATTAAAAAAAGAATTATTTACAGTTGAAGAAATTATTAAAGACTGTAAAAGTATTGTAGATATAAGCAAAGAAGCTGAAATAAATTTAACAAACACTACAAAAAACATTTTTTTAAACAGAGCAGCTTTAGAGCAAGTTTTTGTTAATTTATTAACTAATGCTATAAAATATAACGATAAAACTCAGGTTATTATTAATATTAACTGCAACGAAGATGATAACTTTTACTACTTCAGCCATACAGACAATGGTCGTGGTATACCAGAAGAGGATTTAGATAATATCTTCGATTTGTTTAAAACAATAGCACAAGAAGACAAGTATGGTAATCAAGGTAACGGAATAGGCTTGGCTACTACAAAAAAGCTTATCACTGCATTAGGGGGGACTATAACCGCTTCTTCTATTTTAGGCAAACATACTACATTTAAGTTCAAAATAGAAAAAGACTAACTTTTACTAAATCTATTATGCATAAAAAAGCCTTGATAATTATATCAAGGCTTTTTAGTTTTAGTTCTTATGCGATTCAAACGTAACGTCTTTATACTTTATAACACTTAAAGACTTTGAATAATTGAGAATAAAACTTATAGTTTCATCTTTTGGATTCAATTTAATTTCTTTTTTAGATTGTTCTGAGTAAAGTTTTGCCATATTACTTATTAATTGATTATGACTTAATAACGGAGCAAAACTGACTATATTGTGTTATTATAAAATATTTTAAAATTCTTGTAATTAATTTGTTAAAATAATATTATGCTTTTCTATTATTTTACGCATATTAATAAGTGCATAACGCATCCTTCCAAGAGCTGTATTAATACTAACTCCTGTACGTTCGGATATTTCTTTAAAGCTCATATCGTTATACATACGCATTAAAATAACTTCTTTTTGATCTTCTGGAAGCTCTTCTATTAAGCGTCTTACATCTAACTCTACCTGATCTTTTATTAAAGCATGTTCTGCATTTAAACTCGTATCGCTTAACACCGAAAAAATACTGAATTCACCACCATTATCAAATTTTGGCATTCTATTATTTTTTCTAAAATAATCGATAATTAAATTATGGGATATACGCATTACCCAAGGTAAAAATTTACCTTCTTCATTATAATTTCCTTTTTTTAAGGTTCTTATTACTTTAATAAAAGCATCCTGAAAGATGTCTTCTGCAACATCTCTATCGTAAACTTTAGAGTATATAAAACTATATATACGCTGTTTATGTCTTTTAATTAATATTTCCAGAGAGGATTCATCGCCTTTAATATAACTACTAACTAAAGTAGCGTCCGAGATAAGTTCTTTTCGCATAATTTTTACTTTTTTTTCCAGCAGAAGCGGACTTCATACTTAGGGATTCATAATTTTAAAAAGTAAAAATTTGCTATAGGCAATGATAGTTTTGTTGTTTGTATGTCTCAAATATAACAACATTCATTTAAAAAAAACAAAAAAAAATTAAACTTTTAACATTTTATTGCACAATAAAGTTATTTACAAGCTAGAATAGATATGTTATCTTTGCTAAATTATTTTTTATAAAACACCTATGAGTACTAGTCTTTCTGAAGTAAATCCTAAAAAAAACATTATTATTAAAGGGGCTAAATTGCACAACCTAAAAAATATTGATGTTGTTATCCCCAGAAATAAGTTAGTTGTTATTACTGGCTTATCGGGTTCAGGAAAATCTAGTTTAGCCTTCGATACTTTATATGCAGAAGGCCAGAGACGCTATGTAGAAAGCTTATCTAGTTACGCAAGACAGTTTTTAGGTCGCTTAAATAAACCTAAAGTAGATTACATAAAAGGAATTGCTCCTGCAATAGCTATTGAACAAAAGGTTAATTCTACCAACCCAAGATCTACAGTAGGGACTACTACTGAAATTTACGATTATCTAAAATTATTATTTGCTAGAATTGGAAAAACTTATTCTCCAAAATCTGGATTAGAGGTAAAAAAAGATACCGTAACCGATGTTATAGAGTTTATTAAAACCATAGATGAAAAAGAAAAGCTGTTACTGCTCTCTCCTATTTATTTAGAAGAAGGGCGAGAGATGGCCGATAAATTAAAAGCACTAAACCAACAAGGTTACGCTCGTATAAAAGCTGAAGGTAAAGTTATTCGTATAGACGAAGCTAAAGCTACTAAAAATGTCTTTTTAGTTGTAGACCGTATCGTTGTTAAACATGATGAAGATTTTTATAATCGTTTGGCCGATGCTATACAAACCGCTTTTTTTGAAGGAAAAGGCGAATGTTTTATAGAATATGTAAAAGATGGTACAACGCGGCATTTTAGCAATAAATTTGAATTAGATGGCATTAGCTTTTTAGAACCCAATGTACATTTATTTAGTTTTAATAATCCTTATGGCGCCTGCCCTAAATGCGAAGGTTACGGAGATGTTATTGGTATAGATGAAGACTTAGTTATCCCCAACACAGCGCTTTCTGTATATGAAAATGCTATTTTTCCTTGGAGAGGAGAAAGCATGAGTTGGTACAGAGATCAATTAGTAAATAAATCTCATCATTTCGATTTTCCTATACACAAGCCTTATTTTCAGCTAAGTGAAAAGCAAAAGCAGTTAATTTGGAAAGGAAACAAACATTTTGAAGGATTATCTTCATTTTTTGCTGAGCTAGAATCTAAAGCATATAAAATTCAAAATAGAGTCATGTTATCACGTTATCGTGGTAAAACAAAATGTAAAACTTGTAATGGTAAACGTTTACGCCCAGAAGCAAATTATATAAAAATTGCTGGGGCGACATTAACAGATTTAGTAGAAATGCCGCTAGACAAATTAGCAAATTTCTTTAACCAACTAGAGCTTAATGATCATGATACAACTATTGCTAAACGTTTATTAAAAGAAATAAATAATCGATTAGCCTTTTTATCTAATGTAGGACTAGATTATTTAACCTTAAACAGAAAGTCTAACACATTATCTGGAGGAGAAAGTCAACGTATAAATTTGGCAACATCATTAGGTAGTAGCTTAGTTGGTTCTATGTATATTTTAGATGAGCCTAGTATTGGGTTACACCCTAAAGATACAGAACGTTTAATAGTAGTACTAAAAGCATTACGCGATTTGGGTAATACAGTTATTGTAGTAGAGCATGATGATGATATTATGAAGGCTTCAGACGAAATTATAGATATTGGCCCTGAAGCTGGTACTTTTGGTGGACATGTTGTGGCCACTGGAGATTATAAAGCTATTTTGGCTTCAAATTCTTTAACAGCAAAATACCTAAATGGTACATTAAAAATTGAAGTTCCAAAAGCAAGACGCTCCTCAAAATATCATGTAGATATTATTGGAGCGCGTGAACATAATTTAAAAAACATAGATGTTACATTTCCTTTAGGCATGTTAACTGTAGTTACTGGTGTTTCTGGAAGCGGTAAAAGTACTCTGGTAAAAAAGATTTTGTTCCCAGCTTTACAAAAACAATTAACTGGATTTGGAGACAAACCAGGCCAATTTACAGAACTAAAAGGAAATTATAGTAATGTAAAGCATATAGAGTTTGTAGACCAAAACCCTATTGGAAGATCCTCTAGATCCAACCCAGTAACCTACATTAAAGCTTATGACGATATTCGTGCTTTATACTCTAAACAAAAACTTAGTGCAATTAGAAACTACCAGGCTAAACACTTCTCTTTTAACGTAGATGGTGGACGTTGTGAAACCTGCAAAGGGGAAGGTGTTGTTACTATAGAAATGCAATTTATGGCAGATGTGCATTTGGAATGCGAAACTTGTAAAGGAAAACGTTTTAAAAAAGAGGTTTTAGAGGTTACGTTTGCTGATAAAAATATTGATGACATTTTAAGTATGACTATAGATGACGCTATTGCTTTTTTTGATGAAAATGGAGTCTCTAAAATAAAAAACAAACTACAGCCGCTTCAAGATGTTGGTTTAGGTTATGTGGCACTTGGCCAAAGTTCGTCTACACTTTCTGGTGGAGAAGCACAACGTATAAAACTTGCTTCTTTTCTAGGAAAAGGTAATACTAAAGAAACAGCTTTATTTATATTCGATGAACCGACTACAGGGTTACATTTTCATGATATCCAAAAGCTTTTAAAATCATTTAATGCTTTAATTGAAAAAGGACATTCTATAATTGTTGTTGAGCATAATTTAGAGTTAATAAAATGTGCTGATTATATTATTGATTTAGGTCCTAAAGGAGGAGAAAATGGAGGCCATTTGGTCGCTTTTGGTACACCAGAGGAAATAGTAAAAAATAAAGCTTCTGAAACAGGAAAGTATTTAAAACAAAAGCTATAATTTATTTAATTGCTTTAGGCAACTATATATTTTTATACTTAAAAAATAAAAAGCTTGTTGCTTGCTTTATATCTTAATTTTATAAGCTCATTCGGCTATGAAATGTGTTTATATTTTAATAAAACATAAAGGCAAATATTAACATAAAAGCTCCAGCAATTGGTAAAACAAAAACCATAAAGGTAACGGTAGCTACCCAACTTTTAAACAAGCTAACAAACCAACCTTGACCATAAAATCGTTTTATTGCTAGAAATAAATAGAAAAATGTAGATAATACAATTAAAACATCTAACCATACTGGTATTACATCCCATATTAAACTCATAAATATTAAAATACTAAATACAGTAAATAAATACGCAAAGAAGTAAAATGTAAACACTAGATGATGGGCAAAACGACCTCTTCTAAAAAACAGCATTTTTAAAATAAATGCAAAAATTGGTAGTAAAAAAAACATAGATATTGGTACAGTATCATAAAACGCCCTTAAAATATTACCAATCCCTCCTTTATTTTTATAAATTTTAAGCATTTGAGCGTAAAACTTCCTTGTTAGTGCCCCATCCCCTTCTTCCATCCCCATGGCTGTATATACTTCATCTTTAGAGGCTTTAATTGCTAAAAGAGAATCTACTTTCTTTTCATCAAACCCAAAAGTAAACCTTAAGTTCTCTTCTGGTTTTTGGGTTTTAACTATAGAATCTAAAGCTTTCATATCTTCATCTTTAATCCCCATAACCGTTTGATTTTTCTTCATTTCTTCTAAAATCACTGCTTTAGCTATAGAATCTTTTTCTATTTCTGAAACTGCAGAGTCTGTAGCTTTACGCACTTGCTCATCAATAGTTGCTGCTGTGCTTATTGCATTTATTTGTTCTTTTTGTTTAAACGAATATAGAAAGAAGAAAACTATAGATATAAACAAATATAATTGTGCTGGATGCAGGTATAGTAAACGTTTTCCTTGTATAAATTTGTTAGCTAAATAACCAGGTTTTACCATTAATGGAATAAAACTCTTAAAAAAACGAGCATCTACAGCAAAATAATTGCTAATAGTGTTGTAAAATAATACGCCAACTGTTAGCTCTTCTTTTGTTTTTTGACCACAATTGGGGCAAAATTCAAAAGTACTTTCTAATAATGTTTCGCAATTTTTGCAGGTTATATTTTCTTTAGACATTGAGTTGGCTACGTTTGTTATATCTATCTAATGGCATTAAAATAAATAATTACGCTAAAAATAGAAAAATTAAATCACTTCTCTATTTATAGGTCTTTTAATTTATAAAAAGTTACATTTTAAAATCTTACACAATCGCAGTAATAACAAGGGCTCCCCGTTTTGGCACGTTAATTGAAACTTACAACTACAAATAGCGTAAGCCGAAAAGCTAAATGAGTAGGCATCATCTAAAACCCTAATACTATGAAAACATTAGTACAATTATTTACAGTATTGTTAGTGGGACTAACAACTGTTTCAGCAGCAGAAAAAATCGACACTGCAACACAAGGTGAAGATATTATTACAACACGCTATCGTTATGCACAACCAATTCAGTTTGTAGAGCGTGGTGTAGAGTTTTTAATTTTCCCTGATGGTAGTTTTGACTTTAATACAGATATAACCTCAAATCATTATGATGATTACGATGTTTATTACAGAAGAAATAAAACAAGACGTGGCTCTATAAACGGAACATTTGGTGCTCCAGGCACAAGAGTTAAATTCTCAAAATCCAGAAGAAATAGAGGTGTAATTATAAAGCATGATTACAATGGTAGAGTTAGACGAATTGGTAATGTTTTTATAAACTACAACCGTACTGGACAAGTAAAACGTATTGGCTCTGTATATGTAAGTTATAATAGAGCGTGTTTGGTAAGACAAATTGGAGGGCTACATATAAGATATAACAGACGAGGGCATATTATTGCAACAACAGGGTATGTAAACTTTAATAATCAAGGTTGTGGATTTTGTGGAGTAACAGGTTGTAGTACTAACCACCATGATAATCACCATGACCAAGATGATCACTACGATAATGACTGGGATGATGATTACGGAAATGATGATGATAACTATTACTACAAGAGTGGTAAAAAAAGAAAAAAGAGTAAACGTTAATTCTTTATAGCTAATATATTTAAAAATAAGCCTTACATAGTGTAAGGTTTATTTTTATTTAACCGTTTGTGCATTAAACATAAAAGTATCTTGAAAACGTAATAACTTGTCTGTTAGTTTTTCTGCAAAAATTACATATTGGCATTTACCAATACTTTCAGGAATTCTGTTAACATCTGCAAAGTACATTCCTCTTTCTGCAAATTCGGCATCTTCTATAATAAATAGTTTTAATTGTGTTACGTTTATTGCATTTATATAAAAAAGTTTATTTAAACGTTTTGGCGTAGCTATTATAACATCTTGCCCATAGTATATCTCATCTTTTTCGGCATCTATACTATGTTCGTCGTAAGCAGTATATATTCTTAAATTTGTTCGTTTTGTAAATTCTAAAAAGGCTTCTTTTAATTTTAGAGCTTCCACTTTATCTTTAACCAATATTAATGCTCTAGGTGCATCTTCAAATGCTTTACTTCCTAATTTTTGCATTGTACTTAAAATAATCGCTGTCGTTTTTCCACTATTTTTTTCTCCAATTGCATATAAATCTACACCACTTTTAATTTTAGGTAATACTTTTTTTTGAAACGAAGTAGGTTCCTCAAACCCTTTATTAATTAAGGCTTCTTTTATTTCTGGATTTAATTTTTTGAATGACATAATTTAAGTATTTAAATCAAAATGATTACTCAACTAAGCGAAACTAAAGGTAATTTACGAGCCTACAAAATTTAGCCTTTATTGTTTTTGGCACGATGGTTGAAGTGTAGTTAATATTCAATCCTAAAAACAAACAATTATGAAAAAATTACTCTTTTTATTTGTTGGTCTACTAATAACTAGTGTTACTGCTAATGCAGATGAAACATTAGAGGCTAGCGGTCTAGCAAATTATCGCGGTTACGGTAAATCTTTTATTTTTAATGAACAAGGTATTGAGTTTTCAGTATTCGCAGATGGACAATTCGATTTTTATATTCCTAATAATCACACTAACGTTAATGTTTCTATAGGTAATCCTCATGTAAATATTAGCTTCAACACTGGTTACGATTATAGTGCTTACGTACAGTACGATGAGTTTGGAGCCGTAATTCAAGTAGAAAATACGCCTGTGTTTTATGACTACTATGGTAGAGTTAGACAGATTGGAGATGTCTGCATTTCATACAACAACAGAGGTTTTATTTCTAGAGTTGGTGGATTATATGTAAATTATAGATTTAACAGATTTTACAACTGTACAGGTTTTATTAATGTTTATAATAGACGTTATGTATATAGGCCATGGCACTCTTATTATGTAATTCCTTCACCAAATTACTGTGTAGTTTACAACAGACCTTACAGACAATTTTATACTCCTACTCGTTATATTTACGATAGACCTTATAGAAATAACTATAGAAGAACAACTGCGGTAGCTAGTAGAAGAGGTAATAGGGTTGTTAGAAATACAAGTTATGCTTCTAGAAGAAATGGGCGTAGTGTAAGACAATCTTCTACAAGTAATACTCCTAGAACAAGAGGAAACATTACACGTACTAATAGAACGCGCACAACGACACAAGCTAATACCCCTAGAACACGTACACGTACTAACACTACTACAAGAACTAGAGGAAATATAAACAGAAATACAACAAGACCTAATAGAACACTTTCTAAACCTAGATCTTCTAGTGTGCGTCCACAATCTAGTTCGCCAAGAGTTAGAAAAAAAGCTACTCCTAGTTCTAGAACCAGAACTTCAGTTAGAACTCCTAAAAGGAATAAAACCCAAACAAGGACAACAAGGTCTTCTAATTCGAGAAGAAATAATGCGTCTACAAGATCAAGATCTTCAAGACGTATCTAATTATAATTATTTAAGTTGGTTAAAAAAAGTCCTGTTATACTTAACTAAGTATGCGGGACTTTATCGTTTAAGGAGTTTATTAATTAAGATCGAAATGTCTTCAGAAAAATTAAATCTGTATACTATAACTCCATAAAACAGACTTATTAAGAGTGATTTTAAAACTATATTTAATATTGGATGAAATTGAAACTCCCAAAAATAAAACCCAAATCCGCATATTAGTATTAATATTAATGCTTTTAGCGTATTTAAACTAAAAGGTAGCATTTTAAATTTAGCATATACAAATAGCACCTTTATAGTATTATAAATAAATATAGCTATACATGTTGCATAAGCTGCTCCATTTATTCCAAACTTGGGAATAAAAGCTATATTAAGTAGTGCCGTGCATACTGCTAAAACAATTCCTAAAAGCAAAATAACTCTATAATAGTCACTATTAAATAATATAGAGTTATTATTACCTAACATATTGTCAAATAATTTTACCAACCCTATTGCTAGCACAACAATAAAACCACCCGCGTATTCATTAGGTAATAAATTATACAATTGGTTTACATTTAATATTACTATTAAAAAAATAAAACCACTAATAATTAATAGGTTTAACGAACTCTTCTTATATAAAATTTTTAAATCTACCTTGTTATTTTCGTTAAGCAATTTTGCTGTTAAAGGATGTGTTATTTGATGCATAGATCTAGAAGGCACACCTATAACTGTTGCTATGTAAATAGCTACACCATAATAAGCTACATTTTCTATAGCAACATACTGCCCAATCATAAATTTGTCTATCTCTAATATTATGTTAGCTACAGATCCAGCTATTATAATTAAAGATGTATATTTTAAAATAGGAATAAACAGGCTTAGTTTTACAAATTTAAATACCGGAGGTTTTAGGCTAAATGCATAAAACATCATTATTAACATTCTTATACTATAAACCACAATAATACTTTCTATTAACACATGTACTGTTAACAATTTATAGTATAAACTTATTAATAAAAGTGTAATACATATTCTATGAAATACTTCTTTCATAAAATTCCCAAAGACACTTTTTAATTGCACTTTACTCCAGGCATAAAATACTTCGAAATAAGCAAACACTATGGCTGTTAAAAAAATATACCAAGTATACTCTTTTACTTTCACATTTTCTTGAGCTATAAATACACTTATTTTTTCTAGATTAAAGAACGTAAATAATGCAAAAGGTATTATTACTCCTAAAGGCAATACTAGCATTAAACTTAAAAACCCATTCTGAGATTTTCTTGTTTTAAATGAGGAGTAGAATTTAACAATAGTATTATTTACCCCAAATGCCATTAAAGGCATTAAAATATTAGCAGTAGATAGTATAAAGGTTATTAACCCATAGTATACTGGATCTATAAACTTGGTAAACAGAAACAATACATTAATTGCACCTACAGCAAAACCAATATAGGTTATTAATATATTTTTAATAGATTGTTTTATTACTATTCCCATTTATATGAGTTTAGATAGGGTTTCTGTTAATTTTTTTCTACTGTAATTTTGCAGGTTTATAGGTTGTGTTTTTAAATCGTTCTTTTTAAAAGCTATGTAATGTGCTTTTAATAGTTCTTTAAGTTCTTTGTAGTTATTGTAATCAAAATACTTACCCGTATTGGTTTTATTTATAATTATTTCTACATCTGAGTCTTTTGGTCCTAATGCTATTATTGGTCTTTGAGACACCATATACTCAAACAGTTTTCCTGGAATAATAGACTTAGTCTCTTCAGAATCTATTTCTACTACTAATAATATCTGCGATTTTTTTTGATACATTATAGCTTCCTTATGAGGCACATACCCCCTGTTTTTAACATAGGTATCAAGCTTGTAAGAGGCTATTGTTTTTAAAATAGAATCGCTAACTGCTCCTACAAAATTAATTTCTAAATCTTCTGCAAACCCTTTTTCTTCTTCTACTAATGCTTTTAAAACTTTCCAAAGTACTAATGGATTTCTCTTAGATAATAAAGACCCGATGTGTGATATTGAAAACTTAGTATCTAATTCTTGTGTTTTTACTTTTTCTACATCATACCCATTAGTAATAACAGTAATTGGTTTATTGGTTATAGTTTCAAATTCCACCTTTGTGTTATTACTCGTTACTACAATTTCATCTGCAGCATTTAAAACCTCATGCTCTAAGGTCTTATGTTTTGCTTTTGATGCTTCTGTTAATCGTAATTGTTTATGATAACCTATGGTTGTCCATGGATCTCTAAAATCACTTATCCATTTTACATCAAGGCGTTGTTGTAATTGCAACCCTATTAAATGTAAACTATGCGGAGGCCCAGTGGTTATTATTGTTTGTATTGCATTTGTTTTTATGTAGTTATAAAGAAACGCTACCGAAGGTTTTACCCAGTTTTTTCTTGCATCTGGAATAAAAAAATTACCACGCACGTATAGCATTGCTTTTTCAATAAAACTTTGTTTTTTTTCTACAGGAATAATTCCTTTACTAATGGTTTTAGATTTCTTAGAAAATATACTTGCTATTTTATAGGGCTCTTTTATTGGTTGTTTTATAACTGTAAGGTCTTTAGCTACATCTGTTATTAAACTCTTATCTATTAATGGATAGTTAGGGTTTTCTGGACAGTATACTATGGGTTCTATATTAAAATCTGGCAGATACTTTACAAATTTTAACCAGCGTTGTACTCCAGGACCTCCTGCTGGTGGCCAATAATACGTTATTATAAGTACTTTTTTTTTATCCATTTTAAGTCTATCCTATCGTTTGTAAAACTCGTAATCTAGCATTACAAACACTACGCTTCTTCTATCGTTTGTTTTTTAAACATAAGGAATAGACCTCCTATTAATAGCACAGCTAATATTATAGTACTAATTAATGCTATTTTACTTCCAGTTTTTACAACCTGAGCTTCAAACTTAAATTCTATTGTATGGTTACCTCTAGGAATCTCTAATCCTCTTAAAACGTAATTTACTCTATAGTGTGGAACTGGTTTATTATCTATATAAGCCTGCCACCCTTTTCCGTAATACACTTCAGAAAACACAGCAAAACCATCATTAATATTTTCAGATTGGTATGTAATTGCATTGGGCTTATAGTTTAATATTTTTATTGATGCTAATGAATCTACCTCATAACGGTTTGGTAATTTTTTAGTATTAGTTTCTTTTGGCACTGTATACACAGCTGCATTTTTATTATCTAATTTATCTAAAGCTTGTATTTCTTCATTAGCAGAATTCACAGGCTCTAGTGTTTTAACAAACCATGCGTTACCATTAGCTCTATCATTAATTAATGGATAAGGTTGTCCTTTTTCATTTGTTGTTATAATGTATTTTGTATTTAACATATTTAATACATTCACATTATTTTTAACTATGTAGAAATTAAAAACATCATCAAAACGTTTCAGTTTTGCTGCATGATATCCTGTAAGGGAGTTATGAAAATAGGATGTCCTTGCGCCTCCAGAGGTTACATCGAATACTCTAAAATGAGATTTATCTTTTTTAATTTCTACATCTGCTGGAGATTCATTGTACGGTGCTTCTACTTGCCTGCTTGAAACAAAATCATCTGTATTTACATAGCGCCTATCTACTCCTACTAAATCGAACAATATTAATCCTGCAAAAATTAATACTACTTTTGTTTCGTTTAGTTTTTTCTTTAAAAATAAGAAGATTGTTCCTGCAGAAAGTATTACTAATAATAGTGTTCTTAATGTATCTTTTGTAAAAAGCATTTCTCTATCTGCTCTTAACGCATCTACAAATTCTAGACCAGCTTCTTGCCTATAATATCCATCATTTCCTCCTACAAAATCTAGCCACCCAAAAGCTTTAATTAATAAAAAGAAAATAGATAACCCAGCGGTTATAAAAACAGTATACTTTAAAGCTTTTAATTTATGGTCTTCTTTCTCATAATCATTAAATAACCTTACTAATCCAAAAATTGCTAATATAGGTATACATAATTCTAGTATAACTTGTATTGAGCTAACCGCTCTAAATTTGTTATACAACGGAACATAATCTATAAAAAAATCTGTTAAAAACCCTAAGTTTTTACCATAGGACAATAGTAACGATAGTAGTGTTCCAGCAACAAGCCACCATTTTAAGCGGCCTTTAACTAAAAATAATGCTAGTACAAATAAAAATAATATTACTGCACCTACATAGGCTGGTGCTTCCACAATTGGCTGACTCCCCCAATAAGTTGGTGCGTTCTCAGCAACATCTCTAGCTTGTAAAGGTGTAGCACCTTGTTTTAAATAGAATTGATAGAGCTCAGAGTTTTTACCAACATCTTCTGTATTCCCTCCTCCTAATAATCTAGGAATGTATAAATTAAATGTTTCTAAAAAGCCATAACTATATTCTGTTATATAGGCTTTATCTAGTCCAGATGTCACTTCTTTTGGAGAGCCATCTGGGTTTATTGTTAATTCGCTTTTACCTCTTGTACTTTCTTTTACATATTCTTGTGTCGCTAATATACTTGTTGCATTTAAACCTACTGCTAAAATAACTGCCACAACCAATAATCCAACAGATTTAAAGTAATGTGGTAATAATTGCTTTCTATAGGCATCAATTAAATATACTATACCTAATACAATAACTAGTAATAGTAAATAATAGGTCATTTGGAAATGATTAGCAACAATTTCTAAAGCCATAGCTACAGCCGTTACTAAAAAACCTATAACATATTTTCGCCTAAATGTAAGTATAACACCACTTAATACGAGTGGCATATACGCTATTGCATGAGCTTTACTGTTGTGCCCTACTCCTATAATTATAATAAGGTATGTAGAAAATCCAAACGCTAAAGCACCAAGAGCAGAAAGTTTATAATCTACCTTTAAACTTAGAAGCAGAATGTAAAACCCAATAAAATACAGAAATAGATAATCTGCTGGTCTAGGCAAAAAACGCAGCCCTAAATCTAGTTTTTTAATATAGTTATGTGGGTATTTAGCTCCTAATTGGTAGGTAGGCATTCCCCCAAAAGCACTATTGGTCCAGTAGGTTTCCTCTCCTGTTTGTGCTTTAAAATCCTTTTGTTGTTTTGCCATCCCTACATAATGAACAATATCACTTTGTAATATTTCTTCTCCTTGTAATACAGGACTAAAATAGGCTAAGGCTAAAACTACAAACCCAATAATTACTAATATATGAGGTAGGATTTTTTTGAATGAAAGTTGCATAAAATATATTAAATACTATGAAATTGAAAAATAATACTATTTTTTGAAATTAAGCTTAATTGAATTGAAATTTTAGAAATTCTTAAAACTAAAGAATCGTTGTTACTTTTTAAAAGCATTTTTAAACTCACTCGTTAACACCTCTATAGCTTCTGGTTTATATTTTCTAGAAAAATGAACTGGTATTGCCTCTTTAACATTACACGTTTTCATAAGTTTACCAGAGGCTGTAGAATAACTATGAAAATTTGCTTTAGCAAAAGCTTTATCTTCTTCATTATAAAAGCTTTCTATATATACTGTATCTGCATTAAAAAAGAGCTGTTTTATTTTTTCATGATTTTCAACAGTAGCTGCATGGTCTAATATTACCCCAAGTGTTTCTCCTTTTTTAACATGTATTAAATGAAACAAATCGGAAGCTTTAAAAACGTTATCTTCTACAGCAATTATAGCGTCGTGTTCTTTTAAACGGTATGCATCTTTAAGCGTATTAATCCACTTTCCGCCTTTAAAACTTGTACCAACAATATTTATTTTAGTCGAGTCATATTCTTTAAAAAGGTAAGCTATAGATGGTGTTTTATGATTTAAAATAGTAAAACGAACTTCAAATTTATTTGTTTTAAAAATAGTTTCAGTACTTAAATCCTCCATAGCATTTGCATTCCAAAACGGCGGTTTTAACTCTGCTCGCTTTATAATACTATTTTTTTGAATTTCTCTAACTTCGTAAACAATAGCATCCTCAGCTATTAAATTCCAACAATAGCTTTGTATTCTAGACTGCACTTGTTTAATAATACCTTCTGGACCACAAATAATAATACGTCGTTTTACTCCTATTTGATGTCTTAAAATAGTATCGAAATTAACAAAGTGATCTATATGTGTATGACTCAAAAAAACGGCATTTGTATTCTGGCAATCCTTTACAGATAAATTAGAAGCTTCACCACAATCACATATATAATTATAAGAATCATTATCTGGTGAGATCAAGATACAGATATCTTCGTTTATTTTGCTTTTAATCTCTGCTTTGAACATATATTATGGTATATAAGTAAGAAAACGAAATAAACTTAATCTATTTCTTCATAATCTACATATTCCCCAACAGTATTATTCGAAGATTTTCTATTTGGTATTTTATCTATAGTCGTTTCTCCTTCTTTTTGTTGTTCCTGTTGCGATTTTTGATTTTGAAATCCTTCAAACTGCCCTCCAAAACGTTGCATTGCTTTTTTACTTAGGTACTTTAAAAACAGTGGTCCAAAAATTCTAGACAATATCTTAAAACCATAGTAAAATAATATAATAAAAAGTATGGTCTTTAATAATCCCATAAAAAGTAATATTGTTGTTTTAATTTATTTAAACAAAAATACAATACTCTTTGGGTAATTTCAGTTATAAATACTTAAAAAATATATAAAATCTCTATATTTGGAGCTAAACCTAATATTTATGTCCTTAAAAAAATTCTTTTTACCGACCTTATTATTTATTGTTAGTTATACTGTAAACGCTCAGTATACAGAAGTTATAAATTCTAATAGACCTGGAGTGTCGCGTTCTGCATTCGCTGTCGGTACAAATGTTGCCCAAATTGAAATTGGCCCTTACACTGTAAAAGAAAAACACACCCCTTTAAAATATGATGTTTCTGGTTTCGGAATTGATTTTGCTGCAAGATACGGCTTACTACTACCAGAGTTAGAACTTAATATTGAAGGCGCATACCAAAGCGACACATTTACAGATAATCGTTCTTCTATTTCTTCGGAAAATAAACGTTCAAATTTTAAAAACTTAACTATAGGTGCTAAGTATTTGGTATACGATCCGTATAAAAATGCCGAAGAAGAAAAACCCAATTTATACAGTTACCATGCTAATAAAAAATTCCAATGGAAGTCTCTAATTCCTGCAGTTTCTGTGTATTTAGGCGCTAATTTTGACACTAAAGATAACCCATACACAGCACCAGATGTAGAAGGGTTTAGCCCTAAAGTAATTGTAGCTACACAAAATAACTTTGCTAGTGGTTGGGTTATGGTTTTAAACTTAATAAAAGATAGAATTGGGTCTGAGTTTTCAGATTTTCAATACATCCTTACTTTAACTAAAGCAATTAATCAAAATGTCGTTTTATTTGGAGAAACTCAAGGAATAAAAAGTGATTTCTATGCGGATAACTTATTCCGTTTTGGGGGTGCATATTTATGGGGTAAAGACTTACAATTAGACACTGCTTTAACATTTAATACTAAAGATACGCCTTCTGTATTTAGTATTAATTTTGGTGTATCTTACAGGTTAGATTTCCATCAAGACGATAAACCAGATAATGGTGTTTCTGCTGAAGAAGAAGCTGAACGTAGAGCCAATAAAAAACGTAAGAAAAACAAAAAGGATAAGAAAAAAGGTGGTGATGCTGGTGGTGATAAAAAACAGAAAAAAGAAGCCCAAGAGATTGATTTTGATGACGAAGATTAACCACTAGAATATGATTACAGTAAAACAGGCTACTACTAAAAAGGAACTTAAAGCTTTTGTTAAGTTTCCTTTTTCTTTATACAAAGATTCTAAATATTGGGTTCCCCCAATTATTAATCAGGAATTAGAAACTTTTGACAAAAAAAAGAACCCCATTTTTAAAGATGCAGAAGCAACTTTTTTTCTAGCCTATAAAAACGGAGAAATTGTTGGGCGTGTTGCAGCAATTATAAACTGGTTAGAGGTAAAAAACCAAAACCAGAAAAAAATGCGTTTTGGCTGGTTCGATTTTATTGATGATTTAGAGGTTTCTAAGGCTTTATTAGATGAAGTTATAAAAATTGGTAAAGCTCATAATTTAGAATATACAGAAGGTCCTGTAGGTTTCTCTAACTTAGATAAAGTTGGTGTAATGACCGAAGGTTTTGATCAAGTTAGTAATATGATTACATGGTATAATCACGAATACTATGTAAAACATTACGAGGCTTTGGGTTATACTATTGAAAAATCGTATTCAGAAAGTAAATTCCCTTTTGCTAATGTAAATCCAGAAACGTTTAAAAAAGCGCAAGAGCTTATAAAGAGACGTTATAAGCTTAAAGCATTACAATTAACTACTACTGAAGAGGTTATGCCTTATGCAGATAAAATGTTTGATTTATTTAATGAAAGTTATTCTTCTTTAGCTTCTTTTGTAGAAATTACTGATATTCAAAAAGCTTATTTTAAAAAGAAATTTATAAGTTTTGTTAATCCAGAATATATTAAATTTATTGTAGACGAACAGGATAACATGGTAGCTTTCGCTATTGTAATGCCTAGGTTTGCCTCTGCATTACAACAAATTAAGGGAAAGTTATTTCCTTTTGGTTTTGCCAAATTGCTAAAAGCTAAAAAGCATAGTAAGGATGTTGTATTTTATTTAATAGGTGTACATCCAGATTATCAAAATAAAGGCGTTCATGCTGTTATTTTTAATGAATATTATGAAACGTTTACCAAGAAAGGTATTATTAATTGCTACAGAACTCCAGAATTAGAAGATAACGAAGCCATACATAAAATATGGAAACACTTCAACCCTATTGTTGTTAAGCGTCGTAAAACATACCGTAAAGCAATTGAATAAATAAGCTGGTAATAAAAAAATCCAATTCAAATGAATTGGATTTTTTTATTAAGTATCTATTTTACGTTTTTTACTCTCCCATAGCTTTTACTAAAGCGGCAGACATACGTTTATAAGTTCCGTTTTCTAATCTATCTCTAATAGCATCGAATGCATCTAGAGTTTCAGAAACATCTTGCAGAGTATGTGTAGCTGTAGGAATCATTCTTAATAAAATTAAACCTTTAGGTATAACAGGGTATACTACTATAGAACAGAAAATACCATAATTTTCTCTTAAATCTCTAACTAAAGCCATTGCTTCTGGAATACTCCCTTTTAAATATACTGGTGTAACACAACTTTGTGTTGTTCCAATATCGAAACCACGCTTTTTTAATCCAGATTGTAATGCATCAACAATAGTCCAAAGGTTTTGTTTTAACTCTGGCATTGTACGTAACATATCTAAACGTTTTAATGCACCAACAACCAATTGCATTTGCAACGATTTTGCAAACATTTGCGAACGTAGATTGTATTTTAAGTAATCTATAATTTCTTTATCTGCTGCAATAAATGCTCCTGTACTAGCCATAGATTTTGCAAATGTTGCAAAATACACATCTATCTCGTCTTGTACACCTTGCTCTTCTCCTGCTCCTGCTCCAGTAGCTCCAAGTGTTCCAAAACCATGAGCATCATCAACAAATAGTCTAAAATTAAATTTCTTTTTAAGCTCAACTATTTCTTTTAAACGCCCTTGTTCTCCACGCATACCAAAAACCCCTTCAGAAATCACTAAAATACCTCCGCCAGTTTGCTCGGCCATTTTAGTTGCTCGTTCAAGATTTTTCTCTAAACTATCTATATCGTTATGCTTATATGTAAAACGTTTACCCATATGTAAACGCACTCCATCTATAATACATGCATGAGAATCTACATCGTAAACAATAATATCATCTTTAGATACTAATGCGTCTACAGTAGAAACCATTCCTTGGTATCCAAAATTTAATAAGTAAGCAGCTTCTTTATTAACAAACGCCGCTAATTCATTCTGCAACTGCTCGTGTAGTTCTGTGTGACCAGACATCATTCGTGCTCCCATTGGGTATGCAGACCCGTACATTTTTGCTGCTTCTGCATCAACTTTACGAACCTCAGGATGGTTAGCTAATCCTAAATAATCATTAATACTCCATGTGATAACTTCCTTTCCCTGAAACTTCATTCTATTAGAGATTTGTCCTTCCAGCTTTGGAAATACAAAATATCCTTCTGCAGCTGATGCCCATTTCCCTAACGGTCCTTTATCCTTGTATATTTTTGCAAATAAGTCTTTCATCGGTTCGTTTTCATTGTTTACTTTACGCCCATAACTCTACACACAAAACATCTTTAAGGTAAAAGTTTATTTTGAATAATTTATTATAAGCCATTACATTAGTTAGTAGATGCAAAATTAGGTAATTCTACCTTTTTTGCATAATCTTTTTACTGTCTATTTTTCACAAAAAAATTAGCTGACTTAAAATACTTAAAATCAGCTAATTTCAATATGTTTATTCTTATTTATTTTACGTATTGTATACTTTGTGCAGCTTCTTCATTAATACTATCAAAAAAGCCTTGATCTCTCATCCATTTATCGCTATATATTTTACTCATATAACGCGATCCGTGATCTGGAAAAATTGTAACTACAACATCGTTTTCTTTAAATTCTCCTTCTCCTTCTAATTGTTTTATAGCTTGCATTGCTGCTCCAGAGGTATAACCTACAAAAAGTCCTTCAACTTTTGCTATTTCACGTGCTGTATGTGCACTTTCTTCATCTGTAACCTTAACAAACTCGTCTATTGTATCAAAATCTGTAGCTGTAGGTATTAAATTTTTACCTAAGCCTTCTATTCTATATGGATAAATTTCTTTATCGTCAAACTCTCTTGTTTCATGATACTTTTTTAACACAGAACCATAAGCGTCTACACCTATAACTTTAATTTCTGGGTTTTGCTCTTTTAAATATTTTGCTGTTCCAGAAATTGTTCCTCCCGTTCCACTACATGCTACTAAATGCGTTATTTTACCATTAGTTTGGTTCCAGATTTCTGGTCCTGTAGAATGGTAATGCGCATCCATATTTAACTGATTGAAATATTGGTTTATATATACAGATCCTTTTATTTCATCATGTAATCGTTTTGCTACTTGGTAATAAGATCTTGGGTCATCTGCACTAACATTTGCAGGGCAAACATAAACTTTAGCCCCCATATTTTTAAGCATGTCTATTTTATCTGCAGAAGACTTAGAGCTTACAGCTAAAATGCAGTCGTATCCTTTTATTACACTTACCATAGCAATACTAAACCCTGTATTACCAGAGGTCGTTTCTATAATAGTGTCTCCTGGTTTTAAAATACCTTGACGTTCTGCTTCTTCAATTATATATAATGCAATTCTATCTTTAGAGGAATGTCCGGGATTAAAAGCTTCTACCTTAGCTAAGAAATTACCTTTAAATTCAGACGTTATTTTTTTCAGTTTTATCATTGGTGTATTTCCTATTAGGTCTAATACATTGTCAAAAACTTGTTTATTGTTTTCCATAAACGCTACTTATAAGCTAAATCAATTGGTTATTGTGTTTAAAACCTCGCAAAAATACGGATTTTTTTTTTAATAGTTAATTCCTTCTAAATCTAACAGAAAAGCATACTGTAATGCAACTTCTTTTAAACTTTCAAAACGCCCCGAAGCTCCACCGTGACCAGATTCCATATCTATATGAAATAACAAGGTATTATTGTCTGTTTTTAAGTCTCTTAATTTAGCTACCCATTTTGCTGGTTCCCAATATTGTACTTGTGAATCATGCAAGCCAGTAGTTACTAACATATTTGGATAGTCTCTAGAGGTTACATTATCGTATGGTGAGTACGATTTCATATAATCGTAATATGTTTTATCATTAGGATTTCCCCATTCATCATACTCTCCTGTTGTTAATGGTATTGTATCATCTAGCATTGTAGTAACAACATCTACAAAAGGTACTGCTGCAATAACACCATTATACAATTCTGGTTCTAGGTTAATTACTGTACCCATTAATAAACCTCCTGCACTTCCTCCCATTGCATATAAATGTTCGGCTGTAGTATATTTTTCTTTAATTAAGTGTTTAGAGCAATCTATAAAGTCTGTAAATGTATTCATCTTTTTTAATAGCTTACCATCTTCGTACCATTTGCGCCCTAAATATTCACCTCCTCTAATATGTGCTATTGCATATATAAATCCTCTATCTAAAAGGCTTAATCTTATAGATGAAAAATACGGGTCTATAGTAGAGCCGTAAGAGCCGTAAGCATATTGTAATAATGGATGGCTACCATCTCTTTTCATTCCTTTTTTATATACCATTGAAACGGGTACTTTGGCTCCATCTCTAGCTGTAACCCATATACGTTCTGACACGTAATTGTTTTTATCGAACGTATCACTTAGTACTTGTTGTTCTTTTAAAACATTATGCTGTTTCGTTTCAAAGTTATAATCAATTACAGAATTTGGTGTTATTAAACCGTTATAACTGTATCTTAAATCTGTGCTATCAAAATCTGGATTGTTTCCTATATTTAGCGTATAGGTTTCATTATTAAATGTTAAATAATAATCTTCACTTCCATCCCAATTGATGACTCTTATATTATTTAATCCATTTTGGCGTTCATTAACAACTAAATATTTACTAAAAATTTCTATATCTTCTATTAAAACATCTGCTCTGTGCGGTAATACATCTTCCCAATTATCTTTTTCTGTTTTATTTTCTGATGTTTTTTGAAGTTTATAGTTTTTAGCTCCATCCTTATTTGTTATAATATAAAAGCTATCATCGTAATGTGCTATAGAGTATTCTAGTTCTCGCTCTCGTTCTTGAAACATTTTGAATGCTCCGTCTGGCGTATCTGCATTAAGTATCTGATACTCTGAAGTTAATGTACTAGAAGAGCCTATTACTATATATTTTTTAGACTTTGTTTTGTATACAAAGGTGTTAAATGTTTCGTCTGTTTCATTATATACAACAACATCTTCTTCTTTAGATGTGCCTAATTTATGCTTAAAAATTTTATCAGAACGCAATGTTACTTCATCTTTTTTACTGTAGAATAATGTTTTATTATCATTAGCCCATGTAGAACTCCCTGTTGTGTTTTCTATTTTGTCTGAAAATACTTCTCCAGTAATTAAGCTTTTTATTTGCAACGTATATTGCCTTCTACTCACAGTATCTACAGCAAAACTAACCATAGTATTGTCTGGGCTAACAGAAATACCTCCCAATCTAAAATAAGCGTGTCCTTTGGCCATTTCATTACAGTCAAAAAGCAACTCTTCTTCTGCTTCTAAGCTCCCTTTTTTTCGTGTATAGATAGGGTATCCTTTTCCTTTTTCGTATTTAGTTATATACCAATATCCGTTTAATTTATAAGGTACAGATTCGTCATCTTCTTTAATACGGGCTTTCATTTCTTCAAATAATTCTTTTTGAAATGGCTCTGTATGTTTTAAAACAGATTTAGTGTAGGCATTCTCCTCATTTAAATAGTTTATAACTTCAGCATCCTCTCTATCATTTAACCAATAGTAATTATCAATTCTTATATCATTATGTATTTCTAATTGCTTAGGTTTTTTCTTGGCTAATGGAAATGTTTTAACTATTGTTTTATCTGTCATATCTTCTTTTTGTTTACAGGAAACACAAAAATATAAACTTATAAGTGAAATTATAGTAATTTTCTTCATATTAAATATTTAAACAATTTCCTCTCAAATTTAATAACTTTGCACCAAATTAAACTATTAATATAAGAATTATGTTTGGAGACCTTAGTGGTATGATGGGCAAGCTTCAAGATGCTCAAAAAAAAGTAGAAGAAACAAAACAGCGACTAAATACTGTTTTAGTTGATGAGAAGAGTAACGATGGCTTATTACAAGTAACATTAACAGCAAATAGAGCTATAAAATCTATAGAAATTAATGATGAATTGTTAGAGGATAAAGAACAGTTAGAAGATTACTTAATTTTAACATTAAATAAGGCCATAGAAAAAGCGACACGTATTAACGAAGCCGAACTTGCAGCTGCTGCAAAAGATGGGATGCCTAATATACCTGGAATGGATATGTTTAAATAATTTAAAAAAGGCTTTTAATATGTATATTAAAAGCCTTTTTTATTTCACTCTATTTCTTATTTTTTTCTATTGTAACTTTCGTTTTAAATATTCTGGAGAGTTTAAAAATAATTGTTCTACTTGATTTTCCCAATCTCTAACAATATTAAAATAACTTGTATTTACTTCTGCCATTATAGCGTTACAATCTTTACAGGTATGTTTGTAACCTAGAAAATAATGTCCAAACTCATGAAATGCGACTACTTTTAAAATTTCTTTATCTAAAAGCGTCATCCAGCTAAATACTATTTTTTCAACTTCATTTTTTTTATTTCTAACCAACATACCTAAAGTACCGCCTTTTGTTGATACTTGTAATGTATCTACAATTGCTATTTCTTTTAAGCTAAATAGTTTATCTGTAAACTTAATATTGTACTTTTTACATTCTTTTAAAAAATCGTCTAGGTATGGCTGAATTAAACCATCTGTTTTTAAAGTATTTAATGTTGGTGTGCGTTTTGGTAATTCGTAATTAGAATTTTGAGCGTTTATATTACTTACAGTAAATGTAAATAGCAAGCAGAGAATTAATTGCGTTAGTTTCATGTTGTAAAATTTTTAATTTATTGTAACGCAATCTCCAATGTATCAACAATCGATAGACATACTTCTAGTTACTATATAAAAGGGTTATAGCTTTTACATCAACGCTATTTAATAGCTCTATATTGCTCATTTATTACACTTTATAATAATTTTAGCATTTACTTACATTAAAATTGAGAACACCTAATTCATTTATGTTTTCGTTTTATAATAGTTATTTATATAAAAAAAGAGAAGCAAAAACTTCTCTTTTTATTCTATTTTTAATCCTTTATTTAATCTGTATAGATTATTGTAGGATTAAACATCTTGTATTTCTAAGGTACTTAGTTAGCGTTTATTACTCTAAACTGAGTTCTTCTGTTTGCTAAGTGCTCTCTTTCTGTACAAGATACACCATCTGAACATCTGTTAGTTAATCTAGTTTCTCCATAACCATTAGAAACGATTCTACTAGAGTTAATACCTTTAGATATTAAATAGTTTGTTACTGCTTGTGCTCTTCTTTCTGATAAAGAACGGTTGCTAGCTTTAGACCCTCTAGAATCTGTATGCGATGCAATCTCTACAGATACACCATCTGCTAATACAGGTAATAGTTTAGCATCAATTTCTGCTTTAGCAGCATTAGTTAATGTTGCAGAACCTAAGTTCCAGTTTATGTTAAGGTCGTTATACTCAACAACTTTACAATCTACTTCTTTCCATGTTGTTAATCCTCCTTTTTTCTGTAACACTTCCTTAGTTACTGTTTTCGTTACTGGTGGCACTGGAGTTTCAACAACTTTAGAATCTTCAACTAAAACTGTTTTCTTAATTGTTGCTGTTTTTTGAGGAATATCTATAGCTCTTGTCGTTGGAGGCGTTACCATTACTGTACGTTTCATTGTTTTTGTAACGGCTGGAATCTCTACAACTCTTGTAGTTTCTGGTATAATTACTGTTCTCTTAACAGTTTTAGTAACTGCTGGTATTTCTATTACTCTTGTTGTTGGAGGCGTTACCATTACTGTACGCTTCATTGTTTTCGTTACAGCTGGAATAGGAATTACTCTCGTTGTTGGAGGTGTTACCATAACAGTTTTCTTAACCGTTTTAGTTACTTGAGGTATATCTATTGTTCTTGTAGATGCTGGTTTAACAACTATTTTTCTTGTATAAGAAGACATTCCGCAATCTGGATCTGCACTTGTATCACAATCTGGAGTTCTAATGTAAGATGCATCCGACGCTAATTCTGTTGTATTAATTGTTATATTTTGTGCTGGTACTGCTTTGTAACACCAGTATCTACAATCGTTAGGATCGCTAGATTGACAATCTGCTGCAGGTGTATCACTCATTCCCCATTTTGCTGTAGCTGGTTTAGTTTCTATAACTTGATAGTTAGAAGAAAATTTAGCAGGAACGACTTTTAATGAAGACCCAAACTCTCTTTTTTTGTACGTAATATTTTCTGTACCATACTCAGCAGGAATAACTTCTAAACGTTGTCCTGCCTCGTTAACTACTACAGTAACATCTTGTGTTTCGTAAACCGCAGGTACCATTTCTAATTTTTGGCTAGCTGGTTGAGTTACCACTTCAAATGTTTGTGTTTCGTACACTGCTGGCACCAATTCTAAGCGTTGACTTGCTTCTTTAATAACAACAGTTTCTATTTCTGTTTCTGTTCTAGAAGCTATTTTTTCTAAACGTTGACTTGCTTCTTTTACAACGACTTCAAAAGTCTGTGTTTCATATTTTGCTGGCACAACTTCCAATCTTTGGCTTGCATTAGCAACTACAACGGTTTCTGTTTCTGTTCCGTATTTTGCTGGTACTGTGCTTAATTTCTTGTAAGCTGGTGCTACTTGAACTGTTACGTCTTGATTTACCCAAATATCTGGTGTTACACAACGAACATAACACTTCCCTGGTTCAGGATTAGCTGGTAAATCTTGAGCAAATGCAACTAAGCCAATTGCAAAAGATAAAAATGTTAGTAGTAATTTTTTCATTTTGTTAAAGTTTAATGATTATATGGTTATTTATATACGCTAAGTAGTTAGGGTTTAGCCTATTCTACTAATTTCGTACAAAAATACTAGCAATCAAACCCTTTAGTGGTTTTTAAAACGAAAAAAGCACACTCTTTCGATGAAACGCAAAAAAACACGTTAAAAATTTTAACAAATTTAATCTTACAAAACTACTATGAAATTTTAGTTTTTTTTCTTATTTTATAGGGAGTTTAACGCTTTTAAGAAATGGTTATGCATCTCATTAGTGTAATCTAAATGTGTTACTATTCTTACTTTACCAGCACCTAATGCTATAATTTTTATTCCCTTTTTATCTAAAGTCTGTATAAATTCACTTTCAGAAATCCCTTCTTTTAAACTAAAAATTACAATGTTAGTTTCTACAGGTTCTACTGTATTTACATACGCTTGCGTTTTTAATGTATTCGCTATCTCTTTAGCTTTTTCATGATCTTCTTCTAATCGCTCTATATTGTTATCTAATGCATATAGTCCAGCTGCAGCTAGAAAGCCAACCTGTCTCATTCCGCCTCCTAGAATTTTTCTAATTCTAATTGCATCTTTCATAATATCTTCGTCTCCTACCAACACAGAGCCTATAGGGCATCCCAACCCTTTGCTTAAACACACAGAAATAGTATCGAACACATCTCCATATTGTTTAGGGTTTTCTTTTTTTGCAACTAAAGCATTCCATAAGCGTGCCCCATCTAAGTGTAATCCTAAACTATTTGCATCGCATACTTTACGCACCTTCTTTATCTCTTCAAAATCCCAACAAGCTCCTCCTCCTTTATTGGTTGTATTTTCTATTTCAACTAATCGAGTTAGTGGGCTATGGTAAAAATCTGGAGGATTTAAAGCTTCTTCAACTTGTTTTGCTGTAAACATGCCACGCTGTCCATCTATTAGTTTACAAGAAACCCCACTGTTAAACGATGCACCCCCACCTTCGTAATTAAATATATGAGAATACTTATCGCAAATAACTTGATCTCCTGGGTTTGTATGTAATTTTATTGCGGTTTGATTCGCCATTGTTCCACTCGGGAAAAACAATGCTTTGGGTTTTCCAAATAATTCTGCAATTTTTAGTTCTAATGCATTAACGGTTTCATCTTCTTTATACACATCATCTCCTACATTAGCATTTATTATAGCTTCTAACATTTCTTTAGAAGGTTTTGTTACCGTATCGCTTCTTAAATCTATTATCATTTATTTATTTTTATGCATAAAATTATAAAATATGCTTTCAATTACTTTAATATAATGGTATAAATTATATTTTTGTTTCAAACTACAATATAATGATAACACAAGATCATATAAAAGATCTCTCTAAACGCCTTAATGCTTTAAGGCAATATCTTTGACATAGATAAGAAATTAATAGAAATTCAAAACGAAGAAGAGCAAACGTTTGACCCTAATTTTTGGAACGACTCTAAAGCTGCAGAGGCTGTTATGAAGTCGCTTAGAATAAAGAAAAAATGGGTTGAAGACTACGAAAAATCGAATACTTTCGTAGAGGATCTTGAAGTTATTTACGAATTTTATAAGGAAGAAGAAGCAACAATTAAGGATGTGGAAACTCGCTTTGAAAAAGCAAAAACTCTAATTGAAGACTTAGAGTTTAAAAACATGCTCTCGGAAGAAGGTGATAATTTAAGTGCCGTTTTACAAATAACTGCTGGTGCTGGAGGTACAGAAAGTTGCGATTGGGCAAATATGTTATTACGTATGTATTTAATGTATGCCGAAAAAAATGGTTTTAAAGTAAAGGAACTTAACTTACAAGATGGAGATGTTGCAGGTATTAAAACGGTGACTATAGAAATTGAAGGTGATTACGCTTTTGGTTGGCTTAAAGGCGAAAATGGGGTACACCGTTTAGTACGTATCTCTCCTTTTGATAGTAATGCGAAACGCCACACCAGTTTTGCCTCTGTTTATGTTTACCCATTAGTTGATGACAGTATAGAAATAGACATTAATCCTGCAGATATAGATATTACTACTGCACGATCTAGCGGTGCTGGAGGACAAAATGTAAATAAAGTTGAAACTAAAGTGCAACTAACACATAAACCGTCTGGTATACAGATTTCGTGTTCAGAAACTCGCTCTCAACACGATAATAGAGCGCGTGCATTACAGATGCTTAAATCTCAGCTTTACGAAATTGAATTACAGAAGCAAATGGCTCAGCGCGATGATATTGAAGCTGGTAAAATGAAAATTGAATGGGGTAGCCAAATACGTAATTATGTTATGCACCCGTATAAACTGGTTAAAGATGTACGTACTGCACACGAAACAGGTAATGTAGATGCTGTTATGGATGGTGATATTACACCTTTCTTAAAAGCGTATTTAATGATGATGGGACAAAAAGATACAACACAAGATTCGTTATAATAAAAAATAAAAAAATATGATTAAAATATACCACAATAATAGATGTAGTAAATCGCGTTGCGGTTTAGAAATTGTTAAGGACTCTGGTAAAGATTATGAAGTTATAAACTATTTAGTAGATACACCAACTGTTGAAGATGTAAAAAACCTATTAAGTTTATTAAATATAGAACCTCTAGCGCTTATTCGTAAAAATGAAGCTATCTGGAAAGCCGATTACAAAGGAAAAGATTTAACTAATGAAGACATTATTAAAGCTATGGTAGCGCATCCAAAACTTATAGAAAGACCAATAGTAATTAACGGTGACAAAGCTGTTATTGGGCGTCCGCCAGAGCTTATAACTACAATTATATAATTTAAAACACTCTATTAACTTATATAATGAAAATACTGTAGCATTAAATTTAAACTTATTATAAAAATAGACTTATAGTAATACTACCCTAATAACGTCTTCTAGCACTTTAGCTTTAAAGGCGACTTAATAAATAAAAAAAGCTTCAAAATATTAACATTTTGAAGCTTTCTTATTTAACATACATTTAACCAATCTAAGTTAAACCATAATCTATTTTTGCAGTCTTAACTGCTAAAATATATTCATGCATAAATTAATACTTACCCTAGTATGTCTCGTTACTTTTGTAACAACATCTAGCGCACAAAACACCTCTAAAAAAGAAGTAACTATTAGCGGAAAAATTCTAGACAGCAATTCTAAAACCCCTTTAGAATATGCTACAGTAGTATTTACAGATACTACAGATAAAACAAATATTACTGGAGGTATTACAAACGAGAAAGGAGAATATAATATTCCTGTAACTGTAGGTTCGTATACTATATCTTACGAATATATAGGGTTTACAACAGTTAAAATTGAAAACAAACAAATAACAAAAACGGTAAACTTAGGCATACAATTACTTGATGAAAATACAGAAGCGTTAGACGAAATTGAAATTATTGCAGAAAAAACAACTGTAGAAATTAAACTAGATAAGAAAATTTATAACGTAGGTAAAGATTTAACTGTTAGAGGTGGTACTGTTAGTGATGTTTTAGATAATGTCCCTTCTGTTTCTGTAGATGTTGAAGGTAATGTTGCCTTAAGAGGGAATGATAATGTTCGCATACTTATTAATGGAAAACCTTCTGGCTTGGTAGGTTTAAATTCTACAGATGCTTTACGACAATTACCTGCAGAATCTATTGAGAAAGTAGAAGTTATAACGTCTCCATCTGCTCGATATGATGCAGAAGGTACTGGTGGTATTTTAAATATTATTTTACGCAGAAGTAAGTTACAAGGTTTAAACGGAGCCATAACAACAAATGTAGGTTATAATCCAGCTGCCGGAATTTCTGGAAATATTAATTACAGAACAGGAGATATTAATATATTTAACACTACATCATATAATTATAGAGAAGTACCAGGTAACAATGATGGCTTTACTAGATATTTTAATCAAGAATTTGACGCTTCTGGTAACTTAATAGCAGACAATCCTGATACCTTTCTAGAAGAGACTAATAGGTACGACCGTATTAGAAAAGGGCTTAATACTAATTTTGGAGTGGAGTGGTATGTTAACGAATCGTCTTCTTTAACAACTTCGGTGCTTTATAGCAATGGAGATAATGAAAGCAATACAACCAATCGTGTAAGTCAATTTGATGCGAATAACACACTTACATCAAGTACACTACGTTTAGACCCAGAGTTATCTGACAGACAAACAATACAATATGCTGTTAATTTTGATAAGCAATTTAAAACTAGTGGTCATAAATTAACTTTCGATTTTCAATATGAAGATAGTAGTAATGATGAATTATCTAATGTAAATGTAGACGGGACTGTTTCTGAAAAGGTTGCGACATTAGAGGACGAACAACGTATTCTTCTACAAACAGATTATGTTTTACCCATAGGAGAAAAAAGTCAGTTTGAGTTAGGTTACCGCGGTAACTTTAATGATAAGAGTACAGATTACACTGTTGAGTTTTTAGATTTTGACACGAATGTATTTAATGTAAGTACAGACCTAACTAACTTATTTAATTATAGAGAATTTATTACTGCTGTATATTCGCAGTATGGAAGCAAGATTGGTAAATTCTCTTACCTTTTAGGCTTACGTTTTGAAAACACGCAAATAACATTAGACCAGCCTACGAGCGGAGATTATGTAAAAAACACATACAATGGGTTATTCCCTACTTTAAATTTAAGTTACGAGCTAAGCGAAAGTGAAAACATTACTCTAGGATATAACAGACGTATACGTCGCCCACGTTCATTTTTTGTAAACCCCTTCCCTTCTCGCTCTAGTGTAACAAGTATTTTTCAAGGAAACCCTGCTCTTGCACCTAGTTACTCTGGACAAGTAGATCTAGGGTATTTAAAACGTTTTGGAAAATTTACATTCGATACTTCTGCTTATTTTTCGCATGCTACAGATATTTTTAATTTTACTAGTTTCGATTCTGGCGAAACTGCTATTGTTAACGGACAAGAAATTCCTGTAATACAACGTACGCCTATTAACTTGGCAACACAAGACCGATTTGGGTTTGAATTTACTTTAAGTTACAGAGCTTCCAAAAAATGGAATATTAATGGAAATTTCAATTTTTTCAAAAGTGAAACCGAAGGAGTTACGCCAAATGGAGAAAACCTAGGAAATAAAAATACAAGTTGGTTTGCTCGTGTAAATAACAAATTTACGCTTCCTGGTAATATAGATTGGCAAACACGCCTATCTTATAGAGGCCCTAGTGAAGATGCACAAAATAAAAGAGAAGGTGTTTTTTCTACTAATTTAGCATTTAGCAAAGACTTATTTAAAGAAAAGGCTTCTTTAGCTTTTAATGTTAGTGATTTATTTAATTCTAGGAAAAGAAAACAAGTAACAACGACTAGTACATTTGTAAACGAAAGCGAATTTCAATGGAGAGAGCGTAGTTTTAATTTATCGTTTACTTACAGATTTAATCAAACAAAGAAACAACAACGTAGAGGCCAAAGACCAAATGGAGGTGATGAAGGATTTGAAGGGTAATTTTTATGTATGATTTAAATTATACAATAATTTCTTTAGTTCTTGTAAATGGTATATAGAATATTATAAGTACACATAATTATGCATAAAAAAAGGGAAACTCTAGAGTTTCCCTTTTTTATTGTATATGTTTAAAACTATGCGTTACGCTTAGCTTTTTTTTCTTCTTTAATTTCTTTAAGACGCTCTATTAAAGCTCCTCCTATCCAATAAGGAACAACAAATGTTACTAAAAATATCATTAACCAAAACCCGATGGTTAAGATTGTTAAAAATGCTAAAAAGCCTAAATATTGGTCAAATTCGAACATAATTGTCTGTATCTTGTTTTTAAATCTTGCACAAAGATAAGTTAAACTCTTTTTTTATACAATACTATTTTAATAATTATTAACAGGGTTATTAAGAGTTTTTCTATTAATTATTACAATACTCTTCTTTCAACTTTTCAACTTCATCACCATATGTTACTGTAAACTTCTTTTTTATAGCAGTATCAATATCTTCGCAAGCCTTGTTAATAGCTTTCATCTCTATGTAAATTAAGGCTCTTGTTCTGTAGGCATACGAGTTTTCTGAGAACAATTCTATAGATTTGTTTATATCTTCCATTGCTTTTTCAGTATCCCCAAGTTTTAACCAATTATAGCTTCTATTACTGTATGCAAAAGGGTCCTCTATATTATATTTTAATACTTTATTAAAATACTTAATTGCTTTTTTGTGATCTCCCATTTCTTGGTATTTAAAACCTATGTTATTATAAACGGGGTAAAATGTAGAATCTACCGCGACTGCTTCTAACAAGTATTTTAAGGTTTCGTCTCCTTTACCAATTTCATCACAGACTGCTCCTAAATTAGTTAATGTCCCTAAGTGTTTGGGGTTAAATTTATAAGCTTTAATTAAGTCTTTATAGCTTCCTGTAAAATCTCTTTTTTTTCCTTTAATAGAACCTCTATTTATTAAATATTCATTTCTTAAAGTATCATTAGCCTCCATTTCTATTGCTTTAGAAATATCTTTGAGTGCTGCATTATATTCTTTACTATAATATAATAGCGTACTTCTTTGATTATAAAGAGCTGCATTTTTAGGAAATTTATTAATTGCTTTAGAATAGACTTTATAACTTTCTAACACTTCACCTAATTCTAGATAACTTGATCCTTTTAAAAAATAGAAATCTACATTACTAGAATCTATTGCTATGGCATTATCTATTTGTTTTAAAGCGGTTTTATAGTCCTTACTTTCAAAAGAAAACTGTGCTTTTTTATAATAATCCTCAGCATTTTGACTCCATAGCGAAGTAAAACTCATTAATAATACACTTACAATTATTTTATTCATTCTATTTTTTTATTATTTATATCTCATTTAAGTTTTCAAAAGTAATCTTTTTATAATCTTCTAATGATGATGAAGAATACTTTTAAATTAATTTTCAATAATTATTTCGTTACAAAAACACCATAAACTAATCACCTAATACCCCAAAATATTGTAAATTTGCAGCCTTAATTAATCAATACGATATGGATTACAGAATAGAGAAAGACACGATGGGAGAAGTAAAAGTCCCTTCTGATAAGCTTTGGGGAGCGCAAACAGAACGTTCTCGTAATAATTTTAAAATTGGAGCCGCGGCTACAATGCCATTAGAAGTTGTATATGGCTTTGCTTACCTAAAAAAAGCAGCAGCATTTACTAACTGTGAGTTGGGTGTTTTACCTATTGAGAAAAGAGATTTAATTGCACAAGTATGCGAAGAAATTTTAGAAGGTAAGCATGACGACCAATTCCCTCTAGTAATCTGGCAAACGGGTTCTGGTACGCAAAGTAACATGAATGTTAATGAAGTTATTGCAAACAGAGCGCACCAAATTGCTGGGCATAAAATAGGTGAAGGAGAAAAAACAATTCAACCTAATGATGATGTAAATAAATCTCAATCTTCCAACGATACTTTCCCTACAGGTATGCATATTGCTGCCTACAAAAAAGTTGTAGAAAATACTATTCCAGGAGTTAAGCAATTAAGAGATACTTTAAAAAAGAAATCATCCGATTTTAAAAACGTTGTAAAAATAGGTCGTACTCATTTAATGGATGCCACGCCTCTAACTTTAGGGCAAGAGTTTTCTGGATATGTTTCTCAATTAGATCATGGGTTGCAAGCTTTAGAAAACACTTTAGCACATTTAAGCGAATTAGCTTTAGGTGGTACAGCTGTTGGTACAGGTTTAAATACACCAAAAGGCTACTCTAAACGTGTTGCAGAGTTTATTGCAGAATTTACTGGATTGCCATTTATAACTGCTCCAAATAAATTTGAAGCCTTGGCTGCACACGATGCTATTGTAGAAACACATGGCGCATTAAAGCAATTAGCAGTTTCTTTAAATAAAATTGCTAATGATATTAGAATGATGGCTTCTGGGCCACGTTCTGGAATTGGAGAAATTATTATTCCTGCAAACGAGCCAGGTAGTTCAATTATGCCAGGAAAGGTAAACCCGACACAATGTGAAGCCTTAACTATGGTTTGTGCTCAAGTTATGGGTAACGATGTAGCAATTACTGTTGGTGGAACACAAGGACATTATGAGCTTAATGTATTTAAACCAATGATGGCTGCAAACATCTTACAATCGGCACAACTTATTGGAGATGCTTGTAGAAGTTTTGAAGAAAACTGTGCTGCTGGTATAGAACCAAATCATGGTGTTATTAAAGAATTACTTAACAACTCTTTAATGCTAGTTACGGCTTTAAATACAAAAATAGGGTACTACAAAGCTGCTGAAATTGCAAATACAGCACATAAAAATGGTACTACTTTAAAAACAGAAGCTATTAATTTAGGTTATGTTACTGCCGAAGATTATGATGCCTGGGTTAAGCCAGAAGACATGGTAGGTAGTTTAAAATAATGATCTCACATCTATATACAAAAAAAGCGCAATCTTATAGATTGCGCTTTTTCTTTTTATAACATTTTAGAAAACTTAGTTTCCTTTTTTATAATCTGCTAAAAACTTAGCTAAACCTATATCTGTTAAAGGGTGTTTTAATAAACCTTCAATAGAACTTAGTGGCCCAGTCATAACATCTGCTCCAATTTTAGCGCAATCAATTACGTGCATAGTATGGCGTACAGATGCAGCTAATATTTCTGTTTCAAAACCATAGTTATCATAGATGTGTCTTATTTCTGCAATAAGATTTAAACCATCTGTAGAAATATCATCTAACCTTCCAATAAAAGGAGACACGTAAGTTGCTCCAGCCTTAGCAGCTAATAAAGCTTGCCCAGCAGAAAATACTAATGTTACATTTGTTTTAATCCCTTTATCGCTAAAGTATTTACATGCTTTCACCCCATCTTTAATCATAGGTAATTTAACTACAATTTGTTCATGTAATTCAGCTAAAGCTTCACCTTCTTTAACCATACCTTCAAAATCTGTAGCAATAACTTCTGCACTTACATCTCCATCTACAATGTTACAGATATCTACATAATGTTTTAAAATATTATCATGTCCTGTAATACCTTCTTTAGCCATTAATGAAGGGTTTGTAGTTACACCATCTAAGATTCCTAAATCCTGAGCTTCTTTTATTTGGTCTAAGTTTGCTGTATCAATAAAAAATTTCATAAAATTTGTTTTGTAATTCTCTAATATTGAGAACTTTGTTTTGTTTTTGTTGTGTTTATTAAAATCTAACGCGAATTTACAATATTACTTATCTAACTATAAAAAAATGATATTAAATAATATTAACAAATGGTTTTGTAAAGCTTAAATAGCTAGTATTATAGGTTATAATGATTTAGTAGCATCTTTTCATAAACTTTATCGGGAAGAATAAACTTAAGAATAATAGAAAACTTCTGCATAAAAGCCCCTACTTTATAATGAATTTTTGGGTTTTTAGTATTAATTACTTTTAAAACCATTTCGGCCATTTCTATAGGATCATTACCACTATCTACATGCTCATCTATATCTTTTAAAACACTACCATAGGCTTTTTCGTAAGGAGATCCCTTTATAACTGGCGCATGAAAACGACCAGCAGCAATGTTAGTTGCAAAATCCCCAGGAGCGATATTAGTCATTTTAATATTAAAATCTTTAAGTTCCATTCTAAACGCCTCGGTAATTAATTCCAAAGCACCTTTACTAGCGCTATAAATGCCTCTATATGGTAATCCCATATAACCAGCTATAGATGTTATATTAATAATTAAACCACTATTTTGCTTACGCATTTGCGGTAAAACAGCTTTTATAACATTAATAGGCCCAAAGAAATTTGTATCGAAATTATGCTGTATTTGTTCTTCTGGTGTTTCTTCAATAGGCCCAGTAATACCTACTCCAGCATTATTAATAACAACGTCTAGCCTGCCCTCTGCATTAATTACGTTTTCAACAGCTTTGTTAATTGTAACAACATCTTTAACATCTAAAGCAATAATAGGAAATTTACTATCCTTGTAACGATCTGGATTACGACTAGTTCCGTAAACCTTAAACCCTTTAGTTGTTAAAAATTCACCTACAGATTTCCCTATTCCTGAAGAACCGCCTGTAATTAAAATAACTTTAGACATACATTGAAATAATTAGACTGTAAAATTAAAAATGAATTTGTTTTAAATGGTATAAAATGAAAAAGATTTGCTAGTAATTATTAGCAAATCTTTTCTATATAATAATTAGATTTTAAATCTAAATTTAGTGCACAAAAAAAGGCAAGCTACCTACATCACACCGCTACGACCATCTACCTTTGCTTCGTTCCCGACCTGGAGGATTCAACAGGAGCTGGTTGTGTAGGACTTGCCGGGTGCAAATATACAATCTTTTAATTTTATCACAATGATTTTTTATACTGAATTTTAATAAATATCTTGCTTAAAATTATAAAGCAAAAATGAAAACATTTAAAATACTTACAATCATATTTTTAGGAAGTTTAATCATAGGATGTGGTAGTAACTCTGGAAAGAAAAAAAATAGCTTTTCTATTCAAACTAATGCAAAAAACAATGCTATTTCTATAAATGAGACTCTAAAATTGTCTTTAAAAAATCCAAAAAAATTAGAAGTATCATCTGTTGTTTACACTTTAAATGGACAAACATTAACCGAAGAAACTAATTTAAAAGATTTTAAATTAGGAAAACACACCATCGAAGCAACTATACAATATGATGGAGAAACGGAAACAGCTTCTAAGAGTATTTCGATATTAAATAACGAAAAGCCAAAAGTATTAACCTACGAAATAATAAACACCTACCCTCACGATATTACATCCTACACACAAGGTTTAGAATTTTACAATGGTACATTGTATGAAAGCACTGGGCAGTATAATGAGTCTAAATTAAGAACTGTAAATTATAAAGATGCAACGGTTACAAAAAATGTAAACTTAGCAGGTGAGTTTTTTGGTGAAGGTTTAACAGTACTAAATAATAATGTGTACCAATTAACATGGAAAGCAGGGAAAGGATTTGTATACAATGCAGAAACTTTAGAGCGTACTAGTAGCTTTAGGTATGGACAAAGTAAAGAAGGATGGGGATTATGTAACGACAATAAATTGTTATATAAAAGTGATGGAACCGAAAAAATATGGTTATTAAACCCTGAAAATTTAATTGAAGAAGGTAACATACAAGTTTTTACTAATAAAGGAAAAATAGGTCAGCTTAATGAATTAGAATGGATTAATGGAAAAATCTATGCTAATATTTATCAAAAAAACGGAGTTGTTATTATAAACCCAAAAAACGGTGCTACAGAAGCTGTTATAGATTTTTCCCCTTTAAAAGAAAAAGTAACACAGCATAAAGGTTTAGATGTTTTAAACGGTATTGCTTACAACCCAGAGACACAAACCATTTTTGTAACAGGGAAACGTTGGGATAAGTTGTTTGAAGTTAAAATAGTTGAGAAGTAGCCTTTACGCAACAATACATAGTGTTTACTCATTATAGATTGGATAGCTTCAATTATTGAAGTTTCTTTGAAATATGAGAAAAGCTATACAATTATCTATACCTAAGTCTTGCCATGAAAACTGGGATGCCATGACTCCAAAAGACAAAGGGCGCCACTGTAAGGTTTGTGAAAAACTGTTTTTGATTTTACTAGTAAAACCGATGAGTATATTGTAAAATCTTTTGAACAAAATGGAAAACTTTGTGGACGCTTTAAAAACGCTCAATTAAATAGAGAACTTTCTTATAGCAGGAAAAACCAAAATAATTATTTATTATATGTAGCTTCTAGCCTATTCACTCTTTTAACTTTAGGTGTTAATGAAGCTTATGCGCAAGGAGCATCAACTGAGATCTCACAAACTCATAAAACACCAAATCAAATAAAAGGAAAAGTAGCACACTCTATTTTAAAAGAACGTGTTATTTCTGGAACTATACTAGATGAAAATGGTTTACCCATGCCAGGTGCTTATATTCTTGTAAAAGGCACTTCTACAGTAACCCAAACAGATTTTGATGGCAACTATAAATTAAAAGTAAAAAATGGAAACGCGTTAGTTATAAGTTCTATTGGTTATAAAACGTCAGAAATACTCATTACCGATAATTCAGTTTACAATTATACTATAGAAGTAGATATCAATGCCTATGATGAAGTAATAATTACTGGAAGAGTAAATATAGATTCTAATTATACACATAAAAAAACATCTCAAGAAATCGCCGAAGAGAAAAAAAGAGAATCTATAAGAAAACAAAACCATAAAGCACTTAATAATAAGTTATTTACTGAACGTATTGAGGCAAAAAAACTAAAACGCCAGCAAATAAGAAATGGAGAAATTAAACGCTCAAAAATTGGCAAATTACTATATAACATTACTAACCTTTTTAGAAAACGCAAGTAATCTTATTTAGCAAATAATGATTTCTTATTAAGAAAGTTAATTTTGTTAATAATACTTTAAACCTATTGTTAAAGTCTCTTAATACCTATCCAAACCCATCCTATTATCTATTACATTTGGTTTACTAACTAGAATAAAAATGTGCAAAAAAATAGGCTACCTCCTCTTTTTATTATGTTCAATAGCTACTTCTGCTCAGCAAATAACAGGTAAAGTATATGATAACAAATCTGTACTTAAAGACATTAAAGTCTCTAACATCACAAAACAAAGTACTGTATATTCAGATAATCAAGGCCTATTTAAAATAAAAGCAGAGCTCAATGATTCTATAGTGTTCTCCTCTATCTTTTATAAAGAACAAAACATAACTGTAACGCAATATCATTTAGATAATACATTTGTTGTAGAGCTAAAAAAAATAACCAATAGCCTAGATGAAATTGCCTTAAAAAGCACGCCTAAAGCCAAAGCGTTTAATGAAAAAAAGTACAATGTAAGTTTTAGTGAACAATTAAAAAACGATATGAAAAATAACCCGCATTTATATGGGCCGCCACCTAGCGGGAATATGGATATTATTAAAATCATTGGGTTAATAGGAAAACTGTTTAAAAAGAAAAAAACAGACATTATAGTTTACGCAACCTATACAGACTTTAAAGATTTATTCGAAAAAGATTCGTTTTTTAATAATACATTACTAAACAAGGACTTAAAAATAGAAGATGATTATAAATATTTGTTTTTTGAGTTTTGCGATGCTAAACAAATAAATATTGAGTTACTAAATGCAAAACATCAAGTAGAGCTATTAGATCGACTATTTAAAATAAGTGAAGAGTTCTTATCTTTTATAACACAATACAAACAAGACACTAAAAATTAAAGCTTACAAAAATTAATATAGCATTCTATACTAAATCCTAATTTCAAAAGTTATATTTTTATCGTTTAAAACGAATGTATCTAATTCTTGGTCTATACAAAATTAAATACAACGTAAAATGCAATTTAATTATATGAAACGTACGCTATACTTTTTTATTTGTTTTGGTTTTCTTTTACTTTGGAGCTCTTGTCGTAAAGACTTCGAATTCTCACCTAGCACAGGAAATTTAGAGTTTTCTAAAGACACGGTATACTTAGACACTGTTTTTACAAACATTGGTTCCAGTACTTATAACTTAAAAGTATACAACCGCAGTAACGAAGATATTAGTATTCCATCTGTTGGGCTAAGCCGTGGAGAAAATTCTAATTATAGATTAAATGTAGATGGTAATGCAGGAAAGTCTTTTACAAATGTTGAAATTTTAGCCAAAGACAGTTTATTTATTTTTGTTGAAACAACAATAGATATTGATAATTTACCAACTTTAGATGAAGAATTTTTATATACAGATAAAATTGAGTTCGATTCTGGTGCTAACCTTCAAGAAGTAGAGCTAGTAACTTTAGTAAAAGATGCAGTATTTATATATCCAGATCGTGATAACACTACAGGAGTTATTGAAACATTAACACTTAGCTTAAATGGAGAAATTGTAGACACAGAAATACAGGGAAGAGAGTTATTACCAGAAGAATTAAACTTTACCAACCAAAAACCCTATGTTATTTATGGCTATGCAGCTGTACCTAATGGAGAAACACTAACTGTAGATGCTGGAGCACGTGTACATTTCCATGCAAATTCCGGGCTTCTAGTCTCTGAAGGCGCATCGCTACAAGTAAACGGAACATTAAGTACAGACCCAGACCTTTTAGAAAACGAAGTAGTTTTTGAAGGAGATCGTTTAGAATCTGCTTTTGCAGATATCCCTGGACAATGGGGGGCAGTATGGTTATTTGAAAACAGTGAAAATAACATTATAAATTATGCCACTATAAAAAATGGAACTGTTGGGCTTTTAACAGATGGTAATCCAGACGCACCTACAGATAAATTAACCATTACTAATAGCCAAATATACAATTCAAGTAATTATGGTATTTTAGCAAGAAACACATCTATAAGAGCTGAGAATTTAGTAATAAATAATTCTGGGCAAGTCTCTTTTGCCGCAACTTTTGGAGGAAAATACAACGTAACACATAGTACTATTGCAAATTATTGGAATACTAGTTTTAGACAATTTCCTGCTTTATTAATTAATAACTTTACAATAAATGCTAATGGGGATACTGTTATAACAGATTTAACCGAAGCAAACTTTAATAACTCTATTATATACGGTAATGATAACCCAGAGTTTTTAATAGACGAAATTCAAGCAGATCCTTTAAACCCTGTCGACTTTAATTTTAAATTTACTAATTGCATCGTTCGTTTTCTAGATAATAACAACGAATTTAATGGTGATAATTATAATTTTAATGATGCCACTAAATACGATAATATATTTCGTAACATAGATCCAAATTTTAGAGATGCTAACCAGAACGATTTAATTATTGGAGCGTCTTCAACTAACGGTATGGCTAGTCCAAACTTTACAATGCCTCCGTTTTTAGGTGTCGATATTTTAGGAGTAGACAGAACAGCAAGCCCAGATATTGGCGCTTACCAACATATTATGTTTTAACAAATAAGTATATTATTTTCCACACATCTCCTTATAATACTGATTATTAGTATCTATGGTATGTTTTTTGATGCATTTATAACATCATCAAACTTTCAAAACCATGCAATACAAAACTTTAAAAAAAATAATGTTACTATGCATTACATTATTTAGCCTGCAATTTTCTTTTGCACAAGAATGTAACAATAATAATAACGCTGCAGCTACATCGCTATTTTTAAACGATTTATTTTTCAATAACTCAAATGATTCCACCCATTTTTATAATGGTACACTCACACTTAACAATACGAAGACTATAAATGGTAAGTTTAGTATTAATCACTATAAAAATGAGACTTATTCAGTTATTTATAAAGAAGAAGATAAATACCGTTACATTCCAACAGATTCTATAAAAAGTGTGACACTTTTCGAAAAAGAAAAGAATGATATAGCCAATAAAACATTGTTTATTAAAATTAAAGGTGATTCTAAATTATACCGCATGATATCAGACGAAGCATATCAAGTAAAGTTATTTGATAGCGCGACAAAACCTTTTGATGGACTCCTTATAGGAGATGTATTTGTTGAGGAAAACGATTCTATAACCAATACCTATAATTTCTGGTCTTCTGGCCCTAAACAAGATGTTATAAATTACATTAATAAAAGAAGCAATGCGAAATATAAAAGACGAGATTTTAAAACAATTAATGATCTTGTTCTTAAATTAAATGAATAAAACAATTATTTATATAAAGAAAAACCTCTCAAAATTTGAGAGGTTTTTCTTTATATGTATTTATAGGTTACTATTGTAACACTACTTTTTTTGTAGCTTCTAATCCTTGTTTATTCTTAAATGTAAATAAATAAATTCCTTTAGGGTAATTACTAATATTTACAGTGTTACTTATACTAGATAAGCTCTGCTTAACAATTTGCTTTCCTAAAATATTATAAATGGTTAGTGTTACATCTTCTTTTAAATTAGATACAGAAACCAAGCCTTTGGTAGGGTTAGGATGAACACTTATATTAGTTGCAGTATTAAATTCTTCTACAGAAAGCGAAGAACCTTCAACAATATTTAGTGTTTGGTTTGCGCTTACATTGTTAAACACATCTTCTACTCCATTTAACCATGTTACTTTTACATAATCTACTGTTGTAGCTGTACCTAAACCAAATATTTCTGTTCCAGAGTTTTGCCCTAAGTAGCCTTCGCCACATAAAGTATATCTATACTGTTTATTTCCACCAATAGAAATTTCTATTTTAGAACCAATACCATCTTTATTATTTACAACACCTTCAAGTTTTACTTTTAGGTAATTATTAGAGTTATTGGTTTTATTCTGCCATAAAAAATTATTTTCGGTATCGTTCATTACAACAATATCTGCTAAACCATCATTATTAAAATCTCCCATTGCATTAGCATAGCTTTTTCTAGTATCATTACTAAATCCTGCACCGCTTGGTATTGTAAAATTGTTACCATTATTATTATTTATATACATAGCAGCATTTAACCATGGTGGACCATTAGAATCTATACTACTACTTACATACAAATCTAAATCTGTATCATTGTCGGCATCTAAAAATGACGATCCCCATGCAATAGTATTCATTTCTGTACCTACAGATGCAGATACATTAGAAAAAGTACCATCTCCATTATTTTTTAATAAATAATTTCCGCTAGTAGTATTAGAAACATATATATCAAACCAACCATCATTATTATAATCTCCAATAGTTGTAGACATTGCATCTATAGTAATCCCAGCTCCACTAGCAACAGATACATCTGTAAAATTGCCATTCCCATCATTTTGATATAGCCTATTCATGTTAGCAAGCTTATCGTTTGCTACATATATATCTTGATCTCCATCATTATCATAATCAAAAAACGCAGAACAAAACGATAATTGGTTTCCTAAATAAATTCCAGCTGCTGAGCTAATATTTACAAAAGTTCCATTATCATTTCTATATAAGTAACTATACTGGTTAAAGGTTTGATCGTCTCTATTAGATATAAAAGCATCTAAATCTCCATCACTATCTATATCTCCAAAAGAAATACCATAAGTATAAAAATTATCTGTAAAAAAACCTATCGTACTAGAAACATCTGTAAACGTCATATCTCCTGCGTTTCTATAAAACTTATTTAACCCAGTAATACTTGTTACCATAAAATCTTTATCTCCATCATTATCGTAATCTACCCATAGTACTTGTTTTGCTCTATAGGTATCATCTATACCAACCAAGTCTACTTGTGTAAATGTACCACCTTGATTTTTATAAAAATAAACTTTCTCACCATCAGTAGTAGAATATGTTAAGTCATCCCAACCATCGCCATCAAAATCACAAAATGAAACTCCACCTCCATAAGTAGAGGCTCCATAAGAGGCACCAACACCTTTAAGGGTGGCAACTTCTTCGAAAGCTAATTGGGCAAAACCAATAGTAGAAAAGGCTAAAAAAATAAGAGTATAAATGTTTTTCATATTGATTGGGATTTTTACAAAAATATTAAATTCCTATTAATTAAATAGTTAAAACGCAAATAAAGGCAAATCCCCCATCATAGCATTAACTTTTATACCAATAGCCTCTAATTTTTCTTCATCTTCATAATTTAATATTACTTCATCAATTAAATCAACAATATTAGACATATCATCTTCTTTTAAGCCTCTTGTAGTAATAGCAGAAGTACCAACTCTAATTCCTGAAGTTACAAATGGAGATTTATCATCAAAAGGCACCATATTTTTATTTACAGTTATATCTGCCTTTACCAATGCTTTCTCTGCATCTTTTCCTGTTATATTTTTATTACGTAAATCTATAAGCATCATATGGTTATCTGTTCCTCCAGAAATAATGTTATAGTCTTTATTAACAAAAGCTTTTGCCATAGCCTCAGCATTTTTCTTTACTTGTAGCATGTAATGCATAAACTCATCGGTTAATGCCTCTCCAAAAGCAATTGCTTTAGCTGCAATAATATGCTCTAAAGGTCCACCTTGGTTTCCTGGAAATACTCCTGAGTCTAATAAAGAAGACATCATACGTAAGTTTCCGTTTTTAAGTTTTAATCCAAATGGGTTTTCAAAATCTTTCCCCATCATTATCATACCTCCTCTTGGGCCTCTTAAGGTTTTATGAGTTGTTGTTGTTACAATATGACAGTGCGGTATTGGGTCACTTAATATCCCTTTTGCTATTAAACCAGCTGGGTGTGATATATCTGCCAATAATAAGGCATTAACACTATCTGCTATGGTTCTAAATCGTTTAAAATCTATATCTCTAGAATATGCAGATGCTCCAGCTATTATTAATTTTGGTTGCTCCTTAGTAGCAATCTCTTGTATTTTATCGTAATTTAAAACTCCTGTTTCTTTTTCTACTCCATAAAAAACAGGGTTATATAATTTCCCCGAAAAGTTAACAGGCGAACCATGTGTTAAATGCCCACCATGAGATAAATCGAATCCTAATATTTTGTCTCCAGGCTTTAAACACGCATGGTAAACAGCTGTATTAGCCTGACTCCCAGAATGTGGTTGTACATTAACATATGCAGCACCAAATAAACTCTTTGCTCTGTCTATAGCTAATTGCTCAACCTCATCTACAACTTCGCAGCCTCCATAATAACGTTTACCAGGGTAACCTTCTGCATATTTGTTAGTTAAAACAGAACCCGCAGCTTCCATAACTTGGTCGCTAACAAAGTTTTCTGATGCTATTAATTCGATTCCATCTAATTGGCGTTCTTTTTCTGCCTGTATTAATTCAAAAATTTGTTCGTCGCGTTGCATGAATTTTGATATCTAAATTTAAAATAGAATTCAAAAATAAGAAATAGATTAGTTATATTATTCATTAAATCACATATTTACTTTCAATACTCTTACTTTTTATTTATTTGGTAAAATACATCTATTTTTTACCCATTTTATTGCATTTAAATAAAAAAAATATGTAGGTTTGAATAGAATAACAAATCACTTTTAATAAACACAACTGTTATGCCAATAACTGCTAACAATCCAGATAGAAAGTCGTGGTTACACGTCGATAAAAACTCAGATTTCCCAATACAAAATATTCCTTTTGGAGTCTTTTTAACTAGAGATGATATTATTACAATAGGAACCAGAATTGGTGATACAGCTATAGACCTAGGTGCATTGCATCAATTAGGCTATTTTGAAGGTATCCCGTTAACCGATGATATTTTTCTTCAAGATACTCTAAACGATTTTATTGCAGATGGTCGTAAAACATGGCGATTAGTTAGAAATAGAATTGCTGAAATTTTTGATGCAGAAAACCCTGTTTTAAAAGACAATAAAAAAAATAAAGAAATTGTTTTATTTCGTTTAGACGAAATTGAAATGCAACTTCCAGTAGAAATTGGTGACTACACCGATTTTTATTCAAGCATAGAACATGCTACCAACGTAGGTACTATGTTTAGAGATCCAGACAATGCTTTATTACCTAACTGGTTACACATTCCTGTAGGATACCATGGAAGAAGTTCTTCTATAATTCCATCTGGAATACCCGTACACAGACCGCAAGGGCAAACGCTTCCTGCTGGAGCAGAAACACCTGTTTTTGGACCTTCAAAGTTAGTTGACTTTGAATTGGAAATGGCATTTATAACAACAGATGCAAACGATTTAGGAGAACCAATCCCTATTGAAGAAGCAGAAGAGTATATTTTTGGGTTAGTTTTGTTTAATGATTGGAGTGCAAGAGATATTCAAAAGTGGGAATATGTGCCATTAGGCCCTTTCTTGGCTAAAAGTTTCGCTTCATCTATATCGCCATGGATTGTTACTCTAGACGCTTTAGAACCATACAGAGTAGACAGTCCAAAACCATTAAAGAAACAATTAAAATACCTACAACAAAAAGGAAAAAAGAGTTTCGATATTAATCTTGAAGTTGCAATACAACCAGAAAAAGCTAAAGAAACAGTAGTAAGTCGCTCAAATTTTAAATACATGTATTGGAGCATGGCACAGCAATTAACACACCATACAGTAAACGGTTGCCCTATAAATTCTGGTGACATGATGGGTAGTGGTACTATTTCTGGGCCAACACCAGACTCTTATGGCTCTATGTTAGAACTATCTTGGAGAGGCGAAAAACCATTAAAAATGAATGATGGCACTGAGCGTAAATTTATTAATGATAACGACACCGTTATTATGAGAGGTTACTGCGAAAAAGAAGGAACACGTATTGGTTTTGGAGAAGTTTCAACAAAACTATTACCAGTATTCAACCCTAAGAAAAAATAAGTTAATTCTTGTTAAATAAATTATAAACCCCTTATTTTTTAATAAGGGGTTCTTTTTTGGTATTATATTTGATAAAAAAAGCTAGTAATCAATATAGCCAAAATGAAAAAACTATTTACACTACTTGCCCTATTACTATTTAGTTTAGGGTCTTCGCAAGATGCGATCTCAAAAAAATCTGAAAAAATTATTAATAGTGAGTACTTTCATAAGTTTAAAATTGAAAAGTATTTTATTCATACCAATAAAACCACTTATTTCTCAGGAGAACAAATTTGGTTTAAAACTTATACTGTAGAAGATGGAAGCAATCTACCTTTTATAGAATCTACAAACTTACATGTAAACTTATATAACGATGCATTAGAGCTAGTACATAGCGAACTGGTATATGTAGAAAACGGAATGGGATATGGGCAATTTGAGCTCGAAAAAGACCTTAAACAAGGACTATATTATCTACAGTTAGATTCTCAATGGAATAAAAACTTTAAAAAGAAAGCGCCACTTTTTAAAATTGAAGTTATTAACCTAAGTGAAGGTGATATTTTTTCAGACAATACACCTATACAAAAAGTAGAGTTTGCTAAAAATACGACAACACCTTTTAGTATAAACAGAAATAAAGCTGTTGAAACACCACAAACTATTGCATTTGAAATAAATACCTCTAGTGAAACGATTATAAACAAAAAACTTAAAAACAAATATCTTTTTGCAGTTTTACATAGAAACGGAGATTTAAAATCCATTCTTCCGTTACAGTTAAAAAAAGATAAGGTTTCTTATAAAATAGCCTTTGCAAAATCCGACCTTTTTAATGGTGTAAATATGATTGCGTTATTTACAGAAGATAAAAAAATAGTTTCAGAAAAATCTTTTTTTTGGAACGCTTATAACCCAATAGATATTGAAATTACAGAACGCTCAAAAACATACGATACGTTATCGCTTAATTTAAAAATATTTAATATTAGTAGTAAAGCTAATGTTAGTGTTTCTGTGCTACCAGAAGAAACAAAACTATACAAAAACAATAATAATATTATATCATCCTTTTTAATAGATCCTTACTTAAAAGCTAATAATTATGGAGCTGCAAATTTGCTGTCCAAAAAAACTATAAACACAAATAAATTAGATTACATCTCTAAAATAGCAACTACAGAAAACACATTTCCATATAAAGGTTTAACAACATCTAGTTTACATTACAAAAATGAAAATGGTATTAATATAAACGGTAAAGTTAATACCAAAATAGAGGATTTATCAAACTACACCGTTTTATTATCATCAAACGAAAATAAATTAACCGAAGTAAGTACTATCGCTAAAGACCATACCTTTAACTTCGATAAACTTAATTTTGAAAAATCGTCAAATTATAGTTTAGCATTAATTAATGAAAAAGGAAAAATAGAGAAAGCAACATTTTTTGTTTACAATAATTATGTCGATTATAGAGCGGATAATACGCTACCGCAAAATTTAGTTTATAAAAATAACGCACCTGTAGAAACAGAACCAACAAACAATGAGTACTCAAGCTTGCCAGAATACCAAGATGCAGAAGCTTTAGATGAAATATTAATAACTGCAAATAAAAAGAAAAAACAATTACAACTTAGGCAGACATTAGCCAAATACAATATTCTTGGTTTAGGCTCATCTAGAGTATACAAGCCAGAAGATTCAGGTTTTTCTAATGCCACTATTTTAGATTACTTACAAACATTACCTAGTACAACAGTAGTATATAATGCTTCAGGAGATATTTCTATTCAAAATAATAGAGGTGCAAGAACCATAAACGATACAGGGCCTAGATTACTTAGTGTTACTGTAGATGGAGTATTATATACAGATTTAACCCTTTTATCTTTTAGAAGAGTAGAAGAAATAGAATATGTAGTTCTTAACATTAATGGTGCAGGTTACGGCCCATTATATCCAAATGGTGTAATACACCTTGTAACTCGTAAAGGAGAGTCTGGAAAACCTATTGTAAACAACCCTAAAATTCAAAAATCTAAAATTGCATTTGGATTTAATGACTCTAAAACCAAATACGAAAAACCAGAATTACAATTCACAACCCAAAGCTCTATAGACAATTATAGCACCATAGATTGGGTTCCAAATTTTGAAATTACACCAGGTACAGACAATATTTTAAAAGTTAACAGACAAAATTATAACAATCTTAAAATAATTATAAATGGAATTACAGAAGACGGAAAACCTATTTATAAAGAACAAATTCTATCGCTTTCTAATCAATAAGTAGTTAGCAGAAAAACTTAAAAAAAACGCCTAAAATTAATTTTAGGCGTTTTTTTTAGTATTAAAACATATTTATTTGGCTTTGGCATACAAATTGGTTTGTAGCATATAATATAAATTTCAAAAATCAAAAAACAATTAAATAAATTACCATATAAACACATTTCATTTTTTAAATTTGAAAAATTATTGATGGTTCAATCAATTTCCCAAATAGGATATTTACTATGAAAAACATTACTCTAACATTAATAACACTAATACTTTTAACGGCTTGCGGAAGTACTAGTCGTATAGAAAAACAATTAACGACTGGTAATTATGACCGTGCCATTGGTGATGCATTAAGAAAACTACAAAACAATAAAGGCAAAAAGAGGAAAGTAGATTACATCTATTTACTAAAAGAAGCATTCGATAAGGCTGAAGCAAGAGATAAAGAACGTATTACCTATTTAGAAAAAGATAATAATCCTGCTAATTACGAACAAATCTATGAGTTATATCAAACTTTAAGAGCTAGACAAGAGCGTATAAAACCAGTACTACCATTATACATAGGGAACAAAAAAGTAGCCTTTAGCTTTAAAAATTATAATTCGCAAATAATTGCTGCAAAAGATAAAACATCAAACTATTTATATAACAATGCAAAACAACTATTAAACAGTAATGATAAGTACGATTACAGAAAGGCCTTTGATGACTTTAAATACTTAGACCGTATTAACCCCAATTACAAAAACGTTAGGCAACTTATAAAACAAGCACACGAAAAAGGAACAGATTATGTTATTGTTAATATGGTTAACGATACACAACAAGTTATTCCTAGAAGATTGGAAGAAGACTTACTTAACTTTAGCACTTATGGTTTAAATGATTTATGGACCGTTTACCATAACAACCCCAACACACAAAGACGATACGATTTTGGTATGGAAGTTATACTACGTAACATTGCTATTTCTCCAGAACAAATTAAAGAACGAGAAATAATAAGAGAAAAACAAGTAGTCGATGGTTGGAAATATGCATTAGATGGTGATGGAAACGTGCTTAAAGATAGCTTAGGAAACAAAATTAAAGTAGATAAATTTAAAACAGTACGTTGTGAGTATTATGAAACTAGACAATTTAAAACCTCTAGTATCGTTGGTACTGTAACCTATAAAGATTACAATACAAAACAACTTATAGAAGCCTTCCCACTACAAAGCGAATACCTATTTGAACATTTCTATGCCACCTCTAGAGGAGATCGTCGTGCATTAGACCAAAACTTATTAAGTTATTTAGATAATAGAAGAGTACAATTCCCAAGTAACGAGCAAATGATTTTCGATACAGGAGAAGACCTCAAACTACAGCTTAAAGAAATTATAACAGGCAATAGTTTTAGGCGATAAAAACAAAAACTCCCGAATAGCTTCGGGAGTTTTTTTTATACTTATTAGTTTTTGCATCTTATCTAAACAAAACGATTTAAATCTAAACTATTAATAGCACCGTGAGACGCATTAGCTACCGCTACCCCATTTTTAATAACTATAATTTGAGGCGATTGGTGCATCACTTGAAATTCGTATCCAGTTTCGTTAGAAACATCTCTATAACTTAATAAATCTAAATAATACAAATCTAAATCCTTTTCTGTAAACTCGTAATTCTCTACAAATTGACTCATAACCATACGGCTAATGCCACAACGTGTAGAGTGTTTAAATATAACTTGTGTTTTTGTTTTCGATTTATCTTTAATAAATTTAAGCTGTTGTAATTGACTTAAAGGTATCCAAGGCAATACTTTTTCCTCCTTTGGTTCGTTAGAACCCCCAAATAGTTTATTTATTAATCCCATGTTTTGTCATTTATATTTAATTAAGTCGGTAGTAAACTAAAAGCTTACAAACTGACTAAAAGTCATGTGCTTTTAAGTATTAACGGTCATTTTGTCCTATAAACTACAATGGTAAAGTTATTGTTTTAATAGCTTCGTAAACAAGAAAAAAAATCATGTTATGAATTTTAACAACTATACAATAAAATCACAAGAAGCTATACAGCAAGCACAACAACTTGCACAAAGTTTCAACCATCAACAAATAGAAAACGAACACATATTTAAAGCTATTTTTGAAATAGACGAAAATGTATTGCCTTTTCTATTAAAAAAACTAAATGTAAATATAACCATACTTCAGCAAATTTTAGATAAGCAAATAGAAAGTTTCTCTAAAGTTTCGGGCGGTAATTTAATGCTATCTCAAGAAGCAAGTAAAGCCCTAAACGAGGCCTCTATAATTGCTAAAAAAATGAGCGACGATTATGTCTCTATAGAGCATTTAATTTTAGCAATATTTAAATCTAAAAGTAAAATAGCACAAGTATTAAAAGATCAAGGTGTTACAGAAAAAGCGCTAAATGCTGCTATTGAAGAGTTAAGAAAAGGAGATCGTGTAACTTCGCAAAACCAAGAAGAAACCTATAACGCTTTAAATAAGTACGCTAAAAACTTAAATCAGTTAGCCAAAGATGGAAAACTAGATCCCGTTATTGGACGAGATGAAGAAATACGACGTATTCTTCAAATACTATCTAGACGTACAAAAAACAACCCTATACTAGTAGGAGAACCAGGAACAGGTAAAACTGCCATTGCAGAAGGATTAGCCCATAGAATTATAGATGGTGATATTCCTGAAAACTTAAAAGACAAACAAATCTTTGCTCTAGATATGGGAGCGCTTATTGCAGGTGCAAAATTTAAAGGCGAATTTGAAGAGCGTTTAAAAGCCGTTATAAAAGAAGTTACAACAAGCGAAGGAGATATCGTATTATTTATAGACGAAATCCACACCTTAGTAGGTGCTGGAGGCGGACAAGGCGCAATGGATGCTGCAAACATTTTAAAACCAGCATTAGCACGTGGCGAATTAAGAGCAATAGGCGCGACAACATTAGACGAGTATCAAAAATATTTTGAAAAAGACAAAGCCTTAGAACGTCGTTTCCAAAAAGTAATGGTAGACGAACCTGATACAGAAAGCGCGATATCTATATTAAGAGGGATAAAGGAAAAGTACGAAACGCACCATAAAGTACGCATAAAAGACAATGCAATTATTGGAGCTGTAGAACTCTCAACACGCTATATAACCAATCGTTTTTTACCAGACAAGGCCATTGATTTAATGGATGAAGCTGCGTCTAAATTACGTATGGAAATTAACTCTAAACCAGAAGAGTTAGACGTGCTCGATAGAAAAGTAATGCAGTTAGAAATTGAAATTGAAGCTATTAAGCGTGAAAAAGATGAAACCAAATTAAAAGCATTACGCTCTGAACTGGCTAATTTAAAAGAAGAACGCAACGCAATTAATGCAAAGTGGAAAAGCCAAAAAGAAGTTGTAGATAATATTCAGAACACAAAACAGGATATTGAAAACTATAAACTAGAAGCAGAACGCGCAGAGCGTGAAGGCGATTATGGTAAAGTAGCCGAATTACGTTACGGAAAAATAAAAGAAGCACAAGAAAAACTAGAAGAATACCAGAAGCAACTAGAAGCACAAGCCGAGACCTCTTTAATAAAAGAAGAAGTTACTTATGATGATATTGCAGAAGTTGTTGCAAAATGGACAGGTATTCCTGTAACAAAAATGCTGCAAAGTGAACGTGAAAAGCTGTTACGCTTAGAAGACGAATTACACAAACGTGTTGTTGGCCAAGAAGAAGCCATAACCGCGGTTAGTGATGCTGTAAGACGCTCTAGAGCAGGATTACAAAATCCAGAAAAACCAATAGGAACCTTCTTGTTTTTAGGAACAACAGGAGTTGGTAAAACCGAATTAGCAAAAGCATTAGCAGAATATTTATTCGATGACGAAAGTGCTTTAACAAGAATAGATATGAGCGAATATCAAGAACGTCACGCCGTAAGCAGATTAGTTGGTGCACCTCCAGGATACGTAGGGTATGATGAAGGCGGACAGTTAACAGAAGCCGTGAGACGTAAACCCTATTCTGTAGTACTCTTAGACGAAATAGAAAAAGCGCACCCAGATACTTTTAATATTTTATTACAAGTACTAGACGAGGGCCATTTAACAGATAATAAAGGCCGTATAGCCGACTTTAAAAATACTATTATTATTATGACCTCTAATATGGGGAGTCAGATAATACAAGAACGCTTTGATGCCTTAAAAGATGTAGACTCGGCAATAGAAGCTGCAAAAGTAGATGTCTTAGGTTTATTAAAACAAACTGTACGACCAGAGTTTTTAAACAGAATAGACGATACCGTAATGTTTACCCCTTTAAGTAGAGAAAACATTACAGACATTGTAGGCTTACAATTAAAAAGCATTACAAAAATGATTGCGCAACAAGGCATTACGTTTGATGCTACAGAAGAAGCTAGACAGTATTTAGCAGAAAAAGGCTATCATCCAGAATATGGGGCAAGACCAGTAAAACGAGTGATACAAAAAGAAGTGCTAAATCAATTAAGTAAAGAAATCTTGGCAGGAAAAGTAACAACAGATAGTATTATACTATTAGATGCCTTTAACGACAAATTGGTTTTTAGAAACGAAGCCAACTTTGTTACCGAAGAAATTTAAAACCCTTCCGTCGGTTCGAGTGATTCCAATAACTATCGGAATTGTACCGAGAACAGATTAAGTAACGAAATCTTTATTCTCGATACAAATTTCACTCATAAAATCGTAAAATTCAATCGAATTGATGAAACAACATTTGTAATAAAATATAAATGGCTAGAAATAAAAAAACTAAAGCCAATAAGATGTTAAACAATCATAAAGTTGTGTTAACTTAAAAATAAAGCGGAAAGTCCCGCGTTTTGATAGTGATAGTTAGTTAGTTTGAAAAAAGCAGCGTTAGTCCATTTTAAAGACTGCGTTGCTTTTTTGTTTTTAAATACTTCTAAATGAATGAGAATTACGAGTTACGATTGCTCACTCAAATGTCTGTCTTAGCTTATCGAAACTAATAGAAATCTAAAAGCACAGCTCCTTCCTTTAAAAAAAGGAAGGTGGTTTTTTCAGAATGAAAAAATCGGATGGTTTTTCAAAAAAATAGCGAAGCTCATTTTAATTAAATAAACAGTTCCCAATACAATAAAACTCTTATATAACATCCTACATAAAACAATACCAAAAAGGACATTTATATAAATTTGATTACATTAGAAAATACTTATATTAAAATGGCGTTATATTTAAATAACGAGTTGTTTATTATGAATTAAAGAATACTAGTAAGTCAGTTCGAGTGATTTTGAGAAACGAAAAATCGTATCGAGAACATGTTAGAAATATAAATTCTTATTCTCGATACAAGTTTTACTCATTTCAATCGTAAAACACACTCGAATTGACGAATTTTCAACACATACAAAACGAATACAATATAGACTAAACTATAACCATGCAAGAATCCTTTATAGAGCTATTAATTAAATTAGGTATTAATCTCGTTATTTCTACACTAATCATTCGATTTATTTACTACAAGGCTACCCAAAAAAGCGAATATCTATTTACCTATAGCGTTATTAGTATTATTGTATTTCTACTCTGTTTTCTTTTAAAAAACATCCAATTACAACTAGGCTTTGCATTAGGGCTTTTTGCCATTTTTGGAATTATTAGATACCGTACAACAGCTATTAATATTAAAGAAATGACCTATTTGTTTTCTATAATAGGGTTATCTGTAATTAATGCATTAACAACGCCTTCTCATTATTTAGAACTAGCACTCTCTAACGGAATTATTGTATTCATTATCTGGCTATTAGAAACCGTTTTTAAATACAAGCAAATAGCGTCTACCAAAATAAATTATACCAATTTAGATCTTTTAAAACTCAATGATAAAGCAGCTTTAAAGGCCGACATAGAATTAAAATTACAAGTAACCATTTATAAAATAGAAATTAAAAGCATCGATTTTGCTTCAGAAACAGCAGAAATTAACATACAATACATTCAATAAATGACACTATTAAAAAATACATTTTTTAGGTTAATTTCTATTGCAACAGTTGTATTCATTCTTGCTAACCAAATCGTTTCAGCACAAATAAACTGCCTAGACGAGTTAACATCGGTTTCAGATTTTAATGAATTAAAAGCTAAACCTATATCTAACAAATACGGCAATGTAAATGCATTAAAAGTTGTTTACGATTTAAAAGCAAAAAAACTCTATTTTATTAATAGTAACCGTTATAAATATCATTATAATTTCTGTTTAGATTATCTAGGGCATAATTACGAGCAGTATCAATTTAACAACTATAACTATTCGGCAAAACATAAGTACAAGCGTTATTTATTAGCCAATATAAATTATTATAAATCTAATAATTTATATACAATGGAGTTATCTCCAGTAGACCAAATGTTGGTTCAGGATATCGAATTTTTATACCGTTTAATAAAAGAAGCTAGTTATTTTAAAAACTTCAAGTTCTTTTTACACACAGCAAGACTTCAAAAGTTAGAACACCAGTTTTCTATCCCTACATTACATGCCAACACACTATACGATAACCAAACATACCAAGCCATAAGCACCTATAAAAGTTATGGAAAACTACGCTTTGTAAACATAGACTCTATAAAACACCTACAAATTTCGAAACACGATATTATAGTTATAGACAAACCAATTTTAGAATTACCTTTAACTGCTGGTTTAATTACAACTAATTTACAAACACCCTTAAGCCATATCTCTATATTAGGCAAAAACAGAAAAGTACCAATGGCGGCTTATACAAAAGCCATGCACTCTAAGCGGTTAAAACAGTACGCAAATAAATATGTTGCTTTTGAAGTAAAACTAGACACCTTTTATATAACCCCTGTAACAAAAACCGTTTTCGATAAAAAAACAAAACAAAAGAAACAATCACTTAATTACCTCTATAAAGATGTATTTACAGACTCGTTAATAAGCATGAAAGATGTTACTATAAAATCTGTAAACCTTGTAGGAGGAAAAGCCGCTAACTTTGGAGAATTACAAAAACTCTCTAAAAAAAATGACTTTAAAGTTCCAGAAGCAGCATTTGCCATTCCGTTTTATTATTACGAAATGCACTTAAAAACTTCTGGAGCAGACACCTTATTACAAAAACTAATAGACAACTCGGCTAATAATACCCAAAAAACAGTAAAAACACAACTTAAAACAATTAGAAAGCGCATAAAAAGAACCAAACTAGACCCTGTTTTAATTTTAGCCGTAGAACAAAAAATTAAAGCCTTAGGCAATTATAAACGTATGCGTTTTAGAAGCTCTACCAATGCAGAAGATATTGTAGGGTTTAGTGGTGCAGGTTTATACGACTCTAAAACAGGAATTGTTGGAGACTCTGTAAAGACCATAGAAAAAGCCATAAAAAAGGTTTGGGCCAGCTTGTGGTTAGAGCGTGCGTACTTAGAGCGTAATTATTATAATATAGATCAAAGCAGTGTTGCAATGGGTATTTTAGTACACCGCTCCTTCCCTAGCGAAAAAGCAAACGGTGTTGCCATTACTAAAAACCTATACCGTAAAAATTATTACGGTACCGTAATAAATGTACAATTAGGAGAAGAACCCGTTGTAGCCCCAGACAAAGCTGTAACTTGCGATCAATTAATTTGTTATTCGGGCACCAAAACCAGTCTTTACGATAGAAATATAGTAGAAGTTATTTCTCATTCTAGCTTAAATAATAATAAGCTTATTCTATCTGAAAAAGAAACAGTTAAACTAACACAACAACTAGAACAAATAAAGAAACACTATTTCTATAATCGTTTGTATAAAGTTAAAAGTACGTATTTAAATTATGGCTTGGACGTAGAATTTAAAATAGATGGAGCAACACGAGATTTATATATTAAACAAGTACGTTATTTTAATGATTAGTATAGAAAACGCCTGTTTGAGTGAAATAACACACGCATCGTCAGTTCGAGTGTTTTGAGGCACGAAAAACGTATCGAGAACCTTTTACTGTAACAAAGCGTCTCGATACAATTTTGTTTCGCTTTGGCTTCACAAAACCACTCGACGTGACGGGAGAACTTTATTTTAAATATCACATTGGTTCGAGTGAAATAGCACATAAATCGTCAGTTCGAGTGTTTTGAGCTACGAAAAACGTATCGAGAACCTTTTACAGTAACAAAGCATCTCGATACAATTTTGTTTCGCTTTAGCTCCACAAAACCACTCGACGTGACGGTAGAGCTTTATTTTAAATAGCACATTGGTTCGAGTGAAATAGCACATGCATCGTCAGTTCGAGTGTTTTGAGGTACGAAAAACGTATCGAGAACCATATACAGTAACAAAGCGTCTCGATACAATTTTGTTTCGCTTTGGCTTCACAAAACTACTCGACGTGACGGGAGTAAATAATTTAAAATAAATAGAAGTAACAATATCTTATTAAAACGCATAACGAGCATACAGAATATATTCTACACTATACCGAAAACGGTATACTATCAACACTGCTCACTATTAAAGTTTCAACACGCGCTTAGAATCCGCAACAGCAGCTTTAAAACTGGTTGCATCTAAATCCTGTTTCCATATTGGAACAATTTTTTTCAATACTGCTTTCCCTTCTTCAGATGTTACAACTTCTGGGAAAGCAATTTCTAAAACTTCTAGCATAATTTGTGTAGCTGTAGAAGCGCCTGGGGAAGCTCCTAATAAACAAGTTATACTCCCATCTTTACTACGTACTACTTCTGTACCAAATTGCAGTTTACCACCTTCGTAATGGTCTTTTTTAATAATTTGTACACGTTGTCCAGCAACTAGAATTTCCCAATCTTCACTTCTAGCATTTTTTATAAACTTACGTAGATCGTTCATTCTATCTTCATGAGATGCTGTTACTTGTTTTACCAAATATTGGGTTAAAGGTAAATTATCCCAAAACGCGTTTAACATTGGTTTTATATTATCTGTTTTTATCGATTTAAATAAATCGAAATTGGAGCCTTCTTTTAAAAACTTAGGACTAAATCCTGCAAAGGGTCCAAACAATAAGGCGCGCTTACCATCTATAAAACGGGTATCTAAATGCGGTGTAGACATTGGTGGGTCTCCAACTCCTGCTTTACTATAGACTTTAGCAAAATGCTGGTTTATAATAGCTTCGTTTTTACACACCAACCATTCACCACTTACAGGGAAACCACCATAGCCTTCTTTTTCTGCTATTTCTACTTTTTGTAATAACAATAAGCTACCACCTCCTGCGCCTATAAATATATGTCTAGCGTCTAGATATTGTTTTTCTTTTGTTTTGGTATTTTGCACTTCTACAGACCACTCGACTTCTTTATCTGGATCTATATCTATAACAGCTTCGTTACAGTGTACGGGTGTATTATATTCTGTTTCTAAAACATGAAATAGCTTTTTAGTTAAAGCTCCAAAATTCATCTCAGCACCACGTTCTATTCTAGTAGCTGCCATAATATCACCTTCTCCTCTACCTTCTATAATTAAAGGAAACCATTGTTTCATTTTATCTATTGCAGTAGTAAACTCCATACTATCAAACATAAAATGCTCTTTTAAAGCTTCAAAACGCTTCTTTAAATAATTAGCGTTGTTTTTTCCTGTAACCCAACTATGGTGTGGCACTGTATTAATAAAATCTCTAGAGTTATCTATTAAGCCTTCAGAAATTAAATACGACCAAAATTGCTTAGAAATCTCAAATTGTTTGCAAATTTTATAGGCTTTTGTACAATCTATGCTTCCATTATCTTGTTCTGGTGTGTAATTTAATTCGCATAAAGCAGAATGTCCTGTTCCAGCGTTATTCCAAGCAGCAGAACTTTCTAAAGCCACATCTTCTAAACGTTCTAATATTAATACTTTAAGTTCTGGTTTTACCAATTTTACTAATAGTGCTAAGGTTGCACTCATAATGCCTGCGCCTACGCAGATTAAATCGTAATCGGTATTAACATCTATATTCTGCTTATTCATACTTAGTATTTATGTTCTGAATAAATATACATATTTTGACCTCAAGAACTTAATTACCACATATAAAAACTTGTATATTGTAATACGTAAGAAAAATAAATACAATCTATTATATTTATATAATACTTGTATATAATTATAAAAAATAAAATATGCCTAACGGAGGATCTGATTGTTGTGGAACTTGTTGGTTTAATTCTAAAAACGATGGTGAACTAGGATACCACGGCTCTAGAAAAGAAGGAGTTGCAACCTGCCAAATAAGAGATCTTGAAATTGAAGACCCATTTTACACCTACTGTATTAATCACCCACATCATAATCCAAATAGAGTGGAAATACCTTTAGGCCCAGTATATTTTGGAGAAGACAGACAGATTTTGATTGAATCTCCAGACACTAAAGAAACTAGAGATTCTCTTCTAAAGCTTTTACGAGAAATTGAAGAAATTCCTAAAGACGAATATCCAGCAGGAAGAGCATTAGATGAAGAAATTATAACTCAAATTGGAAAATTAGAAGAAAAAAGAGCAATCCCATCCCTTAGAAAAATAACCCATTTTAATCCTTTATCGCAACCTAAAGGAAAAAACCCTTTTAGAAGGAATAGAATCATTACTGTTGGTCTAGCGGTTGAAACTTTAGCTAAATTAAGTAAGAATGAAGCAATTCCTGAGATAGAACGGTTGATTCAATTAGGAATTCAAACTTTAGATTTAAAAAATTATAACCCAAAAGAAGACAAGTTAGCACCGATTAGATATCATGCTGCCAGAGGACTAAAATATTGCTCTAACAATAAATCAATCGAGCTTTTAAAATTAGGAATGCGTGATCCTCATCAAGAAATAAAAGCTTTTTCTAAGGATATTTTGGAGAAAAAGATTAGTGCAATAGAAATTAGTACTATCGAAAAAGAAATAGAATTTGAAGAATTAAATCGCAAATTTAATACCCAAACCAAGAAAGCTAATGACAGTAATAAGTGGTGGGAATTTTGGAAAAAAAATAATTAAATTGAACCTAACAAAAATTAGGTAATAATATTTATAGCTTTGAATTAGAGCAATTAAAACAGAATTTATTTTTAACAAAGGAGAGTTTAAAATTAAATCCAATAAACATAAGTATATTATCAAAATTAATACATTTGAACTATGTGTCGGTATGCTATAACAACCTATAAGTCTCACTATGCCTGTTTTAATTGCAGAAAAACATATAAAAGAAGACTTCTAAGTGATATTAATGGCGGCTATGATAAAGATGACAAAGAATCCCCCGCTAAATGCCCTGAATGTGGAGATTTAATGGCTAATATGGGTTTGGATTTTGAATCCCCAAAGAAAACCGACATAAAAACATGGAATCATCTATCAACTTTATATAAAGTTGGAATTACGTTTCATTCATGTGGTTGCAATGGGCCAGGCTATATACCAAATGACACAAAAACCTTAATTGATTATTTCAAAGAAATAAAAAACAACTACTTAAAACACCAACATTTTTGGGCGCAAAGAAAAGAAGATCCAGAAACACAAGGAGATATTGCAAAAGATAAATATAGAAATGCAACCTTTCTATACAGTATACCAAAAGAAATGAAAACAGGTTCTAAGAAGAAACCTAAGTACGATGCTCAAAACGCTCAAATATATTGGAATGAAAGAGTTCTAGGTATTGAGAAAAAAATTAAAGAACTTACGCTAAGCACTAAACTTAGTAGAAAATAAATAGCGTTTTACTTTTACCCGAAAGAAAAAGTACAAACCCAATGTTTAAACCAATTCTAATCTTAACCAAGCACATGAATAAAACGTTCATATTATTAATATTTTTCATGTTTATTTCCTGTAAGGATAATACGCCCAAAGAGAACAGTACAAATATTACAAAACCAGAATTTATAGAAATTATAAAAGACGATTATGAGCTCTATAAACCAGAGACGCAAGCAAAGGCCGTTTTAATTCTTTTTGGAGGCTATCCAGAAACTATAAAAGACATTAAAAGAGAGTTTAAAATACTTGAATTAGCAAAAAATAATGATATAGCTGTAATAATTTTAAATTACAATAAAAAACTTTGGTTGGAAGCTCACGAAAAATACCAACTTGCTAAAAGACTTCAAAATACTATTATAAATAATCAGTTACCAACAGACAATATTTTTATTGGTGGTTTTTCAAGTGGCGGAGTAGTAAGTCTTTTAATAAGTAATTATATCATTGAGATGAAACAATTTTATATAGACCCGAAAGGAGTATTTATTATAGATTCTCCTATTGATTTGGCTGCATTATACACGTCTTCAGAAAAAAATATTGAACAAAATTTTTCTGAAGTTTCTGTACAAGAAAGCAAATGGATAATAGAAACGTTAGAGACTACTTTTGGCAACCCAAATGAAAAGCTAAAAAAGTACGAAAACAATTCTGTTTACACCTATAAAAGTAATAATACTAATAACTTGCAAAAGTTAAAGCATACAAAAATTAGACTTTATACAGAACCAGATACACTTTGGTGGAAAAAGCACAGAATGGCAGATTATAAACAAACAAATGCTTTTTATATTAAGAAGCTAGCAGAGCGTTTAAAAGCACAACAGTTTAAAGCCGTAGAATATATTCCTACAAATAACAAAGGCTACAGAGCAAATGGAGAAAGACACCCGCACAGTTGGGCTATAGTTGACAAAGAAAATTTGATAAATTGGATGCTAAAAAACAAATAATAGCAGTTATAAATAATGTTTGTTATAACTTACATTAAGAACTCTAGCTAAGTTTTAATTTCATTTAATAATACTATGCCATTTAAAAGCTTCATTATAACAACACTATTTTTTTCTTTTACTTACATCTCCACAGCTCAAAAGTTTGAACCAGAAGATGGTAAATGCCTTGTTTTTATTGGTCAAGATCTAGAAGCAACAGGAGGGCTAACTAATTATAACAAGGGCTATACAGATTATTTTAAGACTCCAGCAGGTATAACTATATATACAAATTTATCGCCAGGAAACGAATCCTACGGATACTATAATAAAGGATTAGATGGTATTAAAACTAAAGCCAATTGGGGCGCTGGGGATTCTTGGGCAAACCTTTATATACAAGACTCTACTTATAAAAATAGTGCTATTGCTATAGGCTTATCTTTTGTAAATCATGAAAAAAACGTTGCAAAAGGAAAACATGACGACTTAATTAAAGAGCTTGCAAATTGGATAAAAGCAGCAAAACGTCCAATATTTTTAAGAATTGGTTATGAGTTTGATGGATGGGATTGGAATCATTATAAAAAGAAATATTATTTAAATACATGGAAAAAAATACATTCTATTTTTAAAGCTATGCGAGTAGATAATGTTGCTTTTGTTTGGCAATCTAAAGGAACGGGCTCCAATCAAAAACTATTAGAAAAATGGTATCCTGGAGATGATTTAGTAGATTGGTGTGCCTATTCTTACTTTGGTAAACCTGACCAAGAAATGCTCATTTTTGCAAGAAAACATGGTAAACCTGTATTTATTTCAGAAGCCACTCCTGTAAGGCAAATAGACCGCTTATATTTTGATAGTGACTTAAAAAATGTAGAACTATAAAAAACAATCTGGAAAGAATGGTTTGTTCCTTTTTTCAAGATAATAAACGACAATTTAGATGTAATTAAGGCCTTTAGTTATATCAATTCAAATTGGGCTGCTCAACCTATGTGGCAGACTAACTCTACATTTAATAAAGTAGACTCTAGACTTCAAGAAAGTAAATATGTTTCTAAAATGTGGAAAAAAGAAATGGACAAACAGCAATACCAGCATGCTTCTAATATATTTTGGAATACATGGCCTAAAATGTAGTATTTTTGACAAAAACTAAATATAAAACTACAATTTCTACTGCTTGAATGTAGTGTTATTGATAAAAAAAGAATACATGAAAAAGACAATTACAATTTTAGGAGCCTTATTAATAAGCTTTTTAAGTTATGCACAAAACCAAGGAAACTATATTTTAATTATAAATAATGATACCATTCATGTTAATCTTAATACAGATATTAAACATAAAACCTCAAAAGGAGAAAAATTAAATATAAAACTTACTCAACCTAATATACTATTGTATTCAGACAGTATGATTTCTTTTAATCACGATAAATCTCTTAGTGTCTCTAACTCTAAAATTGAAGAGGGAATAGAACAATGTATGATAATGAAATCTACAGGAAGTGGTTTTATGGTTCAAAAATATAAAACAATTAACCCTAGTGGTTTAACACGATTAATGCTAAGTGAAATAACTAAAGAGAGTCTTAATTACGGCTACACTATGAGTGAAGAAAAATTCAGTAAAAAGCTAAAAACGGGCCAAACAATAGAAGGTATAAAAGCCACGCTAACCTACAAAGGAGAAAAAGAAATATATACCGTAGCCAGTTACGGGAAAAAAGATGAAGGACTAATTTTGTTAACAATGCTGTTAAACGAAGACTCAAAAGAAGATAAAGCGGTTATTGAATTATTTTTAGATACCTTAGAGATTAAAAATTAATAACGTATTGCATAATACAGTGTAATCTTAACAGAATACACATAATACTCGAACCTTTACCCTAGCTGGCTCAAGTTTGCAACTCATAACGTAAATACTAACCCTATTTTTTTAATACAATAGGCACACAACATGAGATGGATTAGACTTATAATAGCTCTGCTAAGCGCAAAGTTTAAAAAAAAGCTGACTGGTACAGAAACCGTTTCGAAATCATTTAGAGTTTGGATTACAGATATAGATGTTTCTGTTACAAATCATGCCGCCATAATGACCATTCTAGAAACTGGTCGGTTAGATTTAATGGTAAGATCTAACTTTTTTAAAATAGCATCAAAAAACAAATGGTTTTTTCCTAGCCAAGCAATAAGTATTCAATTCTACAGACCATTAAAAATGTTCCAGAAAGCCCAAATATTAACTAGGATTTCTTACGTGGATGAAAAATGGATTTATATAGAACAAAAAATTATAAGAAAAGGAAAAACAGTTGCTGCTTGTATTGTTAAAAACACAATAAAAAAAGGTAGAAAAACGATTCCTACATCAGAAATAATGAAAGCACTTAACATTGAAAAAGTGCCAACATTTAAATATGATTTAATAAATACTTATGAATTAGAGACTATTAAAATGAACGACAGACTGATTAATCATTGGAATTAACATTTTTCAACCATTAATTTTCATAATTAATACAAGTTAATACGCTATTCTTTAAATGTGTTAAATATTATAGTTTTTCTTACCTAATAAAGCATCATTAACACATGTTTAAACCTTATAATAATCTAACACCAAATAATATACGTAGATCTACGTATTGGAATTAGCAAAAAAATATTAGACCTTTAAAAAAGCTTATAAATACCTATAATTAGGTATTGAATGCGACCTTATTGTTTGCGACTTTTACTTAAAATTAACTAACAATGATTTATTTTCTTTTTATAATTTCTGTCTTGATATATCTTGGGTTAAGATTAAGTAAGTTTTATTATGATTATCTTGAAGTTGAATATAAAGCTAAAGACAACAAGCTAACTCCAAAGTTTAATGTATTCACAACATTAAAACTATTTCTACTCAACATTTTTCAAAAAAAAAGAATTAATTGGAAATTAAACCATTCAAAAAGTCATAAATGGAGGTACGCTATTATAAAAAGTTTAAGTGAATTCTTCGCTATCTTTATAATAGTTTCATTTATTTTTAGCTTATTTCAACTTTGGTTAGATTCGACAACTAATATAGAGTATGCAAAATCTACAATTCTACAAATTGAGCATGCACAACACAAAATAAAAGAGACTATGCAGTTCTTTTCAATAAGTAGTGGTTACGAAGCTTTAATCCTTATAGTGCTTATTATATGTATTTCATCTTTTCCATTTCTAGAAAGCTTAAAGCTTAAAAAAAAGTTTCAAAAACTAAATAAGCTATTAAAATTACTACTACTCTTTTTTACCGTCTCAACCTCTTTCACCTTTTTTGGTAATAGATTAAATGCTGTAGAACAAAAAAGGATAGCAAACTTAAAAATACATAAGTTACAGATTATAGAAAATAATACTTTATTATATAGTAACATCCGTGAAAAAATTAAAGAAATTGTTATTAACGAAATATTACTAAACGAAAACATAGAAGATGTTTTAAGTAAAACTAAAGCTATTAAACCTAAGTTAGATGCTGCTACCGATAATGATGACTATGAAGATTTTAATACATTAGTTCCAGAACATATTATTAATAAGCTTAATGTTAATGTTCTAAAAAAAACACTTAAACCAAAATTTAATTTTTCGAAAGTATTTTATTATGGCGTTAATAAATACAGTAAAGCAACAAAAACGAGCACTACAAAAAGTAGTTCTACAATCTATGAGGAATTTAAGAGGAAAAACACGGATTGGTCTGAGAATAAGCATACTGCTTCAGATGTTGATAATGCTACAAAAAAATATAAAAAAGCGAGAAGTGCAAACAATATAAAATACTCTAAGTACTATCGTAAATATAAAGAACCATTAAATATAATAATAAAAAATATTTACAAAAAGACTGGAAAAAAATGGATTAATGGATTATTAGAAATTTTAAAAACAGATATTCCCTTTCTAGAGCATTTTATAGACCCCATTATTCATGAGCCTATTGAAGAATTTATTAATAATAAAACAGAAATCATTTTTAAAAAGGCATTTAATAGCACAGAAGAATCCATTAAAGCAGATATAAAAAATTGTGCTAAAGAGTTTTCAAATAGTTTTAATGCTCAAGCAAATAACAATGCTAAATTAAAAGCCTTAAATAAAGAACTCACTAAAGATTTAAAAACAGTAAACAAGGCATCTAAAAACACTGTTTACGAAATAAAAGCTTATCATAAAAAAGTAGATCGTTACTTAAGCACACTTAGTTCTAAGAGCAGGTGGGAAAACTTACGCAAAGACTTTAGAAAACGAATTAACAAAAGCAACTTAGGCTTTAAACAAAACCAAATACAACATTTTAAAACTGCTCTTGACGATTGGGAAACCTATAAAAAAAGTAATAAATACAAGTGGTACAATGCAAAAATAAAAAGCCTTGAGGATCAATTTTTCAACTACTCTAAATCTAACAACAAATTAAAAGCTAGCTGGGGATATATTTTACAACAACAAGACTGGGAAGGGGCTGTACACTACTATACCAACATTGCTCCAGAAAAAGGAGCCAGAGGTAATCCTTACTATTTATTAAAATATTATTATAACAGTACAGATAAAGGTCATGCATTCGAAAAATTATACACAAAAAAAACAAACGAATGGGTTGGAATTCTCTGTCCGCCTCACTAATTCCTATTAGTAAACAAGAATATTAGCTGTAATAAAAAAATACCGATCGGTATTTTTTTATTACATTTGTACTTATGTTAACAAAAGCAGAACTCACTACACAATTTATTTTAGAAACTGTAGCACCCATTTTTAATAAAAATGGTTATGCAGCAACAAGCATGAGTGATATTACCAAAGCAACTGGCTTAACAAAAGGTGCTATTTACGGTAATTTTGAAAATAAAGAATCTTTAGCCATAGCAGCCTTTAAATTCACAGTAAAAAACATGATGAATCAAATAGCTAAGCATCTAGAACGTAGTGACTCCCCTATTCAAAAATTATTTCTTATTTCAGACTTTTACAGAAATTATTACGATTACAGCAAACAAATTGGTGGCTGTCCTGTTCTTAACATTGGTGTAGATGCAAACAACCAAAACACAAAATTACTGGAAAAAGTACGTGTGGTAATAGAGCGAATACAAGATCAAGTAGCAACTATTATAGAAAATGGTATTGAAATAGGAGAAATTTCTTCAGAGATTAACGCAATGCATTATGCAAAACGTATAGATTCTATGATACAAGGTGCTGTATTTATGACCTATACTATGGATGATGAATTTTATATAAAAGACACCACAACACAAATAGACCACATGATACATAATGAGCTAAAAGCTTAATATTTTTTTAATTAATAATATACCGATTGGTATATTTAAATAAAACTAAAAATGAAAACATTACCAAAAGTAGTAGAAAGTAAAACCAAAATTAGATTTCAAGATTGCAATCCATTTAACCATTTAAATAACGGAAGTTATATTAACTACTTTATTAATCATCGAGAAGATGCAATTTTAGAACATTATAATTTAGATATGTTCGACATGGCAAAACGTACAGGAAAAAGTTGGGTTTCTAGTAGTAATCAAATTGCCTACTTAAAACCTGCGTTTTTAATGGAAACGGTAACAATAAGCTCTCAATTATTCCGTAAAACCGAAAGTGAATTATATGTAGAAATGCGCATGTATAATGAAAACAAAACTCAACTAAAAGCTGTTATTTGGTGTGGTTTCACACATTTTAATTTATTAGAACAAAAAAGAGCAATACATGCTGAAGATATGAATACCTTATTCGAAAGCATTTTACAACCTATTAATGCTATTACTTTTGAAGAACGCTTATTACAAATACGCTCTAAAAAAGTTATGGTTTAGTATTGTTTTCTTGAAAATATACATCTAAAAGTTAAAAACAATGCAGTCCTAATGAAAAGATTGTATTTTTATATTTTAAATTACATATTGTGTATTTGGAATTAAAAATGACTATTACATGTCAGTTCGAGTGATTTTGAGATTATTGAAATCAAAATATATTTTGATTGAAGATACCCAAGCGAAGCTTAAAAAATCGTATCGAGAACATTTTTTAAATAAAATTCTTGTTCTCGATACAGATTTCACTCATTTTCAATCGTAAAATCCACTCGAACTGACGAATATTATCAAAATATACATCTGAATAATATTATATTTTAAATAAATTTATGACTTTCAATCAATATATAGATCATACCTTACTTAAACCAACAACAACAGCAACAGATATTATTGCACTTTGTAATGAAGCAAAAATGCATGAATTCTTTTCGGTATGTGTTAACTCTTGTTATGTTAAACAAGCCAAATCTCAGCTTAAAGATAGCACCGTTAAAATCTGTAGTGTTATTGGTTTTCCTTTAGGCGCTATGAGTACAGAAGCTAAAGTTGCAGAAGCACAACAAGCTGTAAAAGATGGCGCAGACGAAATAGATATGGTTATAAATATCGGCGCTTTAAAAAGCAAAGCTTTCGATACTGTTTGGCAAGATATAGAAGCTGTTAGAAAAGCTATACCAAACACCTTATTAAAGGTTATTTTAGAAACCTGCTATCTAGATGAAATAGAAATTATAAAAGCTAGTGAACTTGCTGTAAACAGTGGTGCTAACTTTATTAAAACCTCAACTGGTTTTGGAACCAATGGTGCTACAGTTAATGCCATAAAACTAATGAAAAGTGTTACCAACAATACCGTTGTAAAAATTAAAGCTTCTGGAGGTATTAGAGATACCAAAACAGCACTTAAATATATAAATTTAGGAGTCGATAGAATTGGCACCTCATCTGGAATAGCAATTGTAACAGGCAGTAACACAAAAAACGGCAACCCATATTAAATAGAGAATGACACCAACCGTTAGGATTTCAAATAATTTACAATTAACTCCCGTTACAATTAGTAGCCAATCTAAGCTATACAAGTTAATGGAAACCATTTATCCACCCGTATATAAACATTTATGGGTTAATGAAAATTGTAGTTTTTATATTAATCTATTTTACAGTAAAAAACCGCTAGAAAAAGAACTTTTAGAACCAGATAGTCATTACTATTTTGTGGAGTATAATAACGAAACTGTTGGTATTATTAGAATACGACACAATCAAACCTCTCCAAACAGTTTTAGTAGATTATCCACCTATATTAATAGAATTTATTTAGGAACCCAAGCCCAAGGAAAAGGTGTTGCAAAACAATTGTTTCATTGGATAACAACACAAGCAATAGCCCATAACAACAACGTATTATGGTTAAAAGCTATGGATACGCAAAAACAAGCCCTTAAATTTTACTTAAAAGAAGGGTTTACAATAACAGGAAAATCTCATTTAAATTTTGAATTGTTACATGAACCATTAAGAGGTATGGTAATAATGCAAAAAGAATTACACATCACTTAATTTTATACAAAAGTTATATAATCATTAAATCCAAAATTGTACTTTAATTCCTTGTTATACTAATTGCTATTATAAAACAACATGAACGCTATAAAACTTCCTTTTACTTTTGATACTGAGGTTATAAAACAAGAACTTTTACAGTTCACCCTTAAAGACTATTACGATATTTATAATCCTTCTGTAACGCTAGAAACATTATGGTCTAAACACTTTATAGAGCCTATAATTGGTACAGATGGCTTACCAGTATTTATACCAAATGAAGCTTTAAAAAAATGCCCTTACTTATTATCGGTATTAGAAACCTTTAAATGCAATAAAGAAACCTTTAGAATTCACACCTTAGATGCAGGTGCGAGTATAAAACCACATAGAGATATAGGTTATAGTCTAGAGCATGGTAAAATACGTATTCATATTCCTGTAGAAACCAATGACCAAGTAGAAATACTACTTGATAACAAGCCCGTTAAAATGAAAACTGGAGAAACTTGGTATTGTAATTTTCACATTACTCATGAAGTTCATAATAGAAGTAACAAACCTAGAGTACATATTATTATGGATTGCATAGTTAACGATTGGATAAAAAACCTCTTTAACCAAATAGCATAAGTCTATTTTAATTTTTATACTTAATTTTGCTCCACATGCAAAAAAACATAAACATACAGAATAAGAAAGCACGATTTCAATACGAGATATTAGATAAATATACCGCAGGAATTGTCCTTACTGGAACCGAAATAAAATCTATTAGAGAGAGTAAAGCCTCTATTGCAGAGTCGTTTTGCGAGTTTAACGAAGCAGGAGAGTTATTTGTTGTTAATATGACTATTCAAGAATATCTATATGGTAATCACTACAATCATGCACCAAAAGCAGAGCGTAAACTATTGCTTAATAAACGAGAATTAAAAAAGCTAAATAAAGAAGTCCAAAACACAGGGCTTACTATTGTGCCTTTACGCTTATTTATTAACGAAAACGGTTATGCTAAGCTAGACATAGCCTTAGCAAAAGGTAAAAAGTTATACGACAAAAGAGAAACCATTAAAGATAGAGACAATAAACGCTCTCTAGATAGAATAAAGAAAAACTTTTAAAGTTTTATTTAAAATAAATTTCACAAAGTTTTAGGAATACTATAACAAACGCATGTACGTTTTATATCTATGTTTGGTGTCTATATTATAGATTTACACATAAAATAATTAGTTTCGGGCAACCTTATTTATAAAATGTGCGTCTATACTAATAGATACAAACAATAAGAAACAAAACCAACACATGTTAAAATCTTTACTATCATTTGCTATATTATTATTGTGTAGCTTTTCTTTTGCGCAAATTACAGGAACAGTAACCTCTTCAAAAAACGAAACACTTCCTGTTGTCAACATTTTTATAGATAACACTTATACAGGAACAACCACAAATAGTGAAGGGATGTATGAGCTTAATGTAACTAAGCCAGGTAATTATACTATTGTGTTTCAATATTTGGGCTATAAAACATTGAAAAAAAACGTTACTATTAAAAGTTTCCCATTTACTTTGGATGCTGTATTGGTTGAAGAAGATATTTCTTTAAATGAAGTGATTGTAAACTCTGAAGAGAATCCTGCAAATAGTATTATTAGAAATACTATCAACAATAGAAAAAAAGTCCTTAAGAAATTAAGCAAATACACATCAGACTTTTACTCTCGTGGTGTTATTCAAATTAAAAATGCACCTGAAAAAATCTTAGGTCAAGAGGTTGGAGATTTAGGTGGCGGATTAGATTCTACTAGAAGTGGTATTATATATCTATCGGAAACTATTTCTAAATTAAAATACCAAAGTCCTAAACCACTAAAAGAAAAAATAATAGCATCTAAAGTTAGTGGTGATGATAATGGTTTTAGTTTTAATAATGCTAGCGATGTTAATTTCAATTTTTATAAAAATACTTTCGAATTAGGTACACAAGTAGTTTCTCCAATCTCCGATATGGCTTTTAACTATTATCGTTATAAACTAGAAGGTGTATTTTACGATGATAAGAACAACCTAATTAATAAAATAAAAATAACGCCTAAACGTGAAAATGATAAGGCCTTCTCTGGTTACGTTTATATTATAGAAGATCAATGGAACCTATACGCTGTTGATGTAAATATTAGAGGCGCTCAAGTAAAAACTGCACCTGTAGATTTATTTACCATACAACAAACGTTTTCGTATTCAGAAAAAGATGGTGTGTGGGCATTAATATCGCAAACCTTCGATTTTAGATTTGGTCTTTTTGGTATTAAAGGAGATGGTCGTTTTACATCGGTATATAGTAATTATAACTTTTCACCAGAATTTGAAGCTAGAACATTTAACAGAGAAGTATTATCCTTTGCAGAAAACTCTAATAAAAAGGATTCTACATATTGGAGTACTATACGCCCAGTACCTTTAACCGTTGCTGAATCTACAGATTATGTAAAAAAAGATAGTATACAAATAGTAAAAGAATCTAAACCGTATTTAGATTCTATAGATCAAAAAAACAATAAATTTAAACTAGGAGACATCATAGGAGGCTACAGTTACCAAAACTCACATAAAAAGTATAGATTTAGTATAAGTTCTCCTCTTGAGCGTATTAGCTTTAATACCGTACAAGGCTGGAATGGTAATGTTGGTTTAAATTATACCAAGCGTTACGACGAGTACAAGCGTTTTTTAAGTATCAATTCTAATATAAATTATGGAGAAGCAGACGATCGTTTACGTGGTACGGCTTCTATATATTACAAGTTTAATAATAAAAATAAACGTTCTATATCGCTTTCTGGCGGTGTAAAAACTGAGCAATTTAATGCCTCTAGACCTATTTCTAGATTAGAGAATGCTGTAAGTACCTTGTTTTTTGAAGATAACTACATGAAACTTTATGATAAAAGCTTCGCTCAATTAGCATTCTCACAAGAGATACTTAACGGCTTTTTCTTTAATTCTTCTTTAAGTTACGAACGTAGAAAAGCATTATTTAATAATACAGACTATACTTTAATTAATGAAGATGGAGATCGTTATACAAGTAACAACCCTGTAAATGAGTTAGCTTATGGTATTGCTCCTTTTAGCACACACAATATTGTTAAATTTAATGCCATTACAACAATAAATTTTGCACAAAACTATTTAAGTTATCCAGACGGAAAGTATAACATACGAAGTAATAAATACCCCACTTTAAGCATTGGTTACGAAAAAGGATTGGGAGCAACTAACGAAAACTATAATTTCGATCAGTTTAAGGTTAGACTAAGACAAAATGTATCTTTGGGTAATAAAGGCCTTTTTAGATACAATGTAAGCGGTGGGACCTTCTCTAACGCAGATAATATAGCCTTTATGGATTATCATCACTTCAATGGCAATCAAACCAACGTTAAATTGGATGGATCGTACTTAAATGCCTTTAAAAATTTACCATATTACGGGCTAAGCACTAATAAATCGTATGCAGAAATGCATGTAGAACATAATTTTAATGGTTTTATTTTAAATAAAATACCATTATTAAATAAACTTAACTTTAACCTAATTATAGGCGCAAATGCAGCTATAACACAAGACAACAAACCTTATAGTGAATATTCTATCGGAATAGATAATTTAGGGTTTGGTAAATTTAGATTTTTACGTGTAGATTATGTTCGCTCTTACCAAAGTGGTTTTTTAAATGATGCCGTTTTATTTGGATTTAGCTTTTAAACACACTGAAATGTAATAATTAACGTTATTACTAAAGACTATGCATAAGTAATTTTATTAATAGAAAACAATTCTTAAATATAAATTTGTAAATATTATTGAAACTTAACCAAATCAATAAAACCTTACAGGTTGTCCTTTTTGTATTATAATGCTACTATCATGTCTAGCTTAACTTGTTTCAGCATCACATAACGGCTAAAAACATAGATGCTTTATAGTGAGAACCTGAAACAAGTTTAGGTTGACAGCAGACTTTATAATTGATTACGGATAATCAAAAAACCTTATTACAAATTCATATTTAAGAAAACTATATAAAGATTGTTATAACGCAATTTTAAATAAAGGATCAAAAAAATGGGTAATGAAATAGTTTTTTTGAAACTTAATAGTACAAGCTATAACTAACTTCTATATAAACACCAATAATAACAACAAACAACCATGTTATTATTAGTCATTGCAAACCACCTTGATTTGTTTAAAAACAATATCAACGCTATTAATATTATTAATTTTAAATGCAGAAAAAATGTAACGATATTCGTATTTCGCTACTTATATTAAAATACGAATTTATGACTAAGGCAATTTTAATTATCGGTACTGCTCTTTTAGGGCTAGCAATAACTATTGGTATTATTGGGATGCGTTATTTTTCATCCAATAAAATTAATATTATAAATTTTATAAAGGAGAACCCAGACAAAGCGGCCATTACACTTATTAGAAACAATAAAATTATTGCTAATAAAAATGCAGAACGATTGCAACCGCTAGCTAGTACTGTTAAAATAATTATAGCTATAGAATATGCAGAGCAAGCAGCCAATGGTACTATAAACCCAGAAACACTTATTCCTTTAAAAGAGTTAGACACTTATTATGCTGCTTATACAGATGGTGGCGCACATACCGCATGGTTAAAATATGTAGAACCAGATATTAAAGACAACAAAATAAGTATTCGGAACATTGCAAAAGGGATGATTTTATTTAGCTCTAATGCAAATACAGAATGGCTACAACATAAACTAGGTTTAAAAAACATAAACAACCGTATTAAAACATTAGGTATAGAAAATCATTCCGAAATTTATTATTTAGTATCCTCTTTATTTGTTGGCAAGGAAGCATTTCCTCAATTTAAAAGACAGGGCCTACAAATTGCTTTAAAAGGAATGCCTTTAAAAAATTATATAGCGTCTACCGAGATTATACATAATAAACTATTATCTGATACTTTATACAAGAAAGATTTAGGAGATTTAAGCATGCCAATACAAAAAATATGGTCCGATAATTTACCAGCATCTACTACAAAAGAATATGCAAAATTAATGCAGAAATTTAATTCTAAAACTTATTTCACCTCTAATGTACAGACCCTTTTAGATAATGTTATGGAAGGATTAATGCAAAGCCCCAGAAATAAAGCAAACTTAAAGCATGCTGGAACTAAAGGAGGCTCGACATCTTTTGTACTAACTAAAGCTTTTTACGCTACCGATAAAAAAGGAAATACAACAGAGCTTGCCCTATTTTTTAATAACTTAACACCTACAGAAGCACAACAACTAACAGAAAGTCTAAATGATTTTATTATTACTATTTTATTCGATGAAAGCTTTTTAAATGTTATAACTAACACTTTAAAAGAGTAACCTTATTGTACCAAAAACTGAATTAAAATAAAAATACGACTTGAAGACTAAAAACTACTATTTTTTAATCATCTTTATCGTTTTAGAAGCACCTTTATAAGTTACATTAACGAAATATATACCTGAAGCTAACAAAGACGTATCAATTGTATTTTTATTTTTAACAGATGCAACTACTCTCCCAAAGCTATCATAACAAACGACCTTATAATTTGAATACGGAATAGAAACTTGCAATTCTTTTTGAAATGGGTTAGGATATACCACTATGTTTTTATCTGTGAATTCGGTTACTGAAAGTAAATTACAAAACGGATTTGTTGTAGATGCCGTATTAAAAGTTCCGTTCTCTATATACCAATTTTCCCATGTCCCGCCATTACCGTTAGTCCAATCACTTAATTCAAAATAGTTTTCTCCAGTAGTCATTCCAGGAACTTTGTACACTTTTAAAGCTTCTCCACCCTTATTCCAGTCTAAAGGATTACCACTAGAACAAAGCTCTGGGCTAAAGTTTTCTATATTACAATTACTGCTAATAAAATAAGCATGTTCTTCATAATTTGGATAATCTCCATACACATAAGCTCTACCACTATTATCTACGCATACTGCTGTGTATTCATTACAGGCTATACCAAAAGAGGCAAAGCCAGTATCTGTAGCATGTCTTGCTAGAAAAACACTATGCCTTGCACGCCTATCTGGGTCATCATAATGCGTATCTGTTATTACACCTTCTAAATATGGAATATCTAAAAAATCATTATACCCTAAAGAGACTTTATTATCGTATGGATTTGCTAATGCTTCTGCATTTGTTACTGTACCATTTTCTGCATCAAAATAACTACTTCCTAAAATAGCCATTCCTGCGCTAGTACCACCTATAACACCTTGCTTTGTATTTATAAATTCATTTAAAGCTAATTCTGCAGCATTATCTTTAAAATAATTTATGTAGTTATATTGGTTACCACCTGCAAACCAAATCGCTTCAGCTTTTTCTATTTTATCTAAAACATAACTGTCAATTGCGCCATTAACATTATTAATAACAAATGTTCTTACTGAATTTATTGAAACACCTAATTCGGTATAAAAATAATCGTTATAACCATCACTTCCTGATGCTCTTAGTACTACAACGTCACCTCCATTGGCTTTTTCTAAAAACCAAATCATAGCTTCGTCACTCTCGCTAGCACCGCCCATTAAACAAATTCCAGATTCGGGTACAACAACTAAATCATTGATGTTTCCTGTAAGATATTCTGTATAATCTTGAGAAAAGCTTGTAAAGGATACTACTAATAATATATAAATTAAACATTTCATGCCTTTCTAGTTTTTGTTCTCTAGTAAAGGTACAAAACGAAATTCTCCTAGTTCAGTTTTTTCAAAAGCTTTAGGGCCAGTTCTAACAAAAAGTGTCATAGTTTGTACTTTATTGCCCACAGGAATTACTAAACGTCCACCAATTGCCAATTGTGCTAACAACGGTTTAGGTACAAAAGGGGCGCCTGCTGTGACTATAATACTAGTAAAAGGCGCTTCTTCTACCATCCCCTTATAGCCATCTCCAAAAATTAATTTTTTAGGTCTATACCCTAATTTTGGTAAAAACTTACTCGTTTTTTTAAACAACTCTTGTTGGCGCTCTATACTATATACTTTAGCACCTAACTCGCATAACACAGCTGTTTGATAGCCGCTTCCTGTACCTATTTCTAAGACCTTATCACCTCTTTTAACTTGTAATAACTCACTTTGAAAAGCCACAGTATAGGGTTGTGAAATGGTTTGGTCTGCAGCAATAGGAAATGCTTTATCTTGGTAGGCATGATCTAAAAAACTAGAATCCATAAATAAATGTCTAGGTATTTTAGTAATGGCTTTTAAAACAGCTTCATTAGCTATTCCTTTGGATTTCAATACAGAAACCAACTGTAATCGTAAGCCTTGATGTTTAAAAGTATCGTTCAAAAGTTAGAGAGTTTAGTAGGGATAAAATTAGTGAAAGATTTTAAAGTCGAAAACTAATTTCTCTATAAATTATAGTATCCATAGCTAAAGTCCATTTTATTAGCATATTCGCATAAATAAATACCGAAAAATACTTAGTTTTGTTGAAAACGTAATAGAGAATGCTAAACGCTGGAGTATTAGGTGCTGGACACCTTGGTAAAATTCATTTAAGACTACTAAATCAATCTAAAAAATATAACCTTGTTGGGTTTTATGATGCAGACGAGGCTAATGCCAAAAGAGTAGAAGAAGAATTTGGTTATAAATACTTTAATACTATTGAAGCTTTAATAGAAGCTGTAGATATGGTAGATATTGTAACTCCTACGCTATCACATTACGATTGTGCTAAGCAAGCTATTGCAAAGGGCAAAAATATTTTTATAGAAAAACCTATAACTAATACTGTTGAAGAAGCAGAAACTTTAAGGGCTTTAGTTGCAGAACATGGTGTAAAAGGACAAGTGGGGCATGTAGAACGTTTTAATCCTGCCTTTATAGCTGTAAAAGAACAACTAGATTCACCAATGTTTATAGAAGCACACCGTTTAGCAGAGTTTAATCCGCGTGGTACAGATGTTCCTGTGGTTTTAGATTTAATGATTCATGATATAGATGTTATCCTTAGTGTAGTACAATCTAAAGTAAAGCATGTGTCTGCCAGTGGTGTTTCTGTAATAAGTGATACTCCAGATATTGCCAATGCAAGAATAGAGTTTGTAAATGGCTGCGTTGCGAACTTAACTGCAAGTAGGATTTCGTTAAAAAACATGAGAAAAACGAGATTCTTTCAAAAAGATGCCTACATCTCTGTAGATTTCTTAGAAAAAAAATGTGAAGTTGTAAAAATGAAAGATGCTCCGGAAAACCCTGGAGACTTTGATATGATTCTTCAAAATGCAGAAGGTATAAAAAAACAGATTTACTTCGATAATCCAGAAATATCTACAAACAATGCCATTTTAGATGAGCTTGAAACGTTTGCAGATGCTATAAATAATAACACCAAGCCTATTGTTACATTACATGATGGAACAGAAGCATTGCGTGTGGCTACAATGATTATTAATCAGTTTTAATTTCCACGAAAGAGAACATCTCATACCTTAAATATAATTTTTTAACATTAACAAGATTCCTGTATTTGCGGGAATAAAAAATAAACTTTTCTATGAAAAACATAGCAGTAATTGGAGCAGGAACAATGGGTAATGGTATTGCTCACACTTTTGCACAATCAGGATTTAAAGTACAACTTATTGATATTAGTGAAGCGTCTTTAAAAAGAGGACTAGCAACTATTACTAAAAATTTAGATAGAATGGTTGCTAAAGAGAAAATCTCTGAAGCAGACAAAGTAGCAACTCTAGAAAACATAACAACGTATACAAACATAAACGAAGGTGTAGAATATGCTGGTTTAGTTGTAGAAGCTGCTACAGAAAACTTAGACTTAAAACTTAAAATATTTAAACAGTTAGACGAGGCCTGCCCAGAAGACACTATTTTAGCTACAAACACCTCTTCTATCTCCATTACTCAAATTGCAGCAGTAACTTCTAGACCAGAAATGGTAATAGGTATGCACTTTATGAATCCTGTACCAATTATGAAGTTAGTAGAAATTATTCGTGGTTACAATACCAGTGACGATGTAACCAATACTATAATGGAGTTAAGTAAAACTTTAGGAAAAGTTCCTACAGAGGTTAACGATTATCCTGGTTTTGTTGCTAACAGGATTTTAATGCCAATGTTAAACGAAGCTATCGAAACGTTATATAACGGTGTTGCGGGTGTTAGTGAAATAGATACAGTTATGAAATTAGGAATGGCTCACCCTATGGGACCATTACAATTAGCCGATTTTATTGGTTTAGATGTCTGTTTATCTATATTAAATGTAATGTACGATGGTTTTAAAAACCCTAAATATGCACCGTGTCCTTTATTAGTAAATATGGTTAATGCGGGTAAATTAGGTGTTAAATCTGGTGAAGGATTTTACGATTATAGCGAAAGTAGAAAAGCTGAAAAAGTAGCTAAACAATTCGCTTAATCTATATAAAATGTAAAATATGAAGTTTCATATTAAAACAATAGTATCTGTTATTGTTATATTAGTTATCGTCTCTTGTAAAATGGAAACAAAACAAGCAACAGAAGATACTATTGTTTTAAGCGAAACAACTTCAAAAATAACAATAGAAGATACCACCAAAGGCGTTATTAATTATAGAGCTTTATTTAAATCTAATCCCAATTTTGTAGCAAATAGTTTTGACTTTCCTGTAGGTAAACCAGATGCTAAAGGCTACTACAACGCTCAACCTTTTGGAGAAAATAATCATTTAGGTGATGACTGGAATGGTGTGGGTGGCGGAAACTCAGATTTAGGCGACCCTATCTACAGTATTGCTAATGGATACATAGCAGAAGTAAAAAATTATGAAGGCGGTTGGGGTAATGTTGCCCAAATAGTACATTATTATAATAATAAACTATATAAATCTTTATACGCACATTGCGATAGTATTGTTGTTACAGAAGGTAGCTTTGTAAAAAAAGGAGACCAAATTGCAACAATAGGTAACTGCAACGGAATCTATCTCGCGCACTTGCACTTAGAAATTAGAGATGCCTTAACTTTAGATATTGGTAATGGTTACTCTAATGAAACAATTGGCTATTTAGATCCTACTTTATTTATAAAAAATAATAGAGAGTAAAAAACACGAATACTGAAAACTATGGCAAAAATACTTCCATTTAAAGCAGTAAGACCAACTAGAGATAAAGTAAGTTTAGTAGCATCTAGATCTTACCAAAGCTATACTCAAGCTGAGCGTGAAGCACGATTAGATTACAATCCATTTTCTTTTTTACATATTGTAAATCCTGGCTACAAATACGACAAAGAGATTTCTGGAGAAGAGCGCTATCAATTGGTAAAAAACAGGTATTTAGAATTTAAAGAAGATAATGTTTTTATACAAGACCAAACTCCTGCCTATTATAGTTATAAAATTGTAAATAGAGAAAAAGAAGTTTTTAATGGTATTGTTGCTGCTGCTAGTGTAACAGATTATGAAACAGATGTTATAAAAAAACATGAAGATACTATAGCGAGTAAAGAGATTGTTTTTAAAGACTATTTAAAAACTGTAGGGTTTAACGCAGAACCAGTACTGCTCACCTACCCAGATAATGACATTATTTCTAACATAATAGCACACACACAAAAACAACGTGCCGAATTTGAGTTTACAACAACTTATAGAGACACCCATTATTTATGGCTAATAGAAGATAAGGCACATATAGAATCTATTACAAAAGCCTTTGAAGCTATGGACACACTATATATAGCAGATGGGCACCACAGATCGTCTTCTTCTCAATTGTTAAGTAACGATTTAAAAATAAATAATAAAGCGCATAATGGTACCGAACCTTATAATTTTTTTATGAGCTACCTTATTCCTGAATCTGATTTAAGAATACACGAATTTAATCGTTTAGTTAAAGATTTAAACGGGCTAACAAAGGAAGAGTTTTTAATTAAGTTAGATGCTATGTTTCGTATTGAAAATAGGGGGATTTTTCCTTATAAACCTTCAAAAAAACATCATTTTAGTATGTATTTAGATGGGGAGTTTTACTCTTTATATCTTAGAAAAACTAATTTTAAATTTGAAACTTCTCTAGATGAGCTAGATGCTCAACTGTTGTATAAAACTATTTTGAAACCTATTCTTGGAATTTCAGATTTAAGAAATAATGAACGTATAGATTATTTAAGTGGTAAAAAAGATATTGTAAATTTAAAAAGTAAAATAGATAATGGAGAATATATTGTAGGGTTTGGTATGGTTCCTGCCACTATAGATGATTTAAAACAAATTGCAAATGATGGTTTAAAAATGCCTCCAAAAAGCACTTATATTCAACCCAAATTAAGAAGCGGTGTTACTATTTACGAGTTTTAAAATAGTAGATTATTATAATATAAAAACAGAAGTTAACGTCTGTTAGAGTAATTTTGAAGCATGAAAAATCGTATCGAAAACTAATTTTGAAGTATAATATGAGCATAGCAAACAACCTCAATACTATAAAATCTACATTACCAGAACATGTAACATTAGTAGCTGTATCTAAAACAAAACCTGTTAGTGACTTAATGGAAGCCTACAATGCAGGGCAACGCATTTTTGGCGAGAATAAAATTCAAGAAATGGCCGAAAAACAAGAGGTTATGCCTAAAGATATAAAATGGCATATGATTGGGCATGTACAAACAAACAAAGTAAAGTATATGGCCTCTTTTGTTGATTTAATTCATGGTGTAGAAAGTAAAAAACTGCTAAAGGAAATTAATAAGCAAGCCCAAAAACACAATCGTAAAATTGATTGCTTATTACAGATAAAAATAGCTTCCGAAGATTCTAAATTTGGAATGACACCTCTAGAAGCGCAGACACTTTTACAATCGGAAATATACTCTGAATTAAAACATGTAAATATTGTTGGTGTTATGGGGATGGCTACTTTTACAGATAATAAAAAGCAAATACAACAGGAATTTGCAACATTAAAACAAACTTTCGATAATTTAAAGTCATTAAATACTCCTAATTGTAATTTACATACTATTTCTATGGGAATGAGTGGAGACTATCAATTAGCAATTGCTTCCGGAAGTACAATGGTTCGCGTAGGAAGTAGTATATTTGGCTCCAGAAACTATGCTGTTTAGCATTTAGTTTTCTTAAAAGTGACTATAACTTTATAAAACAATATAACTTATTTATACAATAGTAGACATAGAAACAACCGGAGGGAAGTTTAATGAAGAAGGCATAACAGAAATTGCTATATATAGGTTTGATGGGCATGAAGTTGTAGATCAGTTTATAAGTTTAGTTAATCCTGAACGAGAGATTCAACCTTTCGTTGTTAACTTAACAGGAATTAATAGTAAAATGCTACGTAATGCGCCTAAATTTTACGAAGTAGCAAAACGTATTGTAGAAATAACTCAAGATAGTATTCTTGTAGCTCACAATGCTAATTTCGATTATCGTATTTTACGTACCGAGTTTAGCCGTTTAGGTTTTAACTTTGAACGTGAAACCTTATGCACTGTTGAATTATCTAAAGATTTAATTCCAGATCAACCTTCGTATAGCTTAGGAAAATTAGTTCGCGCATTAGGAATTCCAGTAACAGATAGACACCGTGCCTCTGGAGATGCTTTAGCTACAGTAAAACTATTTAAACTATTATTAGCTAAAGATGTAGAAAAAACGATTATTCAAAACGCCATACGTAAAACACCTAAACTTCAATTAGAACCTAAACTTATAGATATTGTTGGTAGTGTTCCCTCTATAACTGGTGTATACTATATACATAATGCAAATGGCGATATTATTTATATTGGTAAAAGCAAAAACTTAAAAAAGAGAATAAACCAACACTTCACAGGAACCAATATAAAATCTAAAAAAATACAAAAACAAGTTGCTACTGTTACTTACGATGCCACAGGAAGCGAGCTTGTTGCACTTTTAAAAGAAAGTGAAGAAATTAAACGTAATAGACCTCCCCTTAATCGTGCATTAAGAAAAAGAAAATTTAATCATGCACTATATAGTTTTACAGATAATGAGGGTTACCTTAATCTCTATTTAGATAAAGCAGATGGGCGTAAAAATGCTATTACGACCTTTAATAATAAACAAAGTGGAAAGTCTTTTTTATTTAATGCTGTAGAAAAATTTAAATTATGCCAGAAGTTAACTGGTTTATATAAATCCGATTCTAGCTGCTTTAACTATAATATAGAAGAATGTAATGGTGCATGTATACAAGAAGAAGATCCTGAAGTTTATAATGAAAGAGTACAACAATTAATAGCAAAAAATAGTTACGAAAATAAAAACATGGTTATTATAGATCGTGGCCGTGAAGTTGATGAACGTAGTGCCATTTTAATAGAGAATGGTATTTTTAAAGGTATAGGCTATTATAATTTAAATTATCAAATTAACAACAAAAAAGTATTAGAGTCTATTATAACTCCTATGGAAAATAATAGAGATAATAAACACATTATACAAAGTTATTTAAGACGTAATAAAAAAATAAAAATTATATCACTATAAATGAAAACTCCTTTTTTTTTAACCTTTTTTCTCTTATCAATAATTGGCTTTGGTCAAACAAAATTTAACTCAGAGAATTATATAGTATCTAGAGACGATATTGAAACTAATACCTTTAAAAAAGATTCAACCGCACACGCACTTGTTATATACGAATTTGGTAGTTCTTATCTAGATCAAGATAGTTATAAACTTAAAACAGAAGTTAAACGAAAAATTAAAATTTTAGACCGTGAAGGATTCAGTCATGCCAATGTTATTGTAGGACTCTACAATAATGACCAAGGTAGTTCTAAAGAAAAAATATCCAACATACAAGCAACAACAAGTAATATAGAAAACGGTAATATTGTTAGAACTAAATTAGAAAACAATCAAATCTTTAGAGAGCAATACAATAATAATATTACACGAGTAAAATTTACACTTCCAAATATAAAAGAAGGCTCTGTTATTTCGTATAGTTATACACTAGAAACTCCTTTTTTATTTAAGTATAGAGGTTGGTCTTTTCAAAACGACATTCCTACTTTATATAGTGAATATAGAGCTAGTATTCCTGGAAATTATGAATACAATATAAAATTGGTTGGAGAACAAAAATTAGATGTTAATGAAGCGACGTTGAAAAAAAAATGTCTTGTTGATGGTACTGGTGCTTCTGCCGACTGTTTAATTACCAAATATGTTATGAAAAATGTTCCTGCATTTATAGAGGAAGATTTTATGACTACAAGAGATAATTATTTATCTAGAGTAGATTACGAACTAAAAATATTAAGAGGTTTCGATGGTGGTGTAAAAAACTATACCAAAACATGGAAGACTACAGATAAAGATTTAAAGACGGAACAAAGTATAGGAAGGCAGTTAAATAAAAAAAGCATAGCAAAAGGCTTATTGTCTTCAGAAATTGCTAAAGAGAAAAATCAGCTTAAAAAAGCTCAAGATATCTTTAAATATGTACAGGAAAATTATACTTGGAATAAAGAGTTTAATTTATTTAAAGAAGTGTCTTTAAAAAACTTAGTAAAGAGTAAATCTGGTCGCGCTTCAGAAATTAACTTATTATTATTTAATTTGCTAAATGCTAATGACATCGATGTTAAAACTGTACTAATTTCTACACGAGCTAATGGCTTAGCAACAAAAATATATCCAGTACTTACCGATTTTAATTACTTAATAGTTCAAGCTACTATAGATGGCACCCCTTATTTATTAGATGCAGTAGACCCGTATTTAGCATTTGGACAATTATCCTTTAGATGCCTAAACCAATATGGTCGCCTATTAGATCTTAAAAACGGAAGTTATTGGCTTCCATTTACAGCAAATAAAACAACGACTAAAACGTTTAGAACCGAACTTACTTTTAACGATGAAGGTAATATTGAAGGTTCTATAAAATCTAAAAAAACAGGATACCATGCACTTTCTGCTAAACGCAAGTACTTTGGTAATAGCAGTGAATATCTTAAAGCTTATAAAGATGCATACACCGCTATGGATATTACTAACCATGAAGTAAGCACAAAAGAGAAGAATAGTGAGACTTTTAAAGAAACTTTTAATATCACTGTAGCTCCAGAAATTATTGGCGAAAATATCTATTTAAACCCTTTTTTATTTAAGTATATCTCGGAAAACCCTTTTAAATTACAAGAACGTACCTACCCTATAGATTTTGGATATAAAGAAGCTTATTTATATAACTTTAAAATAGATTTAAATGGTAAATATGAAGTTGTAGAATTACCCAAAAGTTTATCTATGAAGTTACCTAATAATACGGGTGTACTATTAGTAAATACAAAACACGAAGGAGATAGCGTAATGGTCTTTTTTAAATTTAGTTTTAATGAAGCTATTTATACCTCTAATTACTACAACCATTTAAAATCTTTTTTCTCACATATTGTAAACACACAAAACAACTCTTTAATTGTATTAAAAGAAAAGTAATTAATCTTTTAGTATTTTTGATATTAGTATGACAGAACAAACATCTCATAAAAACTGGAAAACGAAGCTTCATGAAGTCATTTATGAAGCCGACACACCTGCTGGTAAACTATTTGATGTTGTGCTGCTTATATTTATTCTAGCTAGTATTGTATTAGTTATGCTAGAAAGTGTTACTAGTATAGATAATAAATATCATGATTTATTAAATATTGGAGAATGGGTTGTTACTATATTATTTACTTTAGAATATATTGCTAGAATCGTTTCTGTAAAAAAACCATTAAAATATATTACTAGTTTTTATGGTATTGTAGATTTATTATCCACCATTCCAAAATACTTATCGTTAATATTTGTGGGCACACATGCATTGGTTGCATTGCGAGCATTACGTTTACTGCGTGTTTTTAGAATATTAAAATTAGCTAGATACCTAGGCGCTTCAAATAATTTAGTCCGTGCCCTAAAGGCCAGTCGTGTAAAAATTTCGGTGTTTATATTTGCAGTAATCATTCTATCTATTATACTAGGGACTATTATGTATTTGGTAGAAGGTGAAGAGAATGGGTTTACAAATATTCCTAAAAGTGTTTATTGGTGTATTGTTACTTTAACAACTGTAGGTTACGGAGATATTGCACCGCAAACGCCTATAGGACAATTTATAGCTTCATTGGTTATGATTTTGGGTTATGGTATTATAGCTGTTCCTACTGGAATTGTGACTTCAGAAATAACAAAAACTAACGATAAAGAAGTTCCTGTAAATACACAATCTTGTCCAAGCTGTTCTATAGAAGGGCATAAAGACAATGCTGAGTTTTGCTATGGGTGTGGGCATAAAATAAACAAATAGCCGCTTTTTAACTTTAAACCAATCAAAATTAAATCTATACAATCAAATAAGGTACTTCTGTCCATTGTTGGCCCAACAGCCATTGGCAAAACCAGTTTAAGTATTAAATTGGCTAAGCATTTTAAAACAGAAATTATTTCGGCAGATTCTCGTCAGTTCTTTCATGAAATGCAAATTGGTACTGCTGCACCAACTCCAGAGGAGTTAGCAGAAGCCAAACATCATTTTATACACCATAAATCTATTATAGAAGAGTATAATGTTGGTGCTTTCGAGAAAGAGGCCATAAAGCGTTTAGAATCTCTTTTTAAATTACACAACGTGGTTATTATGGTTGGTGGTTCTGGTTTATATGTAGATGCCATTACTAAAGGGTTAGATTACTTCCCTGAGGTAGATAAAACAATTAGAACACAATTAAATAATAGATTAGAGATTGAGGGTTTAGAAACTTTACAACAACAACTTAAAGTATTAGATTCTGTTGCCTATAATACAATTGCCATAGATAACCCACAACGGGTTATTCGTGCTTTAGAAATTTGTATTGGTTCTGGGCAGCCGTATTCTTCTTTTTTAAATAAAGATAAAGGCAAGCGTCCTTTTAAAACTATTACTATTGGTTTAACTGCGGAGCGTTCTATAATTTACGATCGTATTAATAGACGTGTAGATATTATGTTAGAACAGGGGCAATTAGAAGAAGCTAAAGGCTTATTAAAACATCAAGATTTAAACGCACTAAACACTGTTGGATATAAAGAATTATTCAATTATTTTAATGGAGAGTGGGCATTAGATTTTGCCATCTCTGAAATTAAAAAAAACACCAGACGTTTTGCTAAACGCCAATTAACATGGTTTAAGAGACATAAAGAAACGCTTTGGTTTGATTATGATTATGATTTCGATTTAATTATCAATCAAATAAAGAAGCAATTATAGTTTTATAACTATATTATTTTTCTAGAACACAAAAAAACCTAAGCAAAATAAAATTTTGTTTAGGTTTTTTTATATGGTAAAAAGATTTGTTTTACTCGTGGTTAACGACTAATCTAAAACCTTCTCCATGAATATTTAATATTTCTACTTTATCGTCTACTTTTAAGTATTTACGAAGTTTAGCGATATATACATCCATACTTCTAGATGTAAAATAGTTATCGTCTCTCCATATTTTTGTTAATGCTAATTCTCTTGGCATTAAATCATTTTCATGTAATGCTAATAAACGTAATAATTCATTCTCTTTAGGAGACAGCTTTGTAGGTTCTCCTCCTTTGTATTTAAGAAAACGTAATTTAGAATTTAAATCGAAATCTCCAATTTTAAATTCAAACTGTTTACTATCTGCAACTGTTTCTGTTGCTTTACGTTGCATAATGGCTTTTATTTTCATTAAAAGCACTTCACTATCAAAAGGTTTATTTAGGTAATCGTCTGCTCCTACTTTATACCCTTTTAACACGTCTTCTTTCATTGCTTTTGCAGTTAAGAAAACAATTGGTACATCTGTATTTTTCTCTCTTATTTCTTTAGCTAAAGTGAAACCATCTTTATAAGGCATCATAACATCTAGGATACATAGATCGAAATCATCTTTTTTGAATTTTTCAAAGCCCTCCATACCATTTTTAGCATGTGTAACTTCGTAGTCATTCATTATTAAATAATCTTTTAAGACAGTTCCAAAATTTGGATCATCTTCAACTAATAGTATTTTCTTTTGTTGTTCTTCCATAGTAATTACGATATTAATGGCAGCTTAATTGTAAATGTGCTTCCTTTTTCTTTTTCACTTTCTACTGATATATGACCATGATGGTCTTCTATAATTCTCTTAACATATGCTAAACCTAATCCATGGCCTTTTACATTATGTATGTTTCCGGTATGTTCTCTGTAAAACTTTTCGAACACTCTTTTTTGTGCCGTTTTACTCATTCCACTACCTTGATCTTTTACTTTAATTAGAATGTTATTTCCAACATTCTGTGTATTTACATTTATAACTGGAGCGTCTACAGAGTATTTAATAGCATTATCTAAAATATTTACTAATACATTAGTAAAATGTGTTTCGTTTGCCAATACCGATGTTTTTTCGGCCTTAAAGTCTGTTGTGATAGTCCCTCCTCTATCTTCTATAATTAACTCTACATGAGTAATAGCATCTTCTACTAGGTCGTGAGTATCTACTCTTTCCTTACTTATATTTAATTCATTCTTTTCAAGTTTAGATATACGAAGTACATTTTCTACCTGTGCATGCATGCGTTTATTTTCTTCTTTAATCATAGATAGATAACGTTTTACTTTTTCTTTATCGTCTATAATCTTGGGATTCCTAATAGCGTCTAATGCTAAATTTATTGTTGCTATTGGTGTTTTAAACTCATGTGTCATGTTATTAATGAAATCTGTTTTTATTTCAGAAATTTGACGTTGTTTTATTAATTGAAACAATGCACTAGAGTATGCCAAAATAATAATCGAGGTAAATACTACAGATAGTATTAGCATGGTCATTATTGAGGATAGAATGAATTTTTTACGTTCTGGAAATTCTACTAATAGTTTATAGTTACTTACTCCTTTCTCACTGTTAAAAAAAGGCACACTTACATATGCTTGTTCTCTTTCAAAGTTTTCTGTTTTAACTTTAGTTGCTAAATCATTACTGTAAATAGCAAACTCATAATCTATATCAATATTACTTTCTAATAATTTATCTCTTAAGAGTTCGTCTATTTCTTCTTTACTAACTCTTTTATGAATTGGTTTTCTATGCGCGTATTCGTCATAAAAATCCTCGTATAATACGTTCATAGAACGTGTTATATTACCAAACTGAGATAACATTGCATTGGTTCTAGTTTTTCCGTCTACGGCATCTGTTCTAATAACCCTAGTTTCTTGCCTATTAATAATGCGTTTTATACTTGTACTGTCTAAACCTATGTCAAAGAGCGTTGATGATAATTTATAACTTTCTTCTAATATTCCTTGTCTGTAAGTTGAGATCTCATTGCTTCCATCTTTTTCTTCTTTTAAATATAAATCTAAAATAGCTGTAGAGTCTGGAACTTTCCCTCCTTTATTCAGTAATTTTGATAGTTTATAGACATAATCTCTATATTCTCTACTACCAATTTCATTAGAAACATCACTTAAAGCTTTTTTAACTTTAAATTCAAATTGATCTTCTTCGTTTCTTACTGAGTTTGTTATATAATAGGCTTGCACAAAAATGATCCCCATTAAAGATAAACTCATTAAGATGACTAAAACCAGAAATACTTTTTTACTCATCATTCAAAATTAATATTTTAACATTTAGCAATAAGACCATTTAACCTTACATTAACAAAAATGTTAAAATTTAAGCTTCCTTTTTAAATGTAATAAGTTTTTTGTGTATTGCTAACACTTGTTTTTTTGTAGATTCTAAATCATTGTTTTCTATTACAAAGTGAGATTTTTCTACTTTTTTAGCATCGTCCCATTGGTTTTTAATAATAGAAAGGACCTTCTCTTTAGTTGTATTATCTCGTTGCATTACGCGCTCTATTCGTACCGATTTTTGGGCTATTACTGTTATAATATAATCGTAATGTTTGTAGCTTCCATTTTCAAATAAAATAGCAGCTTCTTTAATAACGTATGCTGCTTTTTGCTTTGCTTTCCATTTATTAAAATGTCTACCAACTCTTGGGTGTACTATAGCATTCATTTGCTCCAGCAAAGCTTTATTATTGAATATAGCTTGAGATAAAAATGGTTTGTTTAATTCATTATTTACATAGGCTTCTTCTCCAAATAACGTTGTTAATTTACGTTTTATAACCTTAGACTTTACCATTAATTTTTTGGCTTCTTCATCTGCTATATAAATAGGTACTCCTAATGCTTCAAATGCTTTAGCTACTGTAGTTTTTCCGCTTCCAATGCCTCCTGTTAATCCTACTGTAATCATATTGTTTATTCTGTAATAATAAATTCTATCTTTTTTTGATGCAGCCTCGTACTTTTTACGCCTTCTGGTTGCTCTATTAATAGTGGTGTTAAATAAGTACTATCTCCTCTTAGGTCTTTATAATTGCATATTACTTTAAACCTCATTAGGTCTATAGTATTAAAGGCTTCTAAACTTGTATAATAGGATACATTTACATTTTTAGGAAAATGCTTTAATTTTATTCCTTTAGGCACATTAGTTATAAGCACAGGCACACTAATTGTACCTTCTGTAAACCGTTCTACTGTTGCACTTACTTGAACGGAAGTATAGTCTAATTTAACTTTTTTATCAATACCATTCACTTTTAGGTTTAATGTTTTTTGTATTGGTGTTTTTACATTCTTTAATATTAACGGTTCTGTCTCTATGCTTACCAACTTAGAAAGCATTGTTTTGGGACCTATGACTTTAATGGAATCTGGGGTTGTTTTAATAGGCTCCAAAATATCATAACCAGGACTGTATGTAATTTCGGTATTTATTTTTACAGGAATATATTTTATAGCATTGGTATCGTACTTAAACCTTAATGTATCTGGGTTTATGCTTTTAATTATTGTATTCTTATCAAACTGTTCGTTAATACCAGAAAAACCTTTAGCTTGACTCCATATAAAATAGTCTTCTGTTTTATTTACATCTTCATTAAAATCTATCTCTAATCTTGGTGTTTTTAAATAGTAATTAAGCCATTTAAAACCGTATGTAGTTAACGTTACTTTTAATTGATGAGTAGAATCATTTAATACTATAACTTCTTCTGGTACATTTTCTGGTTTTACATTAAAAGTAATAGTGTTAGTATATTCCCTAGATAATTTAGTTAATACTAAAATTATAAACGCTAGTAGAAAAAAAAGAAAAAACACATTAATTCTCTTACTTTTAATTACTTTAACTATTTTGGATTGTAACGCAGTCATTAGTTAATTTTAAAAAATAGCTTAGGAAATGCTTCTTCTGGTTTTTTATTAAATAATTTAATTGCTGTTGTTACTTTTAAGAAGCCTGTACCATATCCATAAAACTGAATATTTATTGCTATTAAAGCTTGTAATGCTATAACAATACTTTTAGTTTCTATTAATGCTAAAACTAAAGCTAATAAATAATATCCAGAAAGTAATACTAATGGTAAAAAAACATTACAAATAGCTAAAATAACTGCTGCTAGTGCACCTAAACAGAATAGGGTTGGAAACCAATATGTTAGTTTTTTAGTTTCTGGATGCCATAGGTTTAGTATTGGCCTAACCATTCCAAATTTATTTACTTGTGTGTAAAATTTAGACCACGATATGCGTCGTTTATGATATACGTATGCTTCTGGAATTAATTTTGTTTTATATCCAGCGTTCCAAAGACGTATAGTTAAATCTGGATCTTCCCCCGGATGTATGCGTCCAAAACCATTTGTTGTATTGAATGCCTTTTTAGAAATTCCCATATTAAAACTTCTTGGCTGAAATTTACCTACGCTATTTTTATTCCCTCTTATACCTCCTGTTGTTATAAAGGAAGTCATGCTAAAATTAATTGCCTTTTGTAAATTAGTAAAGGATTCATGTGCTGCATCTGGTCCTCCAAAACAATCAACATAATTAGATTTTAAACTTTTTATTACTTCTGTAAGGTATTGTTTAGGTAAAATACAATCACTATCTAATATTATAAAATAGTTTCCTTTTGCTTTTTTCATTCCATAATTTCTAGAATCTCCCGGTCCAGAATTCGGTTTGTTATAGTATGAAATATTAAGTGTAGTATTATATTTTTTTATAACCGATTCACAGGTTATGGTAGAGCCATCTTCTACTATAACTATTTCATAATCTACAGAGGCTTCTAAAGCTATAAAGCTTTGTAAAAGCTCCTCTATTTCATCTGGGCGATTATATACAGGGATAACAAAAGAAAACTGTAATTGCATGATGCAAATGTAATCTAATAGCTTTTAAAATTTAAGTTGTGGAATCGATTTATTTTTTTATAAATTGAAGTGTATAGCGTTCTACATTGTCTTGCGCCAATTTTATAAAATAAAGCCCTGTATTTAATTGTGCTACACTAATATTTTTAGTCTTTACTTTAGCAAATGTTTCTCTCAACACTTCTTCTCCTAAAACATTATATATTACAAGTCTATCAATATTATGTTCTGCTTTAATAGTTAGTGTATTTAATGTTGGGTTAGGAAACAAAAATGTTTTAGTCTCCAAATTGTATTCATCTATACTTAATGTGGAGTTTCCTTCTTGTATATTTAATGTTTGGTTGGCTGCAATATTATAGTATATATCTTCATTTCCACTTAACCAACTCACTTTTACATAATCTATTATTGTATTTGCACCTATGCCAAAAGATTCTGTTCCTGAGTTTTGCCCTAAATAGCCTTCGCCACATAACGTATATCTATATTGTTTGTTTCCGTTAATAGATATTTCTATAAGAGATCCTATACCATCTCTATTACTTTGTACACCTTCTAATTTTACTTTTAACCAATTATTAGTTGTTATAGTTTCGTTTTTCCATATAAATATATTTTCGTTATCTGCATTACTTACTATAATTTCTGGTAATCCATCATTATCTACATCTCCAATAGCGTTAGAGTAACTTTCTCTTGTGTCATTACTAAAACCTGCATTAGAGATTGAAAACTGCCCCAACCCATCGTTTTCATAAAAAGCCGCGGATAGATAATTAGAATTAGAGCCGTCAAGCAGTCCGCTTACATATATATCTAAATCCATATCGTTATCTGCATCTAAAAATACTGCTCCCCATGCTATACTATTAAATGTTGTTCCGTTTGTTACAGCTACATTTGTAAAGGTTTCATCTCCATTGTTTTTTAAAAACACATTACCTTCTGCTGTATTAGTTACATAAATGTCTAGCCAACCATCATTATTATAATCTTCAACAGTAACAGACATAGCACCAATCATTAAATTAGTGTTAGATGAGACGCTTACGTCTGTAAATGTTCCATCTCCATTGTTTTTATATAGTACATTAGGGTTTTCTATTCTATCATTAGACACATAAATGTCTTGCCAGCCATCATTATTAAAGTCTAAAAATGCGGCACAAAATGTTAAATCACTAACATTTAAAATTCCTGATGCCACACTAACATCTGTAAATGTTCCATCTCCATTATTTCTATATAAATAATTAGGCACTATTTCATTTACATCTCTGTTGCTTAAAAAAACATCTAAAAATCCATCGTTATTATAATCTCCCCATGCTGCTCCATAAGTAAATATATTTATGGTGGGTAATTGTGAAGCGACTGTAACATCTGTGAAGTTTAAATTACCATCATTTAAATATAGTTTATTACTACTTGCATTACTTGTAACAAATAAATCTTTATCGCCATCATTATCAAAGTCTACCCAATTAACTTGTTTGTGCTGCGAAGTATTACTGGGTATATTTATATTGTCTTCAATAAAAGCTCCGTTTACATTTTTAAAAAATCGTAATGGCTGTCCTGCTTGCGATGGTAATGTAATATCGTCCCAACCATCATTATTATAATCATAAAAACTTATTCCATTACCTATTGGTGTGTCTCCGCAGGTTTCTGCTATTCCTAAAGATGTGGCTTCATCTATAAAATTAATTTGAGCTTTTATACTTATAGTACATAATAGACATAGTAAAAGCTTAATGCTTTTCATGCTTAGTTTATTTAATTGGTTATTAGTTAAATATAGTATTATTTTTCTATATACTAAAATAAGACTAATATAGGGTGTATGTTGTGATATTTTAAGACTAAAAAAGCCCCAAAACATATTGTTTTGAGGCTTTTAATATATTTTAGTGTGTAGTTTATTCTTCTGTTCCTACAAAAGCATCCATAACAGCATCACTAACGCCCATGTTACTAAATCCTCCATCGTTATAAAGGTTTTGTAATGTAACACGCTTTGTTAAATCACTAAATAATGTTACTGTATAGTTAGCACAATCTAATGCTGTTGCGTTTCCTAAAGGAGACATTTTATCTGCATAGGCTATAAATCCATCAAATCCTTTTACGCCTTGTCCTGCTGTTGTTGGTGTCGGTGATTGAGAAATAGTATTTACTCTTACTTTTTTATCTCTTCCAAAGAAATAACCAAAACTACGTGCTATACTTTCTAAATAAGCTTTGTTATCTGCCATATCATTATAATCTGGAAATACACGTTGTGCAGCCATATATGTTAATGCTACTACGCTTCCCCACTCGTTCATTGCGTCTGCTTTGTAAAGTGTTTGCATTACTTTATGAAAAGACATTGCTGAAACATCTGTTCCTTTTTGTGTCCAATCGTATTTTTGGTCTGTATACACTCTTCCTTTTCGTACGTTTACAGACATTCCTATTGAGTGCAATACGAAATCTATTTTACCTCCTAAAATCTCCATAGATTTTTCTACAAGGTTTTGTAAATCTTCTTCCGAGGTTGCATCTGCTGGTATAATTTGAGATCCGGTTTTTTCGGCTAATTCATTTATTTGCCCCATTCTCATTGCTATAGGTGCATTTGTTAATACAAACTCTCCTCCTTCTTCATGTACACGTTCTGCAGTTTTCCATGCTATAGAATTAGCATCTAATGCACCAAAAATAATTCCTTTCTTACCTTTTAGTAAATTGTATGACATACTGTTTTTATGTTTAGTCGATTGTTATATTATTTAAATAAAAATTTAATTTTTTGAAAACTATTCATTTTATTCTTAACTCTATATAAAGAAGCATTTATTTCTTCTATAAAACTATGATTTGTCGAATTTATTTTAGAGTACTTATAGTATTTGTACGCTATTTCTAAATTATTTCTAAGCTCGAATGCTTTACCCATTAAGCTATATATTGTACCTCTATCTATCCCCTCTATTTTTAAAGCTTCTTCTCCAAATTTTATCATTTCGTCATACTTATTTATATCTACTAAAAAGTATGAATAATTAATATAAGGAGAATGGTAATTATTAGCATATTTTAATGCTAATTTAAAATGTGTTTCAGCTTTAGTATAATTATTCATTTTTAAATGATAAATCCATCCTAAATGATTATGCGCTTTGCTATAATCTGGATAATCTAATAAAACTTTATAGAGCAAATCTTTAGCTTCTACAATGTTATTTTTAGATATAAGGTTATCAACTTCAAAAAGTAAATCTTCTGCGTGGTTAAACTCATCCATATTCTTCAAAGATACTATTAATTCAATAATTGTTTTGCATGTGCTATAGCAGAACTCGATAAATCTACACCTCCTAGCATTTGTGCTATTTCAACAACTCTATCGTCATGATTTAATTTTACGAGGTTTGTAACTGTTATATTATCTACATCTTCTTTATATACCTTAAAGTGTGTATGTCCTTTTGCTGCAATTTGTGGTAAATGTGTAATGCTAAATACTTGCGTTGTTGCACTCATCTTCGCCATAATATCTCCCATTTTGTTTGATATTTCTCCAGATACTCCTGTATCTATTTCATCGAACATAATGGTTGGTAAATTTATATATTGGGTTAAAATAGATTTTATGGCTAACATAATTCTAGATAACTCTCCGCCAGATGCTGCTTTTTTTAATGGATTAAAGTGCCCGCCTTTGTTAGCAGAAAACAAAAAGTTTAATACTTCTTTACCATTATTATAATAGGTATCTACTAATTCTAAACTTATATCAAACTGTGCGTTTGGCATTCCTAAACTAGACAAAATGGTTTCTAGTTGCTTCTTTAGCTTTGGAATAGCTGCCGAACGTTTTTTATGTATCTTTTCTGCTAGTGTATTTAAGGCTAATGTTACGGTAGCTATTTCTGCTTCTTTAGCTTTAATTGTAGCATCTATATTTTCTGTATCTGATACTTTCTGAGATAATGTGTCTCTTATTTCTATTAATTCTGAAACGGTGTTTACCACATGTTTCTGCATTAAATTATTAAGTACGGTTAATTTACCGCTTACTTCTGCTAAGCGCTGAGGGTCTACGTCTAAATTATTTTGAAAGTCTTCTAACTCCCCAAAAACATCATCTAATTCTATTAAGCTACTATTAACACGATTATATATATCTGTGTATTTAGTTGAAAGTGTTGAAGCATTTTGTAATGTGTTCTTTAACTCCGTTAAAGTATTTAAAATACCTATTTGCTCTTCACTTAATAATTGGTTCGCGGTTGTTAATTTTTCTTGTAGTACTTCTACATTGTTTAAAATTTCGTACTCCTCTTCCAAGCCTTCTAATTCATTTTCTTTTAAATTAGCGTCGACTAGTTCTTTTAATAAAAAGGCATTATAGTCATGCTCTTTTATGGCTTCGGTTTGAAATTTTATTAGTGTGGTTAACTCTTTTTTAAGAGTTTTATAAATAGACAGTTTTGCACTGTATTGTTCTAATCCTTTTTTATTATCGGCTAAAGCATCTATAACTTGAAATTGAAAGTCATCGTCTACTAATTGAAGTGTTTCATGCTGCGAATGAATATCTATTAAGCGTGCTCCTAGTGTTTGTAAACTACTAAGGTTTACTGGAGAATCATTAACAAATGCTCTAGATTTTCCTGAAGGTAATATTTCTCGCCTTATAATGGTTTGAGATTCGTAATCTAAATCGTTAGCTTTGTATAGTGTTTCTAAGTTATAGTTTGTTACGTCGAATACCGCTTCTATAATACATTTACTGCTTTTATCTCTTAAACTACTTAAATCTGCTCTTTTCCCTAAGATTAAAGATAGACCTCCTAGTAAAATAGATTTTCCTGCTCCTGTTTCTCCTGTAATAATAGTAAAGCCTGTATTAAAATCTACTTGTAGATGCTCTATTAAAGCATAGTTTTTTATAGTTAGTGAGGTTAACATATTTTAAGTAATGTATAAAATTATACGTCTTGCTTTTAGGTTATAACCTTATTTTAATACTATATTATATTAGTATTTTATATTTCTCCATTTACTGGAATACGTTGGAGCTACTCTATTAAGTACGTCTATTAAATTTGCTACATCTACGTTTGGCCCTCCTGTGTATATACTAGCTATCTCGTCTGACTTAGCATCGAAAAACACTCTTGCTAGATATGAGTTTGGGCGTCTATTATTCATTTTTTTAAAGGCCAATAATGCTGTAGCTATTTCACTTTTTCCGCCCTTTACGTTGTCTCCCATAATGTCTAACCCCTTTCTGTGGTAATTATACATTACTTCTCTAAACTCTCTATAGGTTGGCGATAAAATATTATCTATTAATGCAAATCTACTTTGTAACCCATCTTCTAACTTCCACCCTTTAAAATTTTCTTGTTGTGAGTAGTTAACTATTTTTTGTGCTTGTGTATAATATTCTGTACCTCCATCTTTAGAAAACGTATCTGCATCCATACCTAAAATCATATAAATATGAAATGTTAGTACCGATATTAAGTTAGATTCGTATTGGTTTTCGTTATATATTAAATTCTGAAATTCAACATATCTAAAGTTAAAATCCTTGTCGTTTATATTATAAACTGGTGTTGTATAGCTTGATCCAAATACTGGTCTTGACGATTGTACTTGTATGCCTGCTTTAAAGTTCTCTCCAGAGTTTTCTGTAACGTTTATAACAATATTGCAGTCTATACGTTCTTGTAAACCAACTGTTTTTTTTGTCCATTTTCGTTTATTTACAAACTCTGTTAATTGGTTTTCTAGTGTTTTATACAACTGTAGGTTTTCATTTCCTGTTAATTGTGCATTAACTACAACATTACAGTTTAACTCTTGCGCACTCCCAAGTGAGACAACACACAATAATAAAAGGATTAAAATATTACGCATCTAATTTTGTTATTATTTCGTTCATTATATCTATAGCTACTTCTGCTTTAGATTTTAATGTATACGCGGTTACATTATCTTTATTATCAATAATAGTCACTTTATTTGTTTCTCCTTTAAAACCAGCGCCTTTATCTTGTAACGAATTTAATACAATTAAATCTAAATTCTTCTTTTTTAGTTTTCCTTTTGCAAATTCCAACTCGTTATTGGTTTCTAAGGCAAACCCTACTAATAATTGCTTTGTTTTAACGGCTCCTAAAGAAGCTAATATATCTTTTGTTTTTTCTAACTCTAATGTTAACGTTGTTTCCTTCTTTTTTATTTTCTTATCTGCAACTTCTTTTGGTCTATAATCTGCAACTGCTGCAGAAAGTATGGCTACATCTACAGTATTATAATGTTCATGAGCTGCATCGTACATATCTTGTGCACTAATTACTGGTTGTACTTGTATTAGACTGTGTGCTACTTTTTGATATGTTGGTCCTGTTACTAATACAACTTCTGCTCCTAGGTTTGCTGCTGCTTTTGCAATTTCGAACCCCATTTTACCACTAGAATGATTTCCTATAAAACGTACAGGGTCTATAGCTTCGTATGTAGGTCCTGCTGTTATTAGTATTTTTTTTCCTCGTAATGGTAATTTTCCTAAAATATCATTTTCTATAAAGGTAACAATATCTTCTGGTTCTGCTAAACGGCCTTGCCCAACTAATCCACTTGCTAATTCTCCAGAGGTTGCAGGAATCATGATATTTCCAAAACGCTCAAGGGTTTTAAATGTATTTAGTGTTGAAGGGTGCTTGTACATATCTAAATCCATTGCTGGCGCAAAATACACAGGGCATTTTGCAGAAAGATAGGTTGCTAGTAATAAATTATCGCAAACCCCATTTGCCATTTTAGATAATGTGTTGGCTGTTGCTGGTGCTACTATAAAATAATCTGCCCAAAGACCGAGTTCTACATGATTATTCCATACTGCATTTTCGTCTTCCTCATTGTAAAAGGTTGAACTTACAGGGTTTTTAGAGAGTGTAGATAAGGTAAGAGGTGTTACAAAATCTTTAGAAGCAGGCGTCATTACAACTTTTACGTTGGCGCCTGCTTTAATAAATCCTCTTACTAGTGAAGCTGTTTTGTAAGCAGCTATACCAGCGCTAATGCCCAGTAGTATATTTTTGCCACTTAATATAGACATACTTTTGTTTTAGTATTATTTGTCTGCTTCTGTATTTCTATGATATATTTTATCGTCTAACCATTCTTGAACTGCTAAAGCGTGTGGCTTTGGTAACTTTTCGTAGAATTTAGAGACTTCAATTTGCTCTTTGTTTTCAAAAATTTCTTCTAAACTATCATTGTAAGTAGCAAATTCTTCTAACTTCTCAATAAGTTCTTTTTTAATTTCTGAATTGATTTGTTCTGCTCTTCTAGAAATAATAGAAATTGCTTCGTAGATATTATCTGTTGGAGCATCAACTGCATTTCTGTTGTACGTTGTAGTACTTAAAGGTGCATCAATCTGTTTTAAATCCATAATATAGTTATATTAACTTTTTGTATTGTACTTTTCTAATTGCTTTTCGATATCATTATACATTTCCTCTGCTTCTTCAATAAATTCAGAGTTAGCATATGCTTTTTTAAATGTTGTATAATATGATTTAGCTGTTTGTAAACGAACTTCTTTTTTGTATTCTACACTTTTAGTTGCCAATTGGTATGCAGAATCGAATCTGTAAAATAAGGCTTTTTCTCTAAATGAAGAACCAGGAAAGTCTATAATAAAATTATCAAAAGACGCTATAGATGCCTGATAATCTGATATATGATTATATTGTTTTGCTATGCTATAGGCCTTTTCTTCTAGTTTTAGTTCTAATTCCTTTACTAATTTATTAGTTTCTGCTAGGTATTTAGATTCTGGGTATACATTAACAAATGTTTGTAATTTCTCTAAAGCTGTTACTGTATCTTCTTGATCTTTAGAGAATACTGGTGATAATTGATAGTAGCTTTTTGCGCTTTTAAACATTGCTTCTTCAAGCTTTTCACTATTTGGATACGCAGATACAAAACGCTCAAAATGGTAACCAGAGATATAATATTCTTCCATTTCGTAAGATGCATTCGCATTTAAGAACATTAATTTCTCTGCTTGTGGCTTCCCTCTGTACTTTGGTATTATTTGCTCAAACAACCTATTGGCTTTGTTATATTTACCTTCGTTATAAAGTCGCTCACCAAGTTTAAACTTTTCTGTAATATCTTCAGATTTTAACGCTTTTTGATATTCGTTACAAGAGCTAAATGATAAAACTAATAATAAGATGTAAAAACTGTTTTTCATAATTTTTTAACAAGACGCAAAATTACGCTATTTATATGTAATTTAAAAATATAATTTATTGGCTAAAATACTATTTGCAAAGGGTTTTAAATTGAGATTAAGTATTATTTAACTTTTAACGGCTATTACTGTAACTATATTACATGGTAATGCGCTCTATTTTATCGAAAAGATCATAATCTAAAACCATTTCGCCTTCTTTATTGTAATAGTAGGCCTGAGAAAATTTATAATCTATTTTAAGTTCGCTTAGCATATAAGAGTGCATTTGATATACTTCTTGATCGAATGACTCATCAAAATAACTAATCATAACTAACAATTCGCCATTACCTTTTACTAAATCTTTATCTGTTAATTGGTACAATGGGCTATCTTCATTTATTTCATGAACTACTGTCCACGTTGTAGGTAAATAAGTAATTGTATCTCGTTCTAACTCTAGAGCGTAAAAAGAGCGCACATATTCTCCAATATTATTTAGTTTAGTAAATGATAATGTTACTGTTACTTTTGGGTTTATCATTACTGTAGAGCGGTTGTTTACTAACCTAAACATAATTGCTTTTGTATGGTCGAAATCCCTAAGTACAATATTTTCACTAAATCTTATTGAAGCTTTAGGTTTAGAGAAGCGTCCATAAATAAGTCCTGTTAAAAAAGAAAACATAGAGAGCCCCAAAAAGGCTTCAAAAGAAGACACAACTCCACTAGCTATACCTTTTGGCGCCATAGCACCATATCCTAAAGTGGTTAAGGTTTGGGATGAAAAGAAAAAAGCATTAAAAAAATCTTGTAATGCATCGCCAGATGGCTTGGCTATTTGTTCTACTCCTATAATTAAATATATTACTGCAAATAGAATGTTTACTATAAGAAATGCTAGTGCTGCTAATAAAAACAATTTAAACCAAGACACATTAATTAAGTAATGATATGTTTCTAATAATCGTCTTGGTTTATTTACTCTTTTTATATTAAAAGACCCATCGCTATTAACCATTCGTCTAGCGTGCTTGTTGGAATACGTTCCAAATCCTGGATCTTTTATTTTTTCTCCCAAATTATATGGTTTCTAAAGCTACTTTAATTTTAGTTTTTAATGCTTCTGTTGCAGGTACTAAAGGCAATCTAACGGTGTCGTTACATAGATTTAATGCTTCAAAAACTGCTTTTATTCCTGCCGGGTTATTTTCAGAGAATATTAAACTTATTATATCCATTAGTTTATAATGTATAGCATAGGCTTCTTTTGCTTTTCCTTCTAACCCTAGTTGAATCATTTTAGAAAAGTCTTTTGGTAAAGCTTGTGCTATTACAGATATAACACCATCTCCTCCTGCTAAGGTTACACCTAACACTAAATCGTCATCTCCAGATATAATACCAAAGCCTTCTGGTTTTCCTTTTATTAATTGTAGGTATTGCGCAACATTATTACCTGCTTCTTTTACTGCTACAATATTTTCAAAATCGCTTGCTAACCTAAAAATAGTTTCTGGTGTCATGTTTGAAGCTGTTCTACCTGGTACATTATACAAAATAATAGATACAGGGCAAGCTTCTGCTATAGCTTTAAAATGTTGGTAAATGCCTTCTTGTGTTGGCTTGCTATAATAGGGTGATACAGATAGTATACCTTCAAATAAAGACAAATCTGTTGTTTTAATTTCCTCTATTACTGCTGCTGTATTATTTCCTCCTATTCCTAAAACCAATGGAACACGACCATTGTTCGTTTTACTAATGGTTTTTATAATTTCTTGCTTTTCAGTTTTAGTAACGGTTACACTTTCTCCAGTAGTACCGCTTATTACAATATAGTCTACACCATTTTTTATATTGTGCTCTACTATATTTGCTAGTGCTTCATGGTCTACACTTAAATCTTTTTTAAACGGCGTTACAATAGCTATTCCTGTGCCTACAAAGGGGTTCTTCATTATTATAGTTTATTTAATATTTTAAGGTATTTTTCTAATTCAATTTTAAATGTTTTAAAATCGTTTAATTCTGTTTTTATTATCAAGTCGTTAATACGTTCGTCTTCTTGTAGTATACCGACTTTAAATTTTGCTTTAGAGGCCGTTGTTAATAGCTTTAATGGTGTATTATTATCTGTATAATAACTTATTAAAAGATCGAAATTTGTATTTATAAATGTTTTTAGCTTAGTATCTTTAATCGTTCCATTCCAGCCTAAATCGCTTACATCGTAAGTAGAAATAAGTGCATTACTTTCGTCTTTTTTCTTATCATTGGTAAATGCAATAACTTCAATTGCGTTATTAGTTATATTTAACACGTCTTTTATTGTGTTAAACCACTTATAATCTACTGGCTCATTATTATTTACAAGTATACCTACATGCTGCACCTTGCTTTTAGAGGTAACAACAACTCTTTCGCTTACTGTTTTATTAATATACTTTTTATTAGATTTTTCTTTAAATCCTTTTAAAATCATTTATATTTATTGCTTTGCTACAAAAATAGCAAAAGACGGTTAAATACTTTACCTAATTTCAATAAGTTTAGTATTACAAAAATGCGCTAAACAGCTTGTTAGTTTTTTACTATTATATGTCTTAGCAAATTTTACAAAACCAATAATTTACAAAACGCAAACCAATGAAACTTAACACCATTTTTGTATTCTTAATAGCTTTAAACTTTTTTGCTTGCAAAGAAGAGCCCTTGGTTATTACTAAAATTGAAGGAAAACAAATTTCTATTAAGGATACGCTTAAAATAGATCAAAGTGTAGAAGCTATTATAAAACCTTATCGAGACAAGGTTAATAACGATATGAATGAGGTTATATCTTACGCTCCAGAAACTTATTCTAAAAGTAACGGAGACCTTAACACAGCTATTGGTAATTTAATGGCAGACATTGTTTATGAGCAAGGTAATTTTGTTTTTAATAAACGAACAGGTAAAAACATAGACGCTGTTATATTAAACCACGGTGGTATTCGTTCTATTATTTCTAAAGGAAATATTACAACAAGAACTGCTTTTGAAGTAATGCCTTTTGAAAATAGTATTGTTGTTGCCGCATTAAAAGGGCAACAAGTAGATAGTATGATGTGTTATTTAAGTAAAGCCAAACGCGCCCACCCTGTTAATGGTATTAAATTAACGCTAGACAAAAATTACGACATTACTGAAGCTTTAATAAACGGAAAAGCTATTGATACCAATAAAACATATTACATTGCTACAAACGACTACTTATATAGCGGCGGAGATAGAATGCGTTTTTTTAGACCTAATGACAGCTTATATGTTTTAGACTATAAAATTCGGAACGCCATGATAGATTACTTTAAAAGAGTAGATACTATTAAACCCGTTATAGATGATAGATTTACTCAAACCAAATAATAGACACAAATGAAACGTAGAACATTTATACAACAATCGACAGCTGCAACTGCTTTAGTAACTATTGGTGGTTTTGGGTTACAATCTTTTGGCGCTGCTCCAAGGCTAAAAAAAATTACTATTTTACATACTAACGATGTGCATAGTCATGTTGATCCTTTTGCGCCAGATGCTGCACGTAATGCAAACCAAGGTGGTGTAGCTAGACGTGCTAGCTTAGTTGAATCGATTCGTAAAGAAAATGCGAACACTTTATTGTTAGATGCAGGAGATATTTTTCAAGGAACTCCCTATTTTAACTATTATGGCGGGGAATTGGAATTTAAGTTAATGTCTAAAATGAAATATGATGCTGCCACAATAGGAAATCATGATTTTGATAATGGCATTGATGGTTTATACGCACAATTACCACATGCTAAGTTTCAATTTCTTTCGGCTAACTACAATTTTAAAAATACTGTAATGGATACGCATGTAAAACCATATCAGGTTTTTATTAAAGATGGAATTAAAATTGGTGTTTTTGGCATAGGTATTAAACTTGACGGTTTAGTAGATAAAAAAATGTACAAAGAAACCGAGTACCTAGATCCTATTGAGAGTGCTCAAGAAATGACACGCATTCTTAAAGAACAGGAAGCTTGCGATCTTATTATTTGCTTATCGCATTTAGGCTATTATTACAAAAAGAACCCAGACAAAATATGCGATTTAAATTTAGCAAAATCTACAAAAGATATAGATTTAATTATTGGAGGCCACACGCATACATTTCTACCAAAACCAACGGTTGCTCAAAATAGCGAAGGTAAAAATGTGTTAGTAAATCAAGTAGGCTGTTATGGTATTAATTTAGGCAGAATAGATTTCTATTTTGATTCAGAAAAAAACAAATCGGCAGACGGCACTTCCATTATAGTGTAAGGTATTTATAAAAGCAACTACTAGTTATAGTAAATAATCAACAAAAAATATTATGAAAACTAAACTATTATTTGCCTTACGATTAATTATTGCTGTTATATCAATACAAACCTTACGTTTTAAATTTACCGCTCACCCAGACAGTGTTTATATTTTTGAGACTGTAGGTTTAGAACCTATAGGTAGAATTGGCATTGGTGTTTTAGAGTTAATTGCAGGGCTATTGCTTTTAATACCTAAAACAGTTTGGGCTGGAGCTTTATTAACTCTTGGCATAATTGGTGGCGCAATAATGATGCATTTAACACAATTAGGTATTGAGGTTAAAGGCGATGGCGGTGTTTTATTTGCCACTGCTGTTATTACTTTTATACTATCTGCGATAACATTATTTTTCTACAAAAAAGACATTCCTTTTTTAAAACTAGGATAATAAACTATAGTTTTTATTATTAATTTTTATTTCTATATACATATATACAAAGTAAAACCCAATAATTAATAATGTAGAATAGGCTACATTTAAAACATAATCGGCAGATATAAAAATATAAGCGACCTGTACCATCTCTGAGAAAACAATACATACACTAGCTACAAATAGTAGAAACCCTGTTTTAGAGTCATGGTACAGGTAGTTTAATAGGGAGAACGAAAGCACTAATAGAACACATAAGTTATACATGCCTTCGAACATGAATTCCAGCGTGTTAACTTGTAAGGATTCGTCTTCTAAAATCATTTGATTTAATATAAAAATAACATAGGTATTAAATGCAACTAGCACCAATAAGTAGTATTTAAAACGCTTAAATAATTCTTTAAAATTAAATCCTTTTATTATATAAATTAACAAACAAATGTAAGCTACCACATAGGGTATACTACCCAAATGCGAGTAAAATGTAGCATTTAACGCCACGATTACTGCATAAATACCTGCTATTGAAAAAATAGCTAAAAATCCTATAAACGATTTACTTTTCGCTTCAGCCTCAGAGAGATACAAGTATAAAAACATAGGAAATATAAATGCTTTAATAATGGTAGATACTAAAGTAAAACCAAACAAAACACTTACAATAAATAAAACAGCCAGAAACACAACGGCCCTTTTAATCAACTTAAATCGATCAACTTTCATTACGCACAGATTTGGGGGAGGGAGTGCAAATATATGAATAAAAAGCACTTAGCCGATAAAAAGCATCTTTTTGTCGGTTCTTAAGTGTTTTAACGTTTTTTTTATAAAATACTTAAAAATTCTCTTGTTTTTATGCATAAAAAACCTCAAAAACTTAGAAATCAATACATTACACACATCCTTAAAAAAAGACCTCTTTAATGTTTTTATGCTAAAAATCTATTTTAATGTCAATTAATTGGTGTGTACTACATATTATAAATCAACAACTTAACAGTAAAGCAGTGTTATTTTAATAATTCTAAAAACTCGATTTCTGTTAATAAAGTAACTCCTAATTTTTCTGCTTTCTCTTTTTTACTTGGTCCCATTTTATCACCTGCTACAACATAATTTGTTTTCGATGATATTGAAGATGCATTTTTACCACCATTACCTTCTATTAACTTTTTAAGTTCTGTTCTAGATACTGTTTCAAAAACTCCCGATACAACAAAAGATAAGCCTTCTAATTTGTTGGTTTGGTTTGCTAATTCTTCTGCAGAAATCTCCAATTGTATTCCAAAAGATTTTAAACGCTCAACGATAGCCACATTAGCTTCTACTGAAAAGAATGCTACAACACTTTGCGCTATTTTTATTCCTATTTCGTCTACTTGTTCTAAATCTTCTATTGTAGCTGCCGCTAAAGCATCAATTGTTTTATAATGTTTGGCTAGTTTTTTTGCTACTGTTTCTCCCACAAAACGAATACCTAATGCAAATAACACATTTTCAAAAGGTATAGTTTTAGACGCTTCTACTCCATTTACTAAGTTCTCTGCACTTTTTTCCGCCATACGTTCTAATGGCAATAGTTGCTCTACTGTTAGTTCGTATAAGTCTGAGTAATTAGAAATTAAACCTTCTTTTACTAAAAGTGCAACTGTTTCCCCTCCTAAACCTTCTATATCCATAGCCTTCCTAGAAATATAATGCTGAATTCGGCCTATTACTTGAGGTTCGCATTCATTATAATTGGGACAATAATGCTTTGCTTCTCCTTCTATTCGTTCTAATACTGTATTACATTCTGGGCAATTGGTAATATACTCTGTTGGCTTAGAATCTACTGACCTCTTAGTTATATCTACCGCAATAATTTTAGGAATTATTTCTCCTCCTTTTTCTACAAACACCTCATCATTTACTCTTATATCTAACTTAGCTATTTGGTCTGCATTGTGTAACGAGGCACGTTTTACTGTTGTGCCTGCTAACTCTACTGGTTCTAGGTTTGCTACTGGTGTTATCGCTCCTGTTCTTCCTACTTGATAGGTAATAGAGTTTAACCTAGTAGATACTTGTTCTGCTTTAAATTTATAGGCCATTGCCCAACGTGGCGCCTTAGAGGTGTAGCCTAACTCGTCTTGCTGGAACAAACTATTTACTTTTACAACAACGCCATCGGTTTCGTAAGGCAAGTTGTGCCTTGCCGTATCCCAATAGTTTATAAATTCGAAAACCTCATCTATAGAATTTACTAATTTCGCAGCTTCTGGTACTTTAAAACCCATAGCTCTAGCTTTTTCTAAGCTGTTAAATTGGGAGTCTACACCTAAGTTTTCGCCTGTTAAATTGTATAATAGGCATTCTAAAGGACGCTTAGCGACTTCTGCACTGTCTTGCAGCTTTAAACTTCCTGATGCTGTATTTCTAGGGTTTCGGTATGGTTCTTCTCCATTTGCTATACGTTCTTCGTTCATTTTATTGAAGCCATCGAATGGTAAAATAATCTCGCCTCTAATATCAAACTTTGGCGGATAATCGCCTTTTAATTGTAACGGTACCGATTTTATGGTTTTTATGTTTGCAGTCACCTCATCGCCTTGAAAGCCATCTCCTCGTGTTACAGCGCGTAATAGCTTACCGTTTTCGTAGGTTAAACTTATAGATGCACCATCGTATTTAAGTTCGCAAGTGTATTGGATGTCTCCATCTACTAATTTTTTAATTCTGGTTTCCCAGTCTTTTAAGTCTTCTAAAGAGTATGAGTTATCTAAAGAGTACATTCTATAATCATGTACTACAGTATTAAAGTTTTTGGTGACCTCTCCTCCTACTCTTAGCGTTGGTGAATTGGCATCGTAAAATTCTGGATGTGCTTCTTCTAGAGTTTGTAGCTCTTTTAATTTTATATCGAATTCGTAATCACTAATAGTTGCATTATCTAACACATAATAATTATAATTATGTTCACGTAATTCGTCTCTTAGTGCGTTTATTTGTTGTTCTATAGTCATTTTACAATCCCTCTTTTTTCAACCATTTTGGTGCTGGTAATGGTTTAAAATTATTCATTTTTTCTAAAAGTCCTTCTATTGTTATATCTATTACAATAGCATCTCTGTGTTCTTGTTTTAAAAACCCACGTGCTACCATGGTGTCGCATTGTGCAATTAAAGCATCATAATAGCCATTTATATTTAAAATGCCAATGGGTTTAGTGTGTAAGCCTAATTGTCCCCAAGTTGCTATTTCAAAAAACTCATCCATAGTACCAAAACCTCCTGGAATTATCATAAACCCATCAGATTTCTCATACATAAGTACTTTTCTGTCATGCATATTAGTGGTTACAATAAGCTCAGACAATTTGTTATGTACAATTTCTTTAGCTTTTAAAAACTCTGGTATTACGCCAATGATTGTACCATTAGCATCTGTAGCTCCATTTGCAACTTGTCCCATAATACCAATTTTTGCCGCTCCATAAACTAGCGTTATATTTTGTTTCGCTAATGTTTCTCCTAATGTATAGGCGGTAGAAACAATTTGCTCATCGTTTCCTAAGCTTGCGCCACAAAATACTGCAATGCTCTTCATAAAAATCTTTATTTTTCATTCCCTACCTTCGTCAGCACTCAGGATATATTCCAACGGGAATTTTATTATTTATCTCTTACTATAATTAGGATTCTATTCACTTTTTGTAGCCTTAAGCAGCCTATATTTACCAAACATATCTTTTTTTACCGAAACATTAGTAAAGTTATAGTCTATTACTAAAGTGATCATTTCGTTTGCTAGGTATTCGTTAATTTCAAAATACAGCATGCCATTAGGTTTTAAGTTTTGCTCTGCAAATTCGGTAATAGCTTTATAAAACACTAAAGGGTTATCGTTATCTACAAACAGTGCTAAATGCGGCTCATTGTCTAGTACATTTGGTCGCATGTGTTGCTTTTCCATTTCCCTAACGTAAGGCGGGTTAGATACTATGATATCGAATTTAGTATCGTTTACTAAGGTTTTTGTTTCTAATATATTAGCTTCTGTAAAGTTTACTTTTACGTCATTTAATTTTGCATTTTCTTCTGCTACTTTTAGGGCTTCTTTAGATACATCTATGGCTTGCACTTCTGCTTCTGGTAGTTGTTTTGCTAGCGTTACTGCTATACACCCACTTCCTGTTCCTATATCTAATATATGTACTGGGGCTTTTAAGTTACCCAACCCAATCTCTCTAATGGTTTCTTTAATAATACCGTCTACAATTTCTTCTGTTTCTGCTCTTGGTATTAGTGTTTTGGTATTAACTTTAAACGACATGCCATAAAAATGGGCTTTCCCAATTATATACTGAATGGGTTTTTGTTGTTTTAACTGCTCTAACGCATCAAAAATGGGGGTTTGCTCTTCTTTTGTTATCGATAATTCTGGATTTGTTGCTAATTGTAAGCGCGAAATGTTATAAAACGATTCTAAACAGATAAAAAAGAAGCTAAATACTTCTTCTGGTCCATAAATAGCGTCTAATTCTTTATGAAATAGTTGTTCTAAGTCTTTTAACTTCATTTGGTTATTATTGTTGGCTGTTTATAGCCTTTAAAATTAAATTATTCTATCTATCTGTAATGTAAAATATATTCTATACTCACTCACTTTTTCTTTTCTCTTTCGCTCTCATGCCAAGCGCTTACTACATAAAGTAACTTTCTACAAATCCTTAATCATCCAAACACCACACGAGTAATGCCCTGTGTTGCCTAATGGTTTGTCTAGGTGTTTAAATCCGTAACTTTCGTAAATGTGTATGGCTGCTTTTAATTGTGATGCCGATTCTAAATAGCATTGTTTGTAACCTAGTGCTTTTGCAGATTCTAAACATTTCTCAAATAATAGTTTTCCATAGCCTTTTCCCCTCATTTTGGGTGCAGAGTACATTTTTTGTATTTCGCACACATGGCCTTCAAAATCTTTCAAAGGTTTTACGCCTCCTCCTCCAATGATTTCTCCATTATCTTCTACAACATAATACACATCATTATTGTTTTGGTACGATTCAAACATTTTTGGTGTTTCGTCATCTTCATAAGCCGTACCTACCAAAGGCAAGCCAAATTCTGGAAAACAATCTCTAATAACTGCTTCTATTTGCTTATTATCTTTTGCCTGTATTTCTCTAATAACAATATTATTTTTACTCACTTTAATATAGTATTTTTACGCCTGTGAAGATACATGAATTCGAAAAAAAGTGGAATGAAGAAACTTATAATGTTATCAACAATTATTGTAACTTTTTTAAGTTGCTCTGTAAATGAAAAGTCTCTATTCTTAAAAGTTGAAAACATAGAAGTAGTAGAATCTACTCCAGAATATGTTACACTTCGTGCTGATGCTTTTTTTATTAATCCTAACGATATTGGAGGAGAGTTACAAACTGAAGGTATAAAAGTACTTATTAATGATGTGGAAATGGCAACAGTATCTTCTGAAGCCTTCAAGGTTCCTGCAAAAAAAGAATTTTCTATCCCTTTAAAAACGAATATTCCATCCAATAAAATATTCAACTTAGATAATCTTGGCGGACTACTTAATAGTATTTTAAGTAAGAAAGTGAAAGTGCAATATATTGGAGATTTAAAATATAAAGTAATGGGGTTTTCGCACCGTTATGCTATAGATAAAACCGAATACGTAAAAGTTAAATTATAATTGTGTCTACTCACGAATTTCACATAACCCGCTGTATAGAGATTGCAAAAAATGCTTTAGGTAGCTCTAGACCCAACCCTATGGTTGGCTGTGTTATAGTACATAATAATAAAATTATTGGGGAAGGTTATACTAGTCCATACGGAGGCAATCATGCAGAGGTTAATGCTATACATGCTGTAAAAGATAAATCGCTTTTAAAAGAAGCTACGCTTTATGTTACATTAGAGCCCTGCTCTCATTACGGAAAAACACCGCCTTGCAGCGATTTAATTATTGCTCATAACATTCCAAATATTGTTATTGGTACTGTAGATACTCATAGCAAGGTTGCTGGAAAAGGCATTATAAAGTTACAAAGTAATGGTTGTAATGTTACTGTAGGTGTTTTAGAAAATGAATGTAAAATTCATCATAAGCGTTTTTTTACTTTTCATAACAAAAAACGTCCTTATGTTATTTTAAAATGGGCAGAAACTAGCAATGGTTTTATTGCTCCTACCATAAAAAAAGAAATAAAACCTGTTTGGATTACTAATACAATATCGCGCCAATTGGTACATAAATGGAGAGCAGAAGAACAGGCCATTCTTGTAGGTACTAATACTGTTATACAAGACAATCCTAGTTTAACTGTTAGAGATTGGACAGGTCAACAACCACTTAGAGTTGTTATAGACAAAGATTTAAAGTTAAATACTACCTTTTCTGTTTTTAACACCATAGCAGAAACATTAATTATTAGCTCTAAACATGAAGACAAAAACAATAGTGCTATTATAGATTTTAGTAAACATAATGCTATTGCGCATCAAATTTGTAATGTTTTATATGATAGAAATATTAACTCTATAATTATTGAAGGTGGCTCGAAAACGCTTCAAACTTTTATAAATGAAAACCTTTGGGATGAAGCCCGAGTTTTCACTGGAACCACTCAATTTAAAGAAGGTATAAAAGCACCAAAGTTTTCTGGACAATTGCTTTATAAAACACAACTTAAAGAAGACACACTTAAAGTATACACAAATACAAATTAAATAACCCTACATTTTGTAGACAACAAAGCTTACCGTTTTTACGGAAATAAATATGATTAAGACACTAATTTTCGATTTTGGAGATGTATTTATTAACCTTGATAAAGAAGGTGCAATGACTAACGCTTTAGAATTATTTGAGTTGGATGAATTCCCTGAAGATATGATTGCTGTTAACGCTTTATATGAACAAGGTTTTATGGATACTACAGAATTCTTAGAATTTTATTGTTACAATTTTCCTAAATTATCAAAAAACGAAATTATTGAAGCTTGGAATTATATTTTATGCGATTTCCCTCCGCATAGATTAGATTTTATTCAACAACTAGCAAAGGACAAAAAATACAAGCTTATATTATTAAGTAATACAAATGAATTACATATAGATAGTATTAAACAACATGTTCCTTTTTACGAAGCATTTAAAAATAGTTTTGATGCATTCTATTTATCTCATGAAATAGGGTATAGAAAACCCAATGCAGATATTTACAATTTTGTTTTAAAAGAAAACAACCTAAAACCTGAAGCCTGTTTATTTATAGATGACACCAAAGAAAACACAGAGGCTGCGCATAAATTAGGAATTAATGTTTGGAACAACGACCCTAAAACGCAAGATGTAGTAAATTTATTTTCTATTAAAAGCAATTTGTTTTGATAAATCTAATATTAAGCATTTTATTCTCGAGCTCGCTCTACGTAGTTTTTAAATATTTTGAAAAATACAATGTAAATACACTACATGCTATAATAGTAAATTATATTGTAGCTGGCACTTGTGGATTTCTATTTTACAACGGCAAAGTTAACTTTAGTATTGTTCCAGAAAAACCATGGTTTATTGGCGCAGTAGCGTTAGGTTTCCTATTTATTTTTATTTTTAACTTAATGGCTCTTACCGCTCAAAAAAATGGTTTGTCTGTAGCTTCTGTTTCTGGTAAAATGTCTGTAGTAATTCCTATTCTATTCGCTGTTATTGTGTACAAAGAGCAATTAGGCCTTTTAAAAGTTTTGGGTATTATTATAGCGCTTTTGGCTGTATATTTTACTTCTGTTAAAGAAAAAAGTAATACTATTCCTTTTAATAAAAAAACCTTAATCTATCCTATTTTATTATTTATAGGTTCAGGAATTATAGATACATTTATTAAATATATGGAAACAAATTACCTATCTCAACAGGAAGTTCCTTATTTTTCTGCAATGGTCTTTAGTTTTGCTGGAATAATAGGTTTCGTAACTTTAATTATTAAACGAGATTTTAATTTTAAATGGAAAAACGTTGTAGGTGGTATATTATTAGGTGTCCCAAACTATTTTTCTATTGTTTATTTATTAAAGGCGTTACAAAATCAAGATTTAAATAGTTCTACAGTATTTACCATTAATAATGTGGCAATTGTTATGTTATCTACTATATTAGGCATTATAATATTTAAAGAACGATTAATTAAAAAGAATTGGCTAGGTATTGCCTTAGCCGTTATTAGTATACTATTAGTAGCAAGTACATAATTTGGAAACAAAAGACACATATAAAACAATTATAACCCCTTCTGAAGAGACACTATTTAAGGATAAGAATAGTAAGTTTTACGGGTATGCATTCCCTATTTCTACAGAGGAAGATGTTAAAACAAATATAGACGCCTTAAAAAAACAACACCATTCGGCTAGGCATTGGTGTTATGCTTACCAATTAGGTACCGAAGCTAATGCTATAAAATACAGAGCAAATGATGATGGGGAACCAAGTAATAGTGCAGGAATGCCCATTTATGGACAAATACAATCTTACGATGTTACTAATGTACTAATTGTTGTTGTTCGTTATTTTGGTGGTGTAAAATTAGGTGTTGGAGGTTTAATTAATGCTTACCGTACCGGAGCACAATTAGCTTTAGAAGCTTCAGCTATTGTAGAACGAACTATAAATATTGAGTTTTTAATAACTTTCGATTATGCAAACATGAATAAAGTAATGCGCGTTATAAAAGAAAAAAATATTAACATTATTGCTCAAAAACTAGAATTAAACTGCCAAATAACAATTTCTGTTCGCAAAAAAAAGGCTTCAGAAATTGAAGCCATTTTTAATACTTTATATAAAGTAGACATTAAAACTCTAGACAATTAACTTAAAACATCTATAAGATATTTAGGTGGGCGAACTGGTCGTTTTGTTTTTAAATCTATAAAAGCTAAAACGGTATTTGCAGTGGCAATAATTTCATTTGAGTTGTTTACAATCTCATAATCAAATTGTATTACTGCCGTAGGTAATTTCTTAAGTATTGTTTTCACTTTAATAACATCATCATAAAACGCAGATTTTTTAAAATTTACTTGTAATGAAACTACTGGTAAACCAATCCCTTCTTCTTCCATTTTTTTATACGACAAGCCAAACTTTCTCAACCATTCTATACGTCCCATTTCTAGATATAACGCATAATTACCATGATGCACTACTCCCATCTGGTCGGTTTCGCCATACCTAACCCGTATTTCTATTTCATCAATTTTCATATTACAATTTTCAACTTTTAACCCCTCTATGTTCAATTATTTTTTGTAGCTTACAGAGGTGTTAAACATGAGGAAAAAAAACTACAAAATCAATAGCAAATGATTTTTTTTTTTAGAAATTTGTTCACATATTTGTCACGCTATAAAACAGCACAGTTTTTGCCCCTTATATCTGTACTGTTAAACAACTAACAATAAAAGTATTTTAATAACAAATGAGTATAACTGCGCAATCGGTATGGAATAACTGTCTAAATTTTATAAAAGACAACATTCAACCACAAGCATACAAAACTTGGTTCGAACCGATAGTAGCAGTTAAGCTAACTGATAATGCTTTGAGTATACAAGTGCCTAGTAAATTCTTTTACGAATGGCTAGAAGAGCATTATGTAAAAATATTAAAGGTAGCTCTTACCAAAGAATTAGGTGAAACCGCTAAACTGGTTTACATTATAAAAATGGAAAACACCTATGGTAACAAACAACCGTTTACAGAAAAAATACCAAGTTCTAATAGAACTGCTGTAAAAGCACAGGATGTAGATGTTCCATTAAACAACAAAAATCCTGAATTACGTAATCCGTTTGTTATACCTGGTATTCGCAATGTAAAAATTGAATCTCAGCTTAATCCAAATTATAATTTCGATAATTTTTTAGAAGGAGACTCTAACCGTTTAGCAAGAAGTGCTGGTTTAGCTGTTTCTGCAAAACCAGGAGGAACTTCTTTTAATCCATTATTAATATTTGGTGGGGTTGGTCTTGGTAAAACACACTTAGCACACGCTATAGGTGTAAATATTAAAGATAAATACCCTGAAAAGACTGTTTTATATATTTCTGCAGAAAAATTTACACAGCAATACATAGATTCTGTTAAAAAGAATAATAGAAATGATTTTATTCACTTCTATCAACTTATAGATGTTTTAGTTATTGACGACGTACAGTTTTTATCTGGAAAATCTGGAACACAAGATGTTTTCTTCCATATTTTTAACCACTTACACCAAAACGGTAAACAGGTTATATTAACTAGTGATAAGGCACCTGTAGACATGCAAGACATAGAACAGCGTTTATTATCTCGTTTTAAATGGGGCTTATCTGCAGAGTTACAAACTCCAGATTTTGAAACTCGTGTTTCTATTTTAAAGAATAAACTATATCGTGATGGTGTTGAGATGCCTAATGATATTGTAGAATATGTTGCTAAAAATATAAAATCTAATATTAGAGAATTAGAAGGCGCTATTATCTCTTTAATTGCACAATCTTCTTTCAATAAAAAAGAAATAAATATAGATTTAGCTAAACAAGTTGTAGAAAAATTTGTTAAAAACACAAAGCGTGAAGTATCTATAGATTATATTCAAAAGGTGGTTTCAGATTACTTCCAAATGGATGTAGATACATTACAATCTAAAACCAGAAAACGTCATATTGTGCAAGCAAGACAACTGGCTATGTTTTTTGCTAAGAAATTTACAAAAGCCTCTTTAGCTAGTATTGGTTCTCAAATAGGGAAACGTGATCATGCTACTGTATTACATGCTTGTAAAACTGTAGACAACTTATCTTCTACTGATAAGCAATTTAGAAAATACGTTGAAGATCTTACTAAAAAACTATCTGTTTAATACACCTTTTTTAAATGACAAAAATACTAATGGTTTGCCTCGGGAACATCTGTCGCTCTCCACTAGCGGAAGGTATTTTAAAATCTAAACTTCCTGAAGATTCTTTTTTTGTTGATTCTGCAGGAACCAGTAATTATCATATAGGAGAAAAACCCGATAAACGCTCTATTGCCATAGCCAGAGATTACGGAATAGATATTAACAACCAAAGAGGCAGACAGTTTACTACAATAGATTTTGACCGTTTTGATTATATCTACGCCATGGATAATTCTAATTATAAAAATATTATTCGATTAGCTAGAAATAACCAAGATAAAAACAAGGTGAAATTAATTTTAAACGAAAGTGTTCCTGGCGAAAATCTAGATGTTCCAGATCCTTATTATGGAGGAGACGCAGGATTTAATAATGTTTATATAATGCTTGATGAAGCCTGTAATATTATAGCCAATAAATTAAAAAGTAATGACTAAGAAAGAAGTGAAAGATTCTCATGTTTCTTTTAACTATACAGTCTAGTCTCCATTTAATTTATTTTCTTTTCATTAACTTTACTAACAGTAAAATCCCCTAAACATACACTACTATGAATAATTCTTATGGCACGTTATATCTTATTCCAACAACTTTAGGTGATACAGAACCTTTAAACGTACTCCCTTTAACTGTAAAGAAAATTATAGAACAGGTAGATACATATATTGTTGAAAACGAAAAAACAGCCAGACGATTCATAAAAAAAATAAGTTCTGGAAAACAACAGTCTTCTTTAACATTATTTCCTTTAAATAAATTTACAGATGTAAGTGAGTTACCTAGCTATCTAGAACCTTGTAAAAGAGGAATAAATGTTGGTGTAATCTCTGAAGCAGGCTGCCCAGGGGTAGCAGATCCTGGCGCAGATATTGTTAAAATTGCCCATGAAAACAACATAAAAGTAGTTCCTTTGGTTGGCCCCTCCTCTATTTTATTAGCAATGATGGGCTCTGGAATGAATGGGCAAAGCTTTGCTTTTAATGGTTATTTACCTATTGATAAAAGTGAGCGTAAACAGGAGTTGAAACGATTAGAGCGTCTTTCTTTCGAACAAAATCAATCGCAATTATTCATTGAAACGCCATATAGAAACAACAAAATGTTAGAAGATTTATGTAATATTTTAAATGGCAACACTGCTATTTGTGTTGCTTGCGATATTACGCTACCTAGCGAATACATAAAAACCATGCCTGCAAACGCATGGAAAAAAGTAAAGGTTGACCTTCATAAAAGACCAACCTTATTTATAATTCATAAAAATTAAAAATGCTTATGCTTTAAGCTTTAAAGACACTTTAGGTCTTTTGTTTGGTTTTATAACCGATGTATCATATCCAGAAAAGCGTTTCATGTATGACCTTATTGAAGTTCCATACGCATCTGAAAAACCTCTTTTCCCATAGCTTCTAAGGTATTTTTTTACGCTTCCTGGCCCAGCCAAATGAGCTGCTGCTAAAATTCCAGATTCTGTAACCTTAACACCATTAACATACTTTCCTTCAAAACGCTTAATATCTCTTCTTAATACCCACTTATTACGCTGTGTATTAGCTATAAAAGCTTTTTCCTGTAATTCTGGCGTCTTTAAAAACAGACTTGCATTGTTAATACCTATTAACTTAAGTGTACTTTTACCAAATTGGTACTTACCTAGATAGCCTAAAGTATTAACTGAGAAATAATTATTTTGAGACTCTTTAAACCCTATAGCTTCTTTAAATCCTAAAAACGACTTTCCAAGCTCTAGTGTATACGTTTCTTCTTTCTCTCCCAGAAACGCAATGTCTTTAGAGGCATCTTGATTAACTGAGTAATCTAAATTTAACCCCTTCGTAGAATAATATTCTACTTCTGTATGATTTAACTTTTCTTCTGTTGATAGCGACACAACAATTAAAACACAAATTGTAATCGCTAGTAATAATAAACTTGCACTACTCTTTTTGTTCATAATTTTTAATTTCTTAGACTAGTTTTAATCAAAAAGCGAGCCTAAAATTTCAGCGTGCAAAATTATACAAAAAAAATGATATAGCAAAATTACTCGTTAAAATACAATTAAAAGTATATAGCGTGAAATTTTAGGTCATTTTTATCGGTGAACTCCACCGTAGGAAGTGGTACTTTTACTACATTAAAAATACTAAATAATGTTCTTAAAATGTGTGAGTTAGTGTTAATTTTTGTTAAATCTATATCGAGACTTAAGTAGTATTGTCGGCGTCTATTGTGTTGTCCAAATAGCTCTATCTGTTTTGCTTTTGTACCTGCTAATAGTCCTTCTCCTCCATAGCCAAATGCTACATTTAACCACTTAGGCAGCTTACTTTGCTTAAAAAACGAATGTAAATTTGCACTTAACCAATACGTTTGTCCATTATAATCTTTAAGTGATTCTTCTAGTAATCCTACTCCTAATTTATCTGGTCGTTGTGCTGCAAATCCTGTTCTATGAAAAGAGTATTTTAATGTAATACGTTGTTCTTTCCATAATAATTCTTGACCAACATATAATCCTGTACCTGATGCATTGGCAGCAAAATCGCCCCAAGAGAATCCCCATTCTTTAGAGAAACCATCTAAAACTTCTACTGCTGTTAAAAAAGAAAACCCTAAAGTTGCTCCATATAATAATTGGTCTTTTTTATTTACACCACTCCAATGTAAAACGTCTGCTCCAATTCTACCTACTTGGTATGCGGTAAAGGCATGCCCTAACTTATCCATTTGGAGCCACTCGTTATTATCGTTAATGGTATGAAATTTTGACCGCTCGAAATCGCTATACCATAACTGATTTAAACCTAGTAGCGTTAGTCCTCCAGCTGTAGCTTCTGTTATTACAACTACATTACGCCTTGGCTTATGCAACGTATCGCTAGGTTTTAAAAACAGATTAAGTTTAGATTGCGCCATTCCGGAGAATACCACTAATGCAAAGACAAGATGTAAAATGTGTTTTTTCAATACTACTTGTAAATACCTTGAGAGGATAAATATTTATGGTATGCCCTAGCATTAGCATTATGTTGCGCTAATGTTTTTGCAAATTTATGGTAGCCTAATCGTTTAGCATCTGCAACAAAATAAAGGTAATTGTGTTTTTCGTTATTTAAAACAGCGTCTATAGCAGATATGTCTGGCATAGCTATTAATCCTGGAGGTAATCCTAAATTAGTATACGTGTTATATGGAGATTCTATTTCTTTGTGTACATTTAATACACGCTTAATTATGGTGTTACTGTATTTTGGCAATTTGTATGCCGCAAAACGAATGGTTGGATCTGCCTGCAATGGCATCCCAATTCTAATACGGTTTAAATATACACCAGCTATTCGCGGTTGCTCACTAGCTTGCTTAGATTCCTCATAGACTATAGAGGCTAATGCTATAACTTCTGCTTCTGTAAGTTTTAGTTTTTTAGCTTTTGCTTTTCTAGAGTCTGTCCAAAAGGCTTTGTATTCTTTTAGCATGCGGTTACGAAAACCTTCACCGGAGCTATTCCAAAACAACTCATAACTATTTGGTATATACATCCCTAAAGCTGTTTCTTCTTTAAAGCCATTTTCTTTTAAAAACGTTTTATCTGTCATTGCTTTTAATAAAGCTAAACTATCGGCATCTATTTGTGCTGCTATTCTTCCAGCTAACTTCTCAATCGTTTCTTGATTGTTAAACGTCACTTTAACTGGTTTATTTTTAATACGTAATGTGGCAATAATATCATTGTTAGTCATTCCTTTTTCAATAATATAACGACCAGCCTTAACATTATTTACATATTTTTTTTGTTTTGCTAAAGCATCAAAGGCCTCAATATCTTTTAATAATGGCTCTAATTCTTTTCTTACTTCATTATAATTGGCGCCTCGTGATATGTAAACTGAAACAGTATTTTCTTCAAAAATTGTATTAGGAGAAAACATAACTCCATAAACATAATAAGCAAAATAAGCTGCTACGACTAAACCAATGGCAACTATAGCAAAAAGTATTTTTTTAATGTACATTAGTATTAATAAGTTGAAATAAATATTCGTTTTTAAATTGACCGTTATAAAAATTCCAGTCTTTTTTTAATCCTATTTTTTTAAATCCCTGATTTTTAAATAGTTTTATACTTGCTTCATTATCCTCAGAGATGTTACAATATAATTGATGCAAATCTAAGTGATTAAAACAATAATTGCATAATAATTGAAGTGCTTCGCTTCCAAATCCCTTTTTTCTGTTTTTAGAAGCTTTTATTAAAACACCTATTCCTGCTCTTCTGTTTTTTATATCAAAATCAAAAACATCTATCATCCCCAATGCTTCATCTTCGTAATTAGAAATAACCAATCGCAATTGTTTTACTTCGTATATATCTTTATGGGCGTGCTCTAGATATTGTTTTATTAAAAACTTTGAATAGGGTGTAATTGTACTACTTATTTCCCAAATAGACTCGTCGTTTTCTATACAATGTATAAAATCTAAATCTTCTGGCTCTAAAGCTCTAAGGTATATATGTTCTCCTTTTAGCGTTATCATTATATTTCACCTTTAAACACCTGATGAGCTGGCCCTTGTAGCCATATATTTTTATAACCTTCTCCTTCGGTTTCAAAAGAAACTTTTAAAACACCTCCTTCTACATTTAGTGTTACTTCATTTGCTGTTGTCAGGCCATTGTTATGCATAGCCAATGCAACTGCTGTTACACCTGTTCCACAAGATAATGTTTCATCTTCTACGCCTCTTTCATAAGTACGAACCCCAAAAGTATTTTCGGTTACGTGTTCTACAAAATTAACATTACTTCCAGCTTTATTATAGGGTGCCCCATAACGTATTCTAGCACCTTCCTCTTTTACATTAAACTGTTTTAAGTTACTAACGATTTCTACATGATGAGGAGATCCTGTGTTTAAAAACGCATGAGTGTTATACTTTTCTACTGTATTTACATCTTGCATTTGTAGTTTAACATAATTGTTAGTTATAGTGGCATGATGCAAACCATCTATAGCATTAAATGTTGTTTTTTCTTCTATAATATTAAGGAATTTTGCAAACGCTACAATACAACGTCCTCCATTTCCACACATACTACTCTCATTACCATCTGCATTAAAATAAACCATTTTAAAATCTGTAGTGTCATCCTCTTCTAATAGGATTAAACCGTCAGCTCCTATGCCAAAACGTCTATCGCATAGAAAAGCAATATGTTTGGCATCTTTTTTGTCAAATACTTGTTGTCTGTTATCAATAAACACGAAGTCATTTCCTGTGCCCTGATACTTATAAAAGGTATGTGTCATTTAATTAAAATAATTACGACAAATATACTGTTTTAGAAATTTATTGGAGCTGTTAAATACGCGTTAAAATTGAAAACGACACTCAATAATATTTTAATTTTATAGTTATCTATTACAAGCGGCTAATAACTAGTCATTGTATCATAAAAAAAACAAACCTTAACAATAAACACTTAACACATGAAAAAGATTTTATCGCTGGTTTTAGTTTCGGTATTAGGAGGAGCAATTACTCTAGGAACATATAAAACCTTTTTAGAAGAAAAACAAGATGTTGTTACGACACAACAACAAACTGCACCTGTATTTATACCTACCAATAATACAGTAAGTAATACTAATTTAACTGCAATGGAAAACATAAGTTTTGTTACTGCTGCAGAAAAAACTGTTAATGCTGTTGTGCACGTAAAGAACGTAACGATTGGTAGTAAACAAATTACACTTCAAGATTTATTTATGGGGCGTACACAACAACGTAGGCAACTAGGCACTGGTAGTGGTGTTATTATTTCTCCAGATGGTTATATTATTACAAATAACCATGTTATTGAAGGATCGGAAGCCTTAAGTGTTACTTTAAATAATAATAAAACTTTTAAAGCAGAAATAGTAGGAACTGACCCCAAAACGGATATTGCTTTATTAAAAATTGAAGCAGATGAAGATTTACCATACACTACCTTTGGCGATAGTGATAATGCTAAAATTGGTGAATGGGTATTAGCCGTAGGTAACCCATTTAATTTAACGTCTACTGTAACCGCAGGTATTATTAGTGCTAAGTCTAGAGACTTATCTGGTAATAGCAGTCAATCTTTTATACAAACAGATGCGGCAGTAAACCCTGGGAATTCTGGAGGTGCTTTGGTAAATGCTAATGGAGAATTAATAGGAATTAATACTGCCATAACCTCGCAAACAGGATCTTACGTAGGGTATTCGTTTGCAGTACCTAGCAATATTGCCAGAAAGGTTATACAGGACATTATGGAGTATGGTAATGTACAAAATGGAATTTTAGGAATCTCTGGAAACTCTTTAAGTAGTGGTTTTGCTGAAAAATTTGGACTTTCTGAAACTGAAGGTGTTTATGTAGATGATGTTGAAGAAGACACTGGAGCCTTTGATGCTGGTTTACAAAGTGGAGATATCATTAAAAAAATTGATGGTATAAAAATTAGAAAATTCACAGATCTTAAAGGTTTTATAAATTCTAAACGACCAAATGATGTTGTTACAGTAAGTTTTTTACGTGATGGTAAAGAGAAAGAAGCTAAAGTTACATTACTAAAAAACAACAGTATCACTGTTCCAATAATTGGTGTGCTTAAAGATGCAAAACCAAAAGACTTAAAAAAATATAATGTAAATAATGGTGTAAAAATCTCTAAGCTTAGTGGTCCATATTCTCAATATTTTATGCAAGAAGGTATAGAAGAAGGCAATATTATTACCGCTATTAATAATGTAAAAATTAATTCTATAGACGAAGTTCAGGAAATTATTAAAAATAGAGATCCTTACAGACCTCTTAGTATTGAAATATTAAATTCTAAAGGCGAAAAAAATAAATACGGACTAAAATAGAAAATAGTAAAAAGTTAAGATTAACTAAAACAAAAGCACTTTGGGTATTCCTTAAAGTGCTTTTGTTTTTTTACGTTAAAAATTTTACGAAAACGTTTGAAATCGATACTTTTGCAAAAATTTTAACAACACACAAAACATTTAAACTAATGCCTGTTAAAGAAAGTTACGAGAGCGAATTAGCGTTTCAAGCAGATAGACGTAGAGCTACTGTAGAGTTTATTAAAATTGTAAGCGATTTATGGTACGACAAGTCTATAGAATTAGTGATTTTTAGAAATCAATTAATTGATAGAAATGTAAGCCAGATTTTAAATCTTCATGAATATGCTGGAGAGTTTGTACAAAAACCTATTTCGGTTTTCGATTCTGTAGAGATAGCACAAGCCATTAAAACTTTAGATGTTCCGCCTGCAAAGCTAGATATTGGTAAATTAACGTACGAGTATCATTTAGAAGAGAAAAAGTATAGCAATGCTATGGCTTTTGTTGCAAATAAACTTAAGGAAGCTAACAATAATGAAGTTATTACTCCAAAAGATGTCGTACTATATGGTTTTGGTCGTATTGGACGTTTAGTTGCTAGAGAGTTAATGACTAGAACAGGAAAAGGAAGTCAATTACGTTTAAGAGCTATTGTTACTCGTGGTAAAGTTGATGAAGTTGTTTTAGAAAAAAGAGCAGCTTTATTACGTAATGATTCTGTTCACGGAGAATTTTTAGGAACAGTTGCTATAGATGTTGAAAAGCAAGCTTTAATTATTAATGGTACTACTGTTAAAATTATTTCTGCAAATCAGCCAGAAGAAATTGATTATACTATTTACGGTATAGATAATGCCTTAATTATTGATAACACAGGTGTATTTAGAGATAAAGAAGCGTTAACAAGATTAAAGTCTTCTAAAGGAGCAGATAAGGTATTATTAACGGCTCCTGGAAAAGGAATTCCTAATATTGTTTATGGTGTAAACCATTTAGAAAATAACCCAGACGAGTTAGACATTTTCTCTGCTGCATCTTGTACTACAAATGCTATTACACCTATTTTAAAGGCTGTAGAAGATACTTATGGTGTAAAAAGCGGTCACCTAGAAACAATACATGCTTATACAAATGACCAAAATTTAGTAGATAACTTCCACAAAAAATACCGTCGTGGTCGTGCCGCTGCATTAAATATGGTTATTACAGAAACTGGAGCTGGAGCTGCTGTTTCTAAAGCTTTACCAAGTTTTGAAGGTAAACTTACGTCTAATGCTATTCGTGTTCCTGTTCCAAATGGTTCTTTAGCTATTTTAAACTTAGAATTAGAAAGCGAAGCTAGTGTAGATAGTATGAACGCTACATTAAAAAAGTATGCTTTAGAAGGAGATTTAGTTGAGCAAATAAAGTATGAAATGAGCGACGAATTAGTATCTAGTGATATTGTTGGTAGTTCTGCACCTTCTATTTACGATAGTAAAGCTACTATTGTACGTAAAGATGGTAAAAATGCAATACTATACATCTGGTACGATAACGAGTATGGCTATAGCCACCAAGTTATTCGTTTAGCTAAACACATTGCTAAAGTAAGACGTTTTACTTACTATTAGTAGATTAAAAAATGAATAAAATTATAGTGATTAAAAACATCTAAACACTATTCTTTTACGTATATATAAAAAGCCTCACCAAAGTGGGGCTTTTTACTATTAAAATTTATATAATTAATCTTTTTTCGTAATATTGAGTATTATTAAACGAACTCCCTGTATGAACTTTCAAAAATCAACTTTAGCACTACTTTTAATAGCTTTTTTTTCTCTAACAACACAAGCTCAAAATGAAACTCCCTCTACAGAAAAGCAATTATCGCTTGATGGTGGAAGTATTAACGATCAGTTTGAATTTATTATTACAAAATCTAGTAACTGGAATGACGAACGCAGACAATCGTATGAAGTCATTAAAAGGAATTGGGTATTAAAATTAAGAGGTAATGTTTTAGACTCATTAAAAGCTGTACACAAAAACTTAAATGACACTAAAGCAACAGTTAATAAACAAGCTCAAGAAATTGAAAAATTAAAAACAGATTTATCAGCTACACAAGGTACTCTAGACCAAACAAATACAGAAAAGGATAGTATGTCTTTATTTGGAATACAAATGAGCAAAGGCGGTTATAATACGCTAATGTGGTCTATAATTGGAGGGTTATTTGCACTGCTTTTACTATTTATCTATAAATTTAAAGACAGCAACTCTATAACTAAACAGGCAAAAACAACATTAGCTGAAACCGAAGAACAATTTGAAGAACATAGAAGAGTAGCTTTAGAGCGTGAACAAAAAGTAAGACGCCAACTACAAGACGAAATAAACAAACAAAAGTCTGGTAATAAGTAGAAAATTCGCTTTTTAATATATTTAAAATTAAAATCTGTAACTTCGGTTACAGATTTTTTTTGAAATATTATGACAATTATAAGAGCCAATATAACGCACCTAGAGGATTTAGCTCCTTTATTTGATGGTTACCGAGTATTTTATAGACAACCCACAAATATAGAAGGCGTAAAACCTTTTTTAATAGAGCGTTTAACAAAGCAAGACACCATTATATATATAGCTTATATAAATAATAAACCTGCAGGGTTTACCCATTTATTCCATAGTTTCTCATCGGTATCTATGCAGCCTATATTTATTTTAAACGATTTGTTTGTAAATACCAACTATCGTAAAAAAGGAGTTGGTGTCGCTTTAATGAATAAAGCTAAAGACACTTGTAAAAATTTAAAATACAAAGGCATTGGTTTACAAACAGAAACAACAAATCCTGCTCAATTTTTATATGAAAGTTTAGGTTGGAAAAAAGATTTAGATTTACAATATTTTTGGACAAATGAATCTCATGAATAATATTACAAAACACCCACTAACTGTTTTAGTTTTATTAATAGTATGCGTTTCATGCTCTTCTAAAAAAAGCTCTCAAAATAAAGCTCCTTTAACACCTACTATCAATTCAATAACTATTCAAAAAGAAATTATTGGTAAGCTTACTGGTAATAAAAGGATAAATGATAGCACCGTATTAAAAAGTAGATACACAGAAAACGAAAGGCTTGTAACCAAAAATTATTTAAAAACTTTAGTAACCGCTATTGGTTTAGAGGTAAAAGAACATGATTATTTAGTACCTAATACTAACCCGAAAATTCCTATTGTATATTATACTGGTACTAATGTATATGCTACCTTACCTGCTACGAATAAAAGTAATGAGTATATTATTTTAGGGGCACATTATGACACTGTTAAAAACTCGCCTGGAGCTAATGACAATGCTACTGGTGTCGCAATGGTATATAGTGTAATGTCTAACCTTAAGGCACTAAACTTTAGAAATAAAAATGTAATGGTAATATTCTTCGATCAAGAAGAAAAAGGGTTAATAGGTAGCAAAGCTTTTGCAAAAATGCTTAAAACAAAAGGCTATAATATTCACTCTGTACATACTGTTGACCAAATGGGATGGGATCATGATAAAGACATGGCTATAGAATTAGAACTCCCAACAAAACGTCTTGAAGAAAAGTATAAAACTATTGCCGCTAAATACAATATCCCTATACATATTTCTAATGTAGATTTAACTGATCATGCTGCTTTTAGAAATATTGGTTATAATGCTATAGGTTTAACCGAAGAGTTTAAAAATAAAGATACAACACCTCATTATCATAAATCTAGTGATACTTATGAGACTGTAGATTTTAACTATTTATCTTCAACAACCAACATTATGTATTTAACCATTAAAGCACTAATAACCGAATAATCTTATATTAAGAATGAGACCAATTATTAGCATCATCACTATTATTAGGAGATAAGCCTATTATATCGCCATCTGTATTTACACCTAATCCTAAAACTGTTCTGTTTACATAATTAAAATAGCTTGCTACTTGATTTAACTCAAGGATTTCTCCATCTGTAAACCCTAAAGCTCTTAGATTTATTATAACACTTTCTGTTATACTTGTGTGGTCTACAGTTAATTGTTTTGCATACTGTAAACCTGCTACCAATTTGTCATCAAAACAATGGTTTAATTTATCTGCTTTAATAGCATTGTATATTTCTTGTGATTTATTATCGTCATCCAATAAACGGCTTAATCCCGAAAAATGATGTTCTACACAATAGCTACATTTATTAAGGGCACTAACATAAACCCCTATAGTTTCTAAATACCATTTTGGCAAGGTATTATTAGAGTTATGTAATACATTTTTATACAACGTCATGTGCCCAATTAAAGAATGGGGTCTTAAACTATGTATTGCTAGCACATTATCTACATTATTATCTGGCCCTTTTACTTTATCATAAATTTTCTTTAAACGCGATTCTGCTTCGTTATAAGGTATTACTTTTATCCAACTCATTTTTCTTTTTTTAATTTACTCGTTTTAAATCTAAATGTTGAAAATCGAAACTAAAATCTATATTAGGCGAAATTCCTTTTATTTTAATGTTTTGTGCTTTTCCTTTATCGTCTAAACTAAAAGTTACAAAAGCATCAGCATTCATATCTTGGTATTCCCATTTTACAGCAAACGTATTGTCTTTATAATATTGCAACTCGCCATTTAATTTAGGAGAGCGTAATGACTTAATATATAACTTACCATTATTTTTAAAAACTTCCATAACTCCAAACCAATTATCCTTGTATGAACCAATGTAATTTTTAGGCTTTATTTTTGATGCATCTGCAATAGAAACATCTTTCCATACTTTCTCGGTAAAATCATCATTGCCACTAGCCCTTTGTTTAAAATATGCCGCATACTTATCTACCCATTTAAAATCATCTAGTTCTAAATACTTATCTACAATAGCATTGGCTACAGAAGAAAATAATCCACCTCCATCATTACTGGTATTTGTTAAGATAACAATACCTAAATTTAAATCTGGAATCATAACTGTATTAGAGAGCATCCCTGGCAAACCTCCTGTATGCTCTACTTTCATATTTCCTTTTACATCAGATAAAAACCAACCCAAGCCATAACCAGAGAAATGAGAGTTGTAACGTGGGTTTGGGTTTACTCCCATTACGGTATGTATCTTCCACATTTCTTTATGGTTTAAACTTGTAAACAATTGTTTATTAAGGCCTTCCCCATATTTCCCTTTATTTAGTTGTAAAAGCATCCACTGGCATAAGTCGTCTACATTAGAAAAAATACCTCCAGCTGCACCATTAATCATTTCTTTAAATGTAGGTATAACTCTAATTGTTCCTGTCTCTGTCGAGTGAGATGCAGATAAATTACTAGTATCTTTAATTTGATCTAAAGAGGCGTAACTATTATCCATATTTAAAGGCTCCAGAATACGTGTTTTTATAAAAGCTTCCCACGACATTCCGCTCTTTCTTGCTATAAGTTCTCCTGCTACTAAATACAAAAGATTATCATAATCCCACTTTGTTCTAAAAGCAGATTCTGGTTTAAAATGTTTAAAATTTGCTAATAAATCGTCTATTGTAAAATCGGATCCATCGGGAAAAAACATTAAATCTCCCATTCCTAATGGTAATCCACTACGGTGAGTAACTAAATCTTGAATATTAAAGTTGTTCTCTACATAATCATTATACATAGTAAATTCTGGAATGTGATCTTTTACTTTATCTAACCAGTTAATTTTACCTTCTTCTACCAAAATAGCCAAAGCCGCTGTTGTAAATGCTTTACTGTTTGATGCTATTGCAAATTGGGTATGTTCATTTACTGGGCTTTTAGTTTCTATAGATTTTACACCGTATCCCTTGTTATGAATTATTTTTCCATCTTTTACAACTGCAACCGCTGTGCCTGCCACATTAAATTTACTCATAGCATAATTTACTAACGAATCTATTTGTTTAGAATTCATTTGTGCATTAACACTACCACATAGTAAAATTGCTATTAATAATTTACAAAAGCTTTTCATGATATTACGTTTTTAATTTTGATTGATAAAAAAAGGATACATGTTAGATTATTATATAAAAATATAATATCTATATCTATTTTTAATAAAAAAGTAAAAAAAGCTTTGCTATTTAAGACGTTATAACTGGAGTAAAATCGTTTTAATATTAATTTTATTTATTCTTCTCCTCTATCCACTTACTCATATACTTGGTGCTTTGTAATGTATGGTGCATTAACATTGTACCTGTAAAGTTACTTTTACGATGTGCTTCAAGTCCGTTTTGTAGTAGTTCTAAACGATGTAAAAAATCGGCAGTAAATAATAATTTATCAAAACGAATATTAATAACTTTTACTCCGTTTTTCTGTTTTCCTGCCCAGAAAATTTTATTTGTATATAATTCTATTGCTTTAATAGTAAATTCTTTAGGGTCATCTTCAACAAAACCATTAGGTTCTAAATCACCATACATGCCTTCTGCTCCAATACTAGTGGTTACACAAGGTGTTCCATTTAGCATGGCATCTATTATTTTTCCCTTTAAACCAGCTCCATAACGAAGCGGAACGAGACAAACTCTATAATGTTGCATTACTTCATTAATATCATCTACAAAACCTTTAATAAAAAAACCATCTTCTTCGCTATGTAATTGCTTTGCTTTTTGAGACTCGTAAGCTCCATATATATGAATTTCAACTTTAGGTAGTTTTTTACGTATAAATGGCCAAATGTTTTCTTTTAAATGTATTAATCCATCTACATTAGGTTCATGTAGAAAGTTTCCTACTGTTATAAAATGTTCTCGTTTTTTATAATTAGGTAGCTCTTTTTGAGATTTTAAAGAAATAGAATCTAGTAAAAATGGTAGGTATTGTAATAAATGCTCATCTACTTTAAATTGATGTTTCAATATTTCAATCTCTACTTGAGAAATCATAATGGTTAAATCACATCTATATATACTTGCAATTTCACGTTTAGCGACATCATTATATAAATGGTCTATATCAAATACTGTATTATCTTTTAATGCTTGTTGTCTTCCTTTTCGTAAACAATGCAAATCTTCTGTATCCAGTATCCTTAATGCATGTGGACATTGTTCTACAACACGCCAACCAAATTGTTCTTCAATCATAAAACGATCAAACAAAACAATGTCTGGATCTAATCGCTTAATAAAAATATCGAAACTTGAATCGTTTAAAACAATGGCTTTAGTCGTTACGCCTATACTTTCTAGATCGAAAGCATTTTTACTTTTGGCACAAGATGTTGCAAATGTAATATCGTAATCTTTAGATTGAAACATCTCTATAAGATGCATCATTCTACTGCCCGCAGCAGAACTCTTGGGTTCGGGCCAAACAAAACCAATGATTAATAACTGTTTTTTCAAATTGTAATAGCGAATAGATTAATTTACACATTTAACTCCCTCGAGACAAATATAAAATACTATTCTTAAAACTCCCAATAATAACCTATAGTTTTACTAGACTTAACTAATTAAATACCTAAAAAACAATCAATTATATACTTTTCACTTAATTACAAGGGTAATTATTGAGGTCTTGGCATGGCTATTTGGTATTTTAAACGAACTTCTTTAGCCCATTTTACTACAGCTTCAATTTGTTCATCACTTAAATTGGCTTCACTATGCGTCCAAGTATAAGATGGTAATGGCATCTCCTTTTTTTCCACCATTTCTATAAGCTCTTCAAATTTATGGTCTTTTCGTTTTATAGAATTTCCGTTCCACTTAGAAACATTAAAATGCTTTGTGCCATGTTCTATATGGTCTGCTAACCAATAATTAACTGGAGTTATATTATTATACCATGGGTATCTAGTAACATTACTATGGCAATCGAAACAACTTTCCTGTAAAATAACTTTAACGTCTTCTGGCGGGTTTGTCTCTTCTAAAAAGGCATCCATAGAAGCTATATCGCCTTCGTTTTTTTCTGGTCCAAAAAATTGAGCAACAATAAATATTGCTAATAAAACAATAAGTATTTTTTTAAGTCCTTTCATTATTTATTAGTTTTAGGCTTTAAAAATACAAAACGATTGACTAAAGAGGACTTATATCAAGAATTAAATTATGTGAATCACTCACGCGAAAAACGTCTGTACTATGCCAATTTAGTTATAGACAATCCTAATTTAGTTCCTATTCTATTAGACATTTTATTTATGGTAGATGATAAAATTTCTCCTAGAGCCGGATGGGTTTTTGAGTTTATGTGTGGAGAGAACCTAGAAGCTGTTATCCCCTATTTAGATATGTTTACCAAAAACATAGGTAAAGTACATTTAGATTCTGCCGTACGCCCAGTTGCTAAAGTTTGCGAATATTTAATAACTGCATACTACTCTAAAACAGAAAACAAAATACAATCTGTCTTATCGCCTATTCATCATGAGAGAATTATTGAAGCTTGTTTCGACTGGATGATTAATGATGAAAAAATAGCACCTAAAGCTTACGCTATGAATACATTATATTTATTAGGTAGGGATTACGATTGGGTACATCCAGAATTGGTTATGATTTTAGAGCGCGATTACCAAATGCAAAGTTCTGGGTTTAAAGCTAGAGCTAGACGTATTTTAAAGCAACTAAAAAAATAACCAACTTATTATAAATAACACTTTAGTCTCTAAATATTCTTACTACTTTTTTATTAATAAATATTTAAACCTAGAGCGACTTTTAAAAATCATAATTTGTAATTCGTAATTCGGCATACAAAAACCTATCTTTGCAGCTTTCAAAAAAACAACAACACAACACACTATGTCAGTATCAACATTAAATGCTATTTCACCAATAGATGGTCGTTATAGAAATAAGGTCGATGTTTTAACCAATTACTTTTCTGAAGAAGCTCTTATAAAATATAGAGTTTTAGTAGAAATAGAATATTTTATCGCGCTTTGTGAACAGCCTTTACCTCAACTGTCTTCAATAGACGCTTCTATTTTTGAAGATTTACGTGCTATATACAAAACGTTTTCTTCGGAAGATGCGCAAGCGATAAAAGATATTGAAAAAGTAACAAATCATGATGTAAAAGCCGTTGAATACTTCATTAAAGAAAAATTTGATGCCTTAGATCTAAGTGATTATAAAGAGTTTATTCATTTTGGTTTAACTTCTCAAGACATAAATAACACCGCTGTACCTTTAAGTATTAAAGAGGCTATGAACGATGTTTATGTTCCTGAATATTTTGCAGTTTTAGAACGTTTAAAAACGTTAGCTAAAGAATGGGCAGATATCCCAATGTTAGCAAGAACACATGGACAGCCAGCTTCTCCTACACGATTAGGAAAAGAAATTGAAGTATTCGTTGTTAGATTAGAAGAACAATTCAACTTATTAAACGATATCCCTAGTGCTGCTAAATTTGGTGGTGCTACTGGTAATTACAATGCACACAAAGTAGCTTACCCAGCCATAGACTGGAAAACTTTTGGTAGTACATTTGTACAAGAAAAATTAGGGTTATACCACTCCTTCCCTACTACACAAATTGAACATTATGACCACATGGCTGCATTGTTCGATTGTTTAAAGCGCATTAACACAATTATTATAGATTTAGATCGCGATATTTGGACTTATGTTTCTATGGATTACTTCAAGCAAAAAATTAAAGCTGGAGAAGTAGGAAGTAGTGCAATGCCACATAAAGTAAACCCTATAGACTTTGAAAATAGTGAAGGGAATTTAGGTATAGCAAATGCTATTTTCGAACATTTATCGGCAAAACTTCCTATATCTCGTTTACAACGTGATCTTACAGATAGTACTGTATTACGTAATGTTGGTGTACCGTTTGGACATACTTTAATAGGCTTTAAATCTACATTAAAAGGTTTAGGCAAGTTATTATTAAATGAAACTAAATTTGCACAAGATTTAGAAAATAATTGGGCCGTAGTTGCAGAAGCTATTCAAACCATTTTACGTCGTGAGGCTTACCCAAACCCTTATGAAGCTTTAAAAGGATTAACTCGCACTAACGAAGCTATTACAGAAACGTCTATAGCTAATTTTATAGATACTCTAGAGGTTAACGATACTATTAAAACTGAGTTAAAAGCTATAACTCCTAGTAATTATACAGGAATATAAATATAACACACTTAAAGACACTCTAACTTTTATTATAAGAGGGTTAGAGTTTTATAAAAACAAAAAAGGATTGCGCCAACAATCCTTTTTTTTATGAACTTTTTTTAAGCTCTTTAACATATAAACTATAAAAATCTTTTCTCTTAATTAAGATTTAAAGAAATCCATAATTCCGTTGAGTTGACTATCGTCAACATCTGCATTTTGCAGTTTACTAATTAATGCAACCATTTTTTCAGGATTCATTTCATCTCCTAAAACTCTAAGCAAGCCAAAACCAAAATCGCTTGAGCTGGCTAATACCAAAATTTCATCAACCGTTTTATCGTCTCCTATAGCACTTACTCTAAATTTAGTTTTACCAGAACTAAACTCCATAAGTTCGCTATGTTTCTCATTCTTAAACACTTTTTTAACCTTAGCCAATTCTGCTTTATAGGCTTCTAAATCATCTTTTTTAGAACGATATAATAAAAAGTTTAGCTTCTTTAAAGAGTTAAGCGTTTCTTTCTGTTCGTCTGTTAAATCTGCTTTAGAAAAGTCTACAATATTTGCAGAAATATCTACAGCTTTATAATCTGGTAAGTCTTGATGCTCTACAATGTAAGTTTGTATAGACGCTTCGTTTTTACAGCTTAACAGCATAATAGCCGATAAAATAGTTATAACAGTAATTTTGATTAGTTGTTGCATAATTGATGAGTTGTTATTGGTTTATTATTTTTTATCTTTCTTCTCTAATTCTTTACCTCCTGGTAAATTCATCTTGCTTGTTAATCTCGAGATTTGATTTAAATCGATGTCTCCTGTAAAAGAAATAACAACAGTTTCTATACTTCTTTTTTTGCCATTAATATTAATGTTAGCATCTTTCATTTTTTCATCTAATCCGTTTACATACATTAAAAGCTCTTTAACGTGGTCTGCATCTTTACCTTCTTTTACGTAAAATTTAACTATAGTACCATCGTCTTTTACTTCCATTAATTCTTCTAAACTATTAGAACGAGATTTAACCCAACCTGCGATATCTGCTGCAATTGCTTTATTATCTGTTGCCATAGTTTTAAAACTAGTAATACTGTTTACCATTTCTAAAAACTCTTTAGCATCTTTATCGTCTGTATCGATATCTATTTTAGCTAGCATTTGAAACATTTTTGGCTTTATAGATACATAAGTTACATCTTCGTTATCGCTGTATTTATCAAAAATATTTTTCTGCGCCATTGCTGTTAATGGCATTAATAGTATAGCTAATGCAAATAATACTACGGTCTTTTTCATTGTATTGAATGTTATATTTATTGTTTTCATAATTGTTGTTTTTTTAAGGTTTTAATCTTTCTTTTTAGTTGTTTTTAAAAATCCTATCCATAGGATTATTCATTTCATCTAGATAAGTGACTTGTTTAGTCGCTTGCCCTAAAGTCTCTAAGTAATTAACTTGGCTAACACCTTTGTTAAAATGTTTAGATACCGAAGCTAAAGCTGCTTTTGCATTTGCATAATCTATCCTATCTTGATCAGTAATTGTTGAACCTGAATTATTAAAATAGAATCCTGCCATAAGAACCGTAACTGCTGCAACCGATAACCACTTGTAATTTATTACGCGTTTAGTTTTTAGTGATACGTGTTTAGTATACTGTTCTTGTTGGTTTACCAAAAAATAGCAAAAAATAGGTTTATACATTTCTAAATGTGGCGCTACAGTTTCTTGCGAAAAATAGTCTTTTAACTGCTGCTCTTCTTTTAGTGATGTCTCACCGTTTTCGTACTTTTCTAGTAGTTGTTCTATATTATTTAACACCATAGTTATGTGTTTTTGTTAATTTTTCTCTTATTGTTTTTCTTGCTCTAGATAGCGTTACACGTATTGCCGTTTCGTTCATATCTAGCATTTTAGCAATTTCTTTAAATTCGTATTGCTCTATATCTCTTAACTGTATTACCAGTTTTTGTTGTTCTGGTAAGTCTTCCATAATGCGATCTACCCAATTTAAACTATCATTTAATTCTACTTGCTTTTGTAAAGCGACATTATGGTCTTGATAATTACTATGTACAATTTTTAAATTTTGTGATTGTTTAGATTTTAATTTATCGAAACAAAAATTCTTTGTCATAGTCATTGAAAATGCTTCAATGTTTTTATATTCTGATATTTTCTTTTTATTATTCCATAATTTTATTAAAACCTCTTGTGTAGCATCTTCTGCTTCTTCGGTCGAAACTAAAAGACGTTTCGCTAATCGAAAGACTTTGTCTTTAAAAGGGGTTACAATATTTAAAAATTCCTTTTGTGTCATTTTTTGGTTGTGGTTATAAAAGCTTTTTTATCGCTCTATGTTATTACGACGAACGACTTTTAATTTTGTTACAAAAAATTTTTAATCTCAATTAAAGTACCTATTTTTAAACTGAAAAAGAAATAGATACGTTATGAAAAAAACTTCAAAAATTGCTTTACTCCTTCTTGTTATTTTATCTATTACAAGTTGTTTTGAAGATAGAGACGATAATCCTGTAAGTACTACAGATATTAATGATTTTGTATATAGAGGCTTAAACAGTTGGTATTTCTGGCAGGAATCTGTACCTGATTTAGCAGATAATAGATTTTCATCAGATTTAGAATATGATAATTATCTAAATTCATTTAGTAGTCCTGCTGAATTATTTGATAGTCTACTATTTGAAGGCGATCGTTTTAGTTGGATTGTTGATGATTATATTGCTTTAAATAATTCAATAAATGGTGTATTTCTATCAAATGGTCTAGAATTTGGACTTGCAAGAATAGGTAATGGTCCTGAAATTATGGGTTATGTAAGATACATTTTACCAAATTCTGATGCATCTACAAAAAATATTCAAAGAGGAAATTTTTTCTTAGAAGTTAACGGTCAGCAATTAACTGAAAACAATTTTAGAAACTTACTTTCTAACACTAACTACACTTTAAGTATGGCTAATGTAGTTAATGACAACATTGTTTTAAATAATGAAACTGTTACATTAACAAAAGTCCCTTACACTGAAAATCCTGTTTATATTACTGAAACTGTTACTGTAGATAATATAAAAATTGGATACTTAATGTATAACCGTTTTACAGGTAATTTTGATGAGCAGCTTAATAATGCTTTCGCAAACTTCTTAGCTGAAGATATAGATGAATTAGTTATAGATTTACGCTATAACCCTGGAGGTAGTGTTAGTTCGGCTGTTAATTTATCTAGTATGATTACTGGTCAATTTACTGGTAACTTATTTTTAAAACAACGATGGAATAGTAAAGCGTTATCTATTTTTGAAGAATCGTCACTTAAGCGCAATTTTGTTAGTAATTTAAATAATGGCTCGGCTATAAATCATCTTAATTTAAGTAAAGTATATATTTTGGCTCAAGGAAGTTCGGCCTCTGCTAGCGAACTTGTTATAAATGGGCTGAATCCATACATAGATGTTGTACATATAGGAGATACTACTACAGGTAAAAATGAATTTTCTATTACATTATTTGATGTTCCAGAATGTAATTATCTAAGAACTTCAGACTGCTCTGGACAACCTAATCCAAGTCATTTGTGGGCAATGCAACCTTTAGTTGGTAAAAATGAAAATGCTGTTGGATTTTTAGACTATGAAGATGGTTTAAATCCAGATATCTCATTTCCTGAAGATTTGACAAATCTAGGCATTCTTGGACAGATTGATGAACCACTATTCGCAAGAGCCATACAACACATAACTGGTAATGGAAAAGCTGCTAATGTTGTACAAAAGACATATAATCTTATAACCGACTCTAACGATTTTAAACCTACAAAAAACAATATGTATTTAGCATATTAATTCTATTTTTCAATATATAAATAAAACCAATGAAATTATTAACTAAACTTATTATCACTATAAGTGTTTTAAATATTACCAACATATGTCAAGCTCAATTTGGAGAAACCTATCCTTTAAGTGATTTTTCTGATTTAAGTAATACTTATAATAATCCTAATTTTTCAGACGGGTTATATTTATTCGGAACTAATCAAACTAATAATTGTAAATCTTCTGCTAGAGTTTCTTTAAAATTTTTCAGAACGTTAGATGGGAATAAGGATTTTACTTTTGATGACGAATATTATGAAATAGAAGCTGAAATTTATGGATTAAACTCTAGTAATGATACACCAACCTATGTTGGTTCTGTTACCTTCGATTTAAACAACTACGTTTTATCAAATGGACAGTACAGATATACATCTAGTAATTTAGACTTAGATTCAATACAGTCCAACTTTGAAAATTACACTATGTCTCTAACAATAAAAGAATACAAGTTATTTGGTTATCCTGATTTAATGTATTATCAAGTTTTCTCAACCTACACTGACTCTTTCATTAATTATAAAAAAAGATGTCCTTCTGTAGATAATGACTATGATGATGATGGTATATTTAATGATACAGATAATTGTCCAAACATATTCAATCCTAATCAAGAAGATACAAACAATGATGGAATAGGAGATGTTTGTGAAGAGAATAATGCTCTTCCTAATTTGACTTTAGAAAAGATTACTGTTTCTGTTGACGGGACTACATATGATACAAGTAGCAATTCTAACTTTATTCCCGTTTTTAAATATGGAGAACAACACACATTTAATATTACTATTAAAAATGATGACTCAGGAAACACGAGCAACTCACCTTATGAGCTATTAGTATCTACATCAAATGATGCTTATCCAGATCTTAATTCGACTCCTGTATATTTTTATAGAAGCGAAAATGCAGGAAACATAAATGGTAATTCAGAAGAAACAGACACATTTATAGTAACTCTTTATGAAAGCATTTCTAATCTACAATTACAGGAAAATACAACTTATTATATGTTTATACATATAGATCCTGATAACAACATCTTAGAATCTAATGAGAATAATAGTGATAATATATTCTACATGGAATTTAAATATGAAAACTCTGGAGGTAGAGTTTATTTAGATTTAGGTAATAATATCCAAATAGAAATACCTTACAATTACGTTGAAAACTCAAGTCCGACTAATTTAAAAATATATAATATAAACAATCTATACACACCCGCTTTTCAATATAACTTTAACAATCAAGTAGAAACAATTAATATTTCCAGCTTACCAATAGGGGTTTACGCAGTTATGATAAATGATATTTACAAAAAGAAGTTTAAGAAACAAAACGGGGGTTTAACTCTTCCTTTTATGAGAAATTAATTAAATTTAAATGCACAAAACTTATTTTAATTGGAGTACGGGTAAAGATTCGTCTTTAGCACTGTACTATCTTTTACAAGACACTAATTATAGTATAGATACATTAGTTACAACAGTAAACTCGCATTATAATAGGGTTTCTATGCATGGTTTACATACTGCATTACTACAAAAGCAAGCTAAAGCTATTGGTATTCCATTACAAACCATAGAACTTCCAGAACAACCAACTATGGAAGATTATGAAACTATTATGCGTAATGCTTTAAATGGTTTAAAAGCAAAACGCTATACACATTGCGTATTTGGAGATATTTTTTTAGAAGATTTAAAGGCTTATAGAGAGCAACATTTAAGTAAACAAAATATTAAAGCCTTATTCCCGCTTTGGAAAACAAATACAAATGATCTTATTAACACCTTTTTAAATTTAGGGTTTAAGGCAGTTATTGTTTGTGCCAGCGCAAAGTACTTTAATGAAGATTTTGTAGGCAAACTATTAACTAAGGAACTTATTGAAAACTTACCTGAAGGTGTAGATCCATGTGGTGAAAATGGAGAATTTCATACGTTTTGTTACGATGGTCCCATTTTTAAACACCCAGTTCCCTTCTCTATTGGAGAAAAAATATATAGAGAATACAATACTCCTAATGCTAATAGTAAAACGGGGTTTTGGTTTTGCAATTTACAAGAGGAATAAAAAAAAGGCTTTCAATTTAAATTGAAAGCCTTTACTAAACATCAAAGTTACTAGTTATTAAATTTTAGAATGCTTCTTCCTACTTTTATTTTTTTAATATACTTATCATTTACATGTATTGCATAAATACCATTAGTTAAAAGCAAATTTACTGTATCGTCTTCTGATATACTTTGGTTTACAACTGGAGTATTAGGATTACTTATATTATATAGTTTTAAATTAACATTTGTTCCATTAACAGGGATTTCTACAGTGTTATTATTTCCTAAATTTAAAAATGCTTTGCCTGAAGGGTTAATAAATTTAAAAGACAGTATTTTAATATTGTCTGAGTTAGTTTCATTACTTTCTGCTACAGCATTATTTGAATCTATATGCAAATACATAAAATAAGTTTGTCCTGTCTCCAAATCAAGCCCTCCTATGTAGTCATAGATGGTTTCAGATATTGTAACTGTTCTTGAATCGTTTGGATTTATTCCCGAAAAATTTAAATTTCTAAAATTATATACAGGAAAACCATTAGTGTCTGGATACGCACTGTTAGACCCAGAAACTAATAAACTACAAATAAAAGAACTAGAAGGGGCGTCATCATTATTTTTGATTTTCAATTCAAAACTTGCTGGTTGATTATACCTAAATGTTGGTACCTGCCCTCCAGGAAACACATTAAAATTACCTTGACCTGTAACATTTATTTTAAAGCTTTCTAAAGCTAAATTAGGCTGGGCATTATTATCTATTGGGTCGCAAACATCACCAATACCATCATTATCGCTATCCTGTTGATTGGTATTTGCTACTAAAGGGCAATTATCTGTACTATCAGGTTCTCCATCATTATCGTCATCTGGGTCACAAATATCACCAATACCATCACCATCTGTATCTAATTGATTAGCATTAGCTATATCTTCACAATTATCACAAACATTCCCAATACCATCTCCATCCGTATCAGCTTGATCTAAATTGTAAGTATCTGGACAATTATCATATAATTCAAAAATACCATCATTATCATCATCATGGCCTTCATAAACTAGCGGACAACTTGGGCAAAGATTAGCTAGATTAAATGTGATAGTGTTATCTTCTACATACTGAACATAGGAACCGTTAGCTATAGAAGCAAAAAAACCATTACTACTTCCTACAAATCTATCTATAATTAACTCGTAATTACCTGAAGGATAAGATTCATAAACATGATCTATAACAATTGTAGAAGAAACTAATTTATATCCATTATTTAAACTTGTAACTTCTATATCAAATAAAAACTCACCTTGTTGTTGACCTCCAACATTTCCAACATATGGAGCGCCAGATATAGGCCAATTAGGAAATGCAGAAGATGTATTTATATCTCCTGATTTCCTAATAAATGCATGCCACATGTCTGGATTAACAATATCTTCTGTTGTTCCTATTAATTCAAACTCTAATCTAAGTCTGTAAGGCTCTCCTAATCTTTGATAATAATCGTCAGCGATAAATACATTGACATTAGTAATTGGTGAATTTTCATATTGCGCATAAGTAAATATGCTAAAAAATAATAACAAATAGATTATTGATTTTTTCACTGTCTAAATCTTTTGGTATTCTATTGCTTAAGTGTTAGTTAAAATAAACTTTTGAAGCACCTACTCTTAAATCTTTAATATCTATTAAGGTATTATTTGATAAATCGTAAACAACTAATTCTCCAGTACCTGCAACAAAATCAGTTTTTACACCATATAATGTATTATTATTAACAGAGAAGCCATATAAAGATTCATCAATAATACTAGTTGTTGGTAAAGCTGTATCAGAATCATTTAACACATAAATTTTACCTGAATGTTGAAAATATGTTTTCCCACTACTATAGCTCATTAATGAAGGATGAACTCCATCAGGAAAAGTTAAAGTTGAAGAAACAGAGCTATTTATTGTGTTAATTTTAACAATAGAAGCTGGAGTTTCTACAGGGGGTGTTTGCCAAAATAAGTTTGCACCTTGACATAATACAACTAAATTCCCTGAATTATCAAAAGCCATATCATCTGGAACATCATTAACTGGTATAGTAGTAACAGTTTCTGAAATAACATTTATTCTAGAAATTTTATTATTCACTCCAAAACCTCCTTTATGAGATACATATATGTTGTTTCCCTTAGATAAAATTTGCTCTGGTCCTTCTGCGACAGAAATTGTTTCGGTAACAGTATTGGACGATAAATCTATAATTGCAATAACATCATCTGTAGAACTTGTCCCATCTCCCCAATCTGTAACATAACCTTTATTATTAATAATAGTCATATATCTTGGGTTTACTAATCCGGCATCTATAGTAGCAACCGATTGAAATGTAAAACGATCTACAACTTCTATTTTTTGAGAACCATTAACCACTATATAAGCTAAGTTCCCTAAAAATGTCATACTCTGTGCAGTATCTCCTAATAATTCACTATTTACATTATTAAAAATCTCATTTTCAACAGTCGCTAAATCATTAGACACATAACTTACAGAAGCATTTCCTTGTCCAAAGTTACCTTCATGAGATATTAAAATTCCATTTTCGTAATCACCTCTTGGCACTACTGCATCTGGTGTATCATCACTAGTACAAGCTGTAAAGACAAAACCTATTGCTAAAGCTATTAGCGTTAATTTATTCATTTTCATAATTTAAAATTTAATTGTTGTTTGTAATGTATAATTTCTATTTGGCATTGGACGCAATGCTACGTTTTCGTAATATCTATTGTATATATTATTTACTCTAAAATCTAGTTGATAATTAATTTTACCTTTAGTATTAAAAACATAACTTAAACCTAGGTTACCTAGATCGTAAGTTGATAGGTTTTTTCTATCTATTTTAAATACTTCTCCATTAAATAAATGTTGGTAAAACATAGAAAATTGTTTGTAATTATAAGCTACAGATATGTTTCCTTTATGAAATGGTACGTATACCAATTGCTCTTTGGTTCTCGAATCTTCAGAAATAGTGTATGAGTAACGCCCAATTAAGTTAAAATGATGCTTTTTTAACTTATAATGCGAATTCAATTCTAATTCTGCCCCATAACTTTCTGTTTCTGCAATATTTATTGGGCTCCAAGTACCACTATTATTTGGGCGCCATTGTATTAAATCGGTGGTATTAATATAATACCCATTAATTTTTGCTGTAATTGTTTTAAAATGAATTTGCTGCCCAAAATCTAATTGGTAAGACGACTCTGGAACTAAATCTAAATTACCACCAGGCTGCCAATACAAATCATTAAATGTTGGCACTCTATAATTTTTAGAGCCATTTAATTGTAACGTATAATGCTTTGTTAATTGGTATGCAGCATCTACAGAAAATACAAATGGACTAGTAAAACCTGAAGTAAAATCCTTCCTAATATTTACACCATAACTTAATGCTTCTGTTGGTTTATGATTTAACAGTGCCGTTGCAGAAACTACCGTACGTTTAGGCTCACCAAAACTACTACCAGAACCTTTAAAACTATTAAAATCTACAATCGTTTTAAATTGAAGCGCATTAGAGATTCGATAATTAAAACTATGATTTATTAAATACGTATTTACTTTTCCGAAAGAATAATTGGGCTTATCCTTATTTTCAAAATAACGAAAAAGCTCCTGTAAATGCGCCACTTTAAGTTTCGAGGTATAACGATCAGAAACACGAGACCACTCTAACATGGTACGGTAATTTTCATCATCGTACTTACTTCTTGAACGCGCAACTAAAGTGCCAGACAGGTTTCTTTCGCTTTTAAAACTTTGCTGATATAATTTAAGTACATCTTTATCTGAAATAAAATACCCCAGGTTTACATTAATATTAAAGTTATTAAACTGCCCATTGGTATTAACATCGTCTGTACCTAGAAAACGATAATCGTTCTCAGAATCTATATAACTCACCCCTAAATTACCCGAAAATCTATTATTCCCGTAAGAGGCTGTATAATTAGTTTGTCTAGTTTCGAAACTGCCATAAGAAAGATTTACTCTATTTTTAAAGTGTGAGTAAAACTCTAATTTATTATTTAAATGCACACTTCCGCCAATACTACCGCTTCCATATTGTACACTTCCACCACCACTTCTTATAGCAATAGAACTATAATTTGTAGTATTTATGGTATTAAAATCGGTCTGTCCATTAAGTTGTGAGTTAATATTTATACCATTCCAAATTACTGCCGTTTGCGATGCATTAGTTCCTCTAAACGATGGAGAAGAAATCATACCAAAACCGTTCTCTTTAAAATAAATATTAGAATTAAAAGATAATATTCTGGTTAACGACATTGGGTTTTTAGTTAAAACAGAGTCGTTAAGTGTTTCTATTTTTACACCAGCAGCATAGTTTTTAAGCTTACTATCACTAAGCACAACCTCATCTAATGTTTGTATAGAATCCGTTAGTGTTTGTGCATAACTGCAAAAACTAACTACTAAAAGCCCTAATATACTAAGTGTTTTTTTCATAAATCTTCAAGACTCTTTACCCGAAAGTCATTTTTAGATGTTAAATAATGGCAGGTCTCCTGACTCTCGTCTAATTATTTACCTTCCCGATTATAAAAACCAGTGGTTAGAAGTTTAATAATTAGCATCACCTTACGTGACTAAGATTACAGTTGCGGGAACAGTTCAAGAATTAATGAGTTTAAAACGTTTATTCTATTTTAGATTATATGTATTAAAAATTGTCAATCTAAAATCTTCAATTGTAAATCATTGCACTTGATTCCCTTTTAATCGATTTTATAATAATTATAAAGCCGAACCAAAATTCGCTGCAAAAGTAACCTTTTTGTTTTATCTTCTTTACAAAAGATTAAATAATATTACTTTTGAAACATAAAATCCATTACAATTGAAATATCTTATACCTCTTTTAGTCTGCATTACCATCCTTTCATGTAAGGAAAACAAAGGCATAGAACGCCAATTACCACCTTTAGAGTCTAATACTCCAAGCATTAATATTGCTAACGCTTACGCGGAAGGATTTTCCATAACAAGCAACGGCAATCATTCCATTTTAGAAATAAATGCACCATGGCCAGACTCTCAAGATAACTTTAAATATGTTTTAATCTCTGCCGAAGAAGCTTCGAAAACAACCTTTATGCGAGATCAATACGATGGTATTATTATTACACCTATAAAAAAAATAGTAGTTACCTCAACAACGCATATTCCTGCATTAGAATTATTAGGTGTTGAAAACACTTTAGTCGGTTTTCCTGGAACCAACTATGTGTCTTCAAAAAAAACAAGAGCAAGGATAGATAGTGGAACTGTAAGAGAATTAGGAAAAAACGAAGGCTTAAATACAGAAGTATTGTTAAGTTTACAACCTAATCTTGTGGTCGCTTTTGGAGTAGATGGAAAAAGTAAATCGTTAAAAACCATTAAAAATGCCAATATTCCTGTTATATATAATGGAGATTGGGTAGAAAAAACACCTCTAGCAAAAGCCGAGTGGATTAAATTCTTTGGCGCTCTATACAATAAAAGTGAAGAGGCAAATAACATTTTTAAACAAATAGAAACCGATTATTTAAATGCTAAAACATTAGCACAAAAAGCAACAAAACAACCTACAATTTTAAGTGGAGCCATGTATAAAGACACTTGGTATTTACCAAACGGCACAAGTGCAGAAGCTCAGTTTTTAAAAGACGCTAACACCAATTATTTATGGAGCGATACTAAAGGCAAAGGAAGTTTAACTTTAAATTTCGAAACCGTTTTTAGCAAGGCCAAATCGGCAGATTTATGGTTAAGTCCTTCTTATTATACAAGTATAGAAGCCTTAGAAAAAGCCAATACACATTACACAGAGTTTGACGCTTTTAAAGCCAAAAAAATATATACATTTTCTAATACAACTGGCGCTACAGGAGGTGTTACCTATTATGAGTTAGGTACTGCTAGACCCGACCTAGTTTTAAAAGATATTATAAAAATTTGTCACCCAGAGTTATTAAACGATTATACACCTGTATTTTTTAAACCTCTAAACTAAATGATAAAAACACAATCTTATAGAATATATTTTGTACTCTTAATTGTAATACTCTTCCTATTTAGCATTATAAATGTTAGCTTAGGTTCTGTAAATATCTCTTTTAGTGAGTGTTTTAATAGTTTTTTTGCAAACCCAGAACATTATACTAGTAACGAGTATATTTTTCAAAATTACAGATTACCCAAAGCCATAACAGCCATTTTAGTAGGTTCTGGGCTTGGCGTATCTGGCCTATTAATGCAAACCCTGTTTCGTAATCCATTAGCTGGGCCTTTTGTTTTGGGCATTACCTCTGGTGCTAGTTTAGGAGTTGCCTTAGTTATTATGGGGTCTTCCCTATTAGGAGGTATTTTAACGACTATATTAATCTCTAAATGGAGTTTAGTAATAGCTGCTAGTTTAGGTAGCTTTTTAGTGCTTTTAACCGTATTAATAGTCTCCTCTAAAGTAAGAGACACTATGGCTATACTAATAATAGGGTTAATGTTTGGTAGTATAACAGCTGCAGTAGTAAGTGTACTCTCCTATTTTAGTTCGGCAGAAGATTTACAACAATACATATTTTGGGGCTTTGGTAGTTTGGGAGATTTACAATGGGATGAGTTAAAATTATTTGCCACCATATATGGATTAGGATTGTTATTTAGTATCGCCTCAATAAAAGCATTAAATACTTTATTACTAGGTGAAAATTATGCCAAAAGTTTAGGCCTAAACATAAAACAAAGTCGTTTATTCATTATAATAGCAACCAGCTTATTAGCAGGAACTATAACTGCTTTTGCAGGGCCAATTGCTTTTATTGGTTTAGCCATACCGCACATAACACGACAAGTATTTAATACCTCTAACCATAAAACATTATTACCTGCTGTATTTTTATTAGGCGCAATCGTTATGCTTATTTGCGATAGCATTGCACAGCTACCAAATACAGATTACACTTTACCAATTAATGCCATTACCTCTTTAATTGGTGCACCAGTAGTAGTTTGGTTATTGGTTAGAAAAAAGAAAATGGTATTTTAAATGAAAAATGAAAAACGCTAAATTATAAATATAAAACTACTTAGTACTAACTACTTGATACTTGAAAAAAGAAAATGTCCATAGACAAAACCAATAACATATTAACCACCCAAAACTTAACAATAGGTTATGCTTCAAAAAAAGTAGAGACCTTGATTGCATCTAATATTAATTTAGAACTATATCAAGGCGAACTTATTGGTTTAGTAGGTGCCAACGGTATTGGTAAATCTACATTATTACGAACACTTACACGTGTACAAGAACCTATACATGGTAATATTTTAATACAAAATAAGCCTATAAACAGTTACAACGCTGTAGATTTAGCCAAAGTATTAAGCTTAGTTTTAACCGAAAGTGTAAGCTCTAAAAATTTGTCTGTTTTTGAATTAGTCGCTTTGGGAAGACAACCCTATACTAATTGGGTTGGTAATTTGTCTGAAACCGATATAGACATTACAAACAACGCCTTAGCGCAAGCAAATATCGAGGATTTAAAACATAAAAAATGCTACGAGCTTAGCGACGGGCAATTACAAAAAGTCATGATTGCACGTGCCTTAGCACAAGATACCTCACTTATTATACTAGATGAGCCTACAACACATCTAGATATGTACCATAAAGCCTATATATTAAAACTGCTGCAAAAGCTAACCAAAGACACCAATAAAACTATTTTATTCTCGTCTCACGAAATAGATTTAGCCATACAATTATGCGATAAATTAATTGTTATGTCCAAAGATGGCATAATTACAGATACGCCTAAAAACTTAATTAAGCAAGGTGCATTTAATAGTCTGTTCCCAGAAGATTTAATTGTTTTTGATGAAACGATTGGGAGTTTTAGGGTGAAAAAATAATTCTTCTTTATTTTTTATTGATTAGTATTAAATAAATCAAAGCAAAACAATTGTTTATTAATAAATGATATAAGAAGAAAAAAAAACCTTCTTTAATAAACAAACAGATAATTAAAAAAACAATTGAAGGGAACATAAACCTTAAATAGATACTCCATTTACTATAATGACTTTTAATATCAAAATAGACTAGATAAAGAATAATTATTAAAGCTGAATAAGGTATTGATATAATATAAATAAAATATATAGTAAAGGAATAATGAGATTAAACACTAGAGCCGAAATATAATATTTAACAATTTTATGTTTCATATTTGTGCAATAATTCACATATAAAATCTCTTAATTTTTAAATTGATATTATACGCTTCGCTTCTCTTAATAACTTCTAAAATACTACTTCAATCTTAAACACAAAAAAATTATCTTTGGTATAAATTAAAATTATAAATGACCGACAACCTCATCCTCATTATAGCAATCCTAGTTTCCGCAGCAATTGGAGGCTATTTAGGCATGTTATTTACAAAACTAAAAAGTAAAACAGAAAAAAGCACCTTAGAAGAGCGAAACCAGAATTTGCAACAACAATTCAATGACTTCAAACAGTTTTCGGAAATAGAAAACCAAAAACAAAACGACGTTTTTAATTCTCAATTACAGGAGTTAAAAGATACGATTATAAAGGTTGAAAAAGAACGTGATATCTTTAGAGACGAACGCGAAGGTTTAAATATAGAATTAGCCCAACGAAACTCAGAATTTGAAAACTTACAGCAACTTAACCTAAAGCGTGATGCCGAATTAGAAGAACGCCAAGAACAATTACGTAAAGACTTTGAGTTGTTAGCAACAAAGATTCTGGATGAAAAATCGGAAAAATTCACACTTCAGAATAAAGAAAACATTAAAAATATATTACATCCACTACAAGAGAAAATTCAGATTTTCGAAAAGAAAGTAGACGACACCCAAAAGGAAAGTATTAGTTTACATTCTGCCTTAAAAGAACAGTTATTAGGTTTAAAAGATTTAAATCAGCAAATGACTAAAGAAGCCAATAACCTAACTAAAGCCTTAAAAGGCGATAGTAAAATGCAAGGTAATTGGGGGGAACTCGTTTTAGAGCGTGTACTTGAAAAATCGGGATTAGAAAAAGACAGAGAATATTATGTACAACAAAATTTTACGTTAGATGATGGCTCTCGTGTATTACCAGATGTGGTATTACACCTACCAGATAATAAAAAAATGATTATAGATAGTAAAGTATCTTTAACCGATTACGAGCGTTATGTAAATGCAGAAGATGAAGAGCGAGCATTACATTTAAAGGCACATATAAACTCTATAAAGCGTCATGTAGAACAACTATCTGCTAAAAACTATCAAGATTTATACGATATAGAATCTCCAGATTTTGTATTACTGTTTATTCCTATAGAACCCGCTTTTGCCATAGCAATAAACGAAGATAATTCACTGTATAACAAAGCTTTTGAGCGTAATATAGTTATCGTTACACCTTCTACCCTATTAGCTACTTTACGTACTATAGATACCATGTGGAATAACGAAAAACAGCAGCGTAATGCCATAGAAATAGCAAGACAAGCTGGAGCTTTGTACGATAAATTTGAAGGCTTAGTAAAAGATTTAACAGGTGTTGGTAAAAAACTAGATGCTGCAAAATCTGACTATTCGTCTGCCATGAATAAACTTGTAGAGGGCCGTGGTAACTTAATTACTAGTGTAGAAAAATTAAAGAAAATGGGAGCTAAAGCAAAAAAAGCACTCCCTGAATCTTTTATAAAACGTGCCGAAAGTAATGAAGATTAATGAAAATTTAATCTATAAATGGACATTACGTTTTCAATACATATGGCCTTTTTTAGCTGGAGCTGCTGTAACTGCTCCGGGAATTAGTGGTCTTTTAGGTTTTGAAACAATTATAGACGTTCCAGAAGCAAATCTCTTTTTTTCCATTATAATGGTAATTATTGGTATAGCACTTATTATTGCTGGTTTTTACAAAATGAGAGAAATAGAATATTATATAAAAAAACATAACCTTTAAACTTAAGTATAATGAATACCTATAAACCTGTAGACGCTTCTCGTATTAGTATTTCGGAACTTATGTTACCTTCTCACTCCAATTTTAGTGGAAAAATTCATGGTGGTTATATTTTAGGACTAATGGATCAAATAGCTTTTGCATGCGCCTCTAAACACTCTAAAACCTATTGTGTCACAGCGTCTGTAGACACTGTAGATTTTTTAGCACCAATTGAAGTTGGTGAATTAGTTACCATGAAAGCATCGGTAAATTATGTTGGGCGTACCTCTATGGTAGTTGGCATTCGTGTTGAAGCAGAGCATATTCAATCGGGGAGCATAAAACATTGTAATTCGTCTTACTTTACTATGGTTGCAAAAAACGAAGCTGGCCAATCTGTAGAAGTTCCTGGGTTAATTTTAAACGATAAACAGGAAGTGAAACGTTTTTTAAAAGCATTAAAACGTAATGAAATGAAAAAACAACGCCAGTTGGAGTTCGATCATCAAAACTTTTCATTAAAAGATTACCTTAATCAATTAGAAAAATACAAAGTAAAGATAGAACTCCCTGATAATTATAGCGAATAACACCAGTTTTTAATTATTAAATTACTGCTTAACAAAGCGTTTGGTAAACTGTTTACCAGATACATCTTCAATTTTTATTAAATATACTCCACTTTGTAAATTAGATACAGCTATAGATTTATACTTTGTTTTTAAAACTTTTTTTCCATCTAAAGTATAAATAGAGATAGTGTTTAGCTCAGTTGGAATTGCAATGTTTAAAGTATGTTTTGCAGGATTAGGGTATACTGCAATAGTTTCAATAGCAAATGTAGAGACAGACAATGTAGCGCAATTTGTTCCGTAAGATGCAACAGCATCTTTATTAGTCCAATTAGCATCACTGTAAGCAACATTATCTACTTCAATGCAAAGTAAATTTGGATTATTAGTTACAACAAAATTAGCGTTTATTATATTAGTATTATTTCCGTTTGCAATAGTTAAACTACTCAAATTATTGTCATTACAGATAGCACCTACTAAAACAGAATTAAAAGAAAGATCTAAAGTAGTTAAGTCATTATTGTCGCATACTATTGCTTGTAAGTTTATATTATTAGTAACATTGAGTGTATTAAAAATATTGTTACTACAGTACAATACAAACAAATTGGGGCTATTAGTTAAATCTATACTAAAAATATTGTTATTTTGAATAAATAACTGCTCTAACAATACCGCATTAGAAGTATCCAATGCATTTAAACTATTATCGTTAGCTAATAATTCTTGTAAACCCGTATTGGTAGAAATATCCAAATCTACTAAACTATTAAATTGGCAAAATAATCTGTTTAAATTTGTAAGGTTAGTAATATTTAAAAAGCTAATTGTGTTATTATTACAAAACAACTGCGTTAAATTAGTATTCGAGGTAACATCTAAACTCGATAAACTATTATTATCGCAAGCTAATCCCAAAAGTCCTAGGTTGTTAGAAACATCTAATGCAGTTAATACATTTTCAGAAACGATAAGAGATTCTAAACTTGAAACGTTAGTTAAATCGATAGTTGTTAGTTGATTATTTTTTAATTGTAAATCTTTTAAATTAGGAGTACCACTAATAGTAATGGTGTTAATTTGATTATCATTAATGATAACCTTCTCTATAGCAGTCATACCTGTTAAATCAAGACTCGTTATTTGGTTGTTACTTGCTCTTAGCTCTGGTATACTTGTAAACGCTTCCACTCCTGTTAAATCTGATATATTTAAATTACCAAGGTTTAAAATGAATGAATATGCAGCCGCTTCACTACATTGTATTTCGGTATCTCCATTAGTATTTATATTACCATTATTAACTAATGCCGACTTAAAATTAGCATCTGGAATAGTAACGACACAGTTATTAAATTCACATGAATTTAAAGAATGAGCAGGTATAGTATTTGCTATTACTATATTACAGATAAATAGAGTAACGTATAGCATTATAGTTTTCATAATATATTTTTAGGGACTAAATTACGAGGTCCTTAAATGTATCTACCCTATTAGTTTCTAAAAAGTGATTTTGGGTTTCTAAAGCAAAACATTAAAACTAGTAGTACTTTTTAAAAACATTAATTATTAAGTCCTTAATATTTTTTATATTACTTAAAAAAACATCTTTATGAAAAAACTCTATTGGATTATTCTATTAATAGCTGTTATAGGAGGCTATCTAGGATATAGTTACATCTATCAAGACCATCGAGACATCGATGCCGAAAAACCCGAATTTATAGTAACTTCTGATGCTATTGCTAAAGAATTTGCAGAAGATGCTACTACAGCAGAAACCAAGTATTTAAATAAAACAATTATGGTCTCTGGTAATATAACAGAAGTCAATGCAAAAGATCTTACAATAAATAATACTCTTTTTTGTAATTTAAGTAAAGGTAATGAGACTACTAAATTTAAAATAAACGATAACATAACTATAAAAGGGCGTTGTATAGGTTACGATGACTTATTAGAGCAAGTTAAATTAGATCAATGCAGTATTAAAAACTAAACAAAAACTATGAAGAAATTACTATTTATTATTCTTTTTCTCCCATTAACCATCTTCGCTCAAGATGATTTATTAGATGAAATAGATACAGATGACAATGCTAACAATTATGCCTCGGCAAGTTTTAAAGGTTTAAAGATTGTAAATTTTGAATCTACTAAACTCGTTGCAAAAAAAGAATTAACCTTTGTAGTCTCTCATCGATTTGGGAGTTTAGAAAATGGTTTAGACAACTTTTTTGGACTAGATGATGCCGTAACACGTTTAAATTTTGTTTATGGTTTAACAGATGCTATTAATATTAGTGTCTCTAGAAGCTCTTTCCAAAAAATATACGAGGGGGCTTTAAAATATAGATTAACGAGGCAACAAGATAATGGTTTCCCTTTTACTATGGTTGGTTATAATTCTGTATATATTAATACAGGTTTAGAAAAAGCAAACTTACCTAAACTAAAATTTAAACACCGTGTTGGCTATACCGCGCAATTATTAATAGCCAGAAAAGTAAGTAAAAAATTAACATTAGAATTAGCCCCAACTTTTTTCCATGATAATTTTGTTGTTTTAAACGAGCAAGACAACTCTCAATTTGCTTTAGGTATGGGTGGTCGCTACAAATTAGGTAAACGTTGGTCTTTTAATGCAGATTATGGATGGCATTTAAACAGAGCTAGTAACTCTCCATTTAAAAATCCGTTATCTATTGGTTTCGATTTAGAAACTGGAGGACATGTATTCCAAATGCATTTAAGTAACTCTCAAGCTATGAATGCTAATGGCTTTTTAGGTCAAGCAACAGGAGATTGGGGAGATGGAGATATCTATTTCGGATTTAACTTAAGCAGAAACTTCTAGTCACAAAAAAAATTAAACTTATGAAAAAAATAACCTACATACTTTTCTTATCCTTATATGCCTTTATGGCTTGCGATAATGCAAGTGAAGACGATTTAACTGAACCTATAGTAATAGAACCTAATGTATTTGTTACTTACGATGCTAATGTAAAATCTATAATAGATAATAATTGTATTTCTTGCCATAACAATCCTCCAATAAATGGTGCATCTACATCTTTAGTAACTTATAATGATGTAAAAACTTCTGTAGAGAGTATTAATTTAATTAATAGAATTTCTGCTCAGGCTGGAGACGCTGGAGCCATGCCATTAGGAGGCCCAAGGTTACCGCAAAATTTTATAGATATTGTTGTACAATGGCAAGCAGATGGTTTGCTAGAGAATTAAATGGAGCTTTGGCAAACTATTTGATTACTTATTAATAAACTAAAAGATTATGAAAAAAATAGCTTTTGTAATAGCCTTAGCATTTACATCCTCTGTAGCTTTGGCTCAAAAATATTACACAAAAACAGGAAGCACTACTTTTGAAGCTTCTGTACCGGCCGTAGAAGAAGTTAAAGCGACAAATACATCTACTACTGCCATTATAAATACTACAAATGGTGACTTTGCTGCGTTGGTATTAGTAAAAGGTTTTCGTTTTAAAAATGCTTTAATGGAAGAGCATTTTAATGAAAATTATGCCGAATCCGACGATTTCCCTAAGGCGACTTTTAAAGGTAATATTGCTGATTTTGATGTTTCTAAACTTTCTAAAACAGCCACCGAATACAGTTTTAATGGTTCTTTAACCTTTCATGGAAAAACGAAACAATTAAACAACGAAAAGCTAAGCTTAGCTATGCTAGACGGAAAAATAACGGTTACAGGTGATTTTACTGTGACTGTTTCAGATTTTGATATAGAAATTCCTAAAGTTGTCAGTGACAAATTATCCAATAACGTAAATGTTAGCTACAATTTTGAATTGAACAAAAAATAGTTTAGATGAATATATTTAATATTAAAGCCTCTTCATTGAGGCTTTTTTTATACCAGCATAATCCATCATTATTTCCTGAGTATAATACTAAAAAAAGCCTTCAAATATATTGAAGGCTTTTAAATTTTTCTTTTAAATCTTTGCTTCTAGTTACATTACATCTTAACGAAACGCTTTGTTAAAGAAACATTATCTTCTACAGAAGATAACTTAACTAAAAACATGCCGCTGTTCCATTGTGAAACATCTACACTTGTAGATAGTGTACTTATATTATCTGAGTACACTTTTTTTCCTAATATATCGTATACTTCAACTTTTAATCCTTCTACTAAAGCAGGAAGACCAATATTCATTGTAGATGAACTTGGATTAGGATAAATAGAGAATTCTCTAATTTCTGATTCAAATTCTGGAGTACTTAATGTAATGTTAGCAGTAACCCCTCCTTTGTTTGAAAATCCGTGATAACCAAATGTTGTAGTACCATTTCCATGAGCCCATAGTATTGGTAACGCCTGTGCAGATGTTGGGAATACAAAATCTTCTGAATCTCCTGTATCTATAGCTCTTGTAGCGACTACAGTTCTAATTCCTGCAGATGGAGTATTAAGGTCATTACTTACTAATGTCCATTCATCAATTGGAGAACCTGCATTATCTAAAGGAGGCGTTCCTGTACCAGATGGCATATTCCTGTCTTGTAAACCAGCACTATTAAATACAATAGCATCATCATCAAGAGCTCCCATCCCACCACTAGGGCTATTAGTTGCTATTCCAGGACCAACAGCTAACCATACATTTTGGTTTCCAATCATTGTCATAGTAACCGTATTGGTTCCTACATTAATATCAAACTGTACAGAATAATTATCTCCAGCATCTAGAGTAACTTGTCCAGTTGTCCAAGTTTGCGCTAACATAATGTTAGCTGTTAAAAAAAGTAATAAAAAAGTAATTTTTCTCATAGTCTATAATTTTATATTTAACAATTTATTTATTTTTTCGTCGTTATAATTTTTAGCATAATCTAATGCTGATTTACCATTATCATCTTTTAGGTTAAAATCTGCATTGGCTTCCACAAGCATTTCAATAATACTATATTTTCTAAACATTACAGCATAATGTCCTGCTGTTACGCCTTTAGCATCCGTTATATTTGGGTCGGCTTTATGCTTTAATAATATATTTACAATTTTAATATAGCCTTTTACGGTTGCTGCCATTAATGGAGAACCGTAATTAGTAGTACCGTTAATATTATCCACTTTATCCGCTAAAAATGTAACAATGGCATCATTACCATTATAACATGCTAAAACAAGTGGTGAATAGCCATTTTCGTTAGCTGTATTAATAATATTTGGGGTTTCTTTATAAAGTGCTTGGATCTCTTCAATAGTGCCAGATCTGCTAACATCAAAAATATTTTTTTGAGCAAATAAAGACACACAAAATAGCATTACTATAGCACATAGTAATGTTTGTTTTTTTATAGAATTAGCAATTGTAGTTTTTTTCAATAGTATAGGGATTTATATACGTTATATGTAAAGTTAGCATTTTTTTTGCACATAAAATTTTCTTTAACATTCCATTGTTATATATATAACAATACATTCTCAAAAAACCCTACAATTTATATAGGAAAAAAAAGAACGCAATGCTAATACTCTTTTCGAGCATTAGCATTGCGTTATAAATATATAAGTTGATTATATTTTTTATTTACTTAAATACATTTTACGTCTTGAGTAAAGATTATAGAATTCGTCGTCTTTTAAATCGTCTATAAATAGAATACTCTCTCCTGTACTTTTCATTTCTGGTCCTAGTTGTTTATTTACATTATGAAACTTATTAAAAGAGAATACTGGTTGTTTTATGGCATAGCCGTTTAATTCTGGTTTAAAATCGAAATCTGTAACTTTCTTTTCGCCTAACATAACTTTTGTTGCATAGTTTACATAAGGCTCTCCGTAAGCTTTTGCTATAAATGGTACTGTTCTAGAGGCCCTTGGGTTAGCTTCTATAATATAAACAGTATCGTCTTTTATAGCGAATTGAATATTTATTAATCCTACAGTATTTAACGCTAAGGCAATTTTTTTGGTATGATCTTTTATTTGTTGCATTACCAGATTCCCTAAGTTAAAAGGTGGTAACGTAGCATTACTATCACCTGAGTGTATTCCACAAGGTTCTATATGCTCCATAATACCAATAATGTATACATTTTCGCCATCGCATATTGCATCTGCTTCTGCTTCTATTGCTCCATCTAAATAATGGTCTAATAGTAATTTATTTCCTGGAATGCTTCTTAATAAATCTACAACGTGTTCTTCTAGTTCTTTTTTATTAATTACAATTTTCATTCCTTGCCCTCCTAATACATACGATGGTCGTACAAGTATAGGGAAGTCTAATCTATCGGCTACTTGTAATGCTTCTTCTGCTGTTTCAGCAATATCAAATTCTGGATAAGGTATATTGTTTTCTTTTAATATGTTAGAGAAGCTTCCTCTATCTTCAGCTAAATCTAAAGATTTAAAGCTAGATCCAAGAATTTTAATGCCATAGCGTTCTAGTTTTTCGGCTAATTTTAAAGCGGTTTGTCCTCCTAATTGTACAATAACGCCTTCTGGTTTTTCGTGCTTAATAATATCGTATATATGCTCCCAAAATACAGGCTCGAAGTATAACTTATCTGCGGTATCAAAATCGGTAGAAACGGTTTCAGGGTTACAGTTAATCATAATGGTTTCGTAACCACATTCTGCAGCTGCTAAAACGCCATGTACACAACAATAATCAAATTCAATTCCTTGTCCTATTCTATTAGGCCCAGAACCTAAAACAATTACTTTTTTCTTATCAGAAACCTTACTCTCATTATCTGCAAAACGTTTTCCATCTGCTGTTTCAACTTCATTCTCGAATGTTGAATAATAATATGGTGTTTTAGCTTCAAATTCTGCAGCACATGTATCTACTAATTTGTATACACGATTTACATTTAACTCTTCTCGTTTAGCATAAACTTGACTTTCTAAACAGCCTAACATGTGTGCTATTTGTCTGTCTCCGTATCCTTTTTGTTTCGCTTCTAGAAGTAAATCTCTTTGGATGGTATCTACTTTAAACGTTGAGATTTCTTTTTCTAATAGGTATAATTCTTCATATTGCTTTAAAAACCACATATCTATTTTAGTGATTTCATGAATACGACTTAATGGAATCCCCATTTGTATAGCATCGTAAATAACAAAAACACGATCCCAACTTGCATAGGTTAACTTTTCTATTATTTGATCGTAATTTTTGTAGCCCTTACCATCTGCTCCTAAACCATTACGCTTTATTTCTAATGACTGTGTTGCTTTATGAAGCGCTTCTTGAAACGAGCGTCCAATTCCCATCACCTCTCCTACAGATTTCATTTGTAGGCCTAAAGTTCTGTCTGATCCTTCAAACTTATCAAAATTCCAACGTGGTATTTTCACGATAACATAATCTAATGTTGGCTCAAATAATGCCGAAGTAGATTTAGTTATTTGGTTTTCTAATTCATCTAAAGTATAACCTATAGCTAGTTTTGCTGCTACTTTTGCAATAGGATATCCTGTTGCTTTACTTGCTAATGCAGATGAACGCGATACACGCGGGTTAATTTCTATAGCAATAATGTCTTCATTTTCATCAGGACTTACTGCAAATTGTACATTACACCCTCCTGCAAAGTCACCAATATTACGCATCATATGTATAGCCATATCACGCATTTTTTGATAGGTTGTATCACTTAATGTCATTGCTGGTGCTACTGTAATAGAATCTCCTGTATGAATACCAATAGGATCCATATTTTCTATAGAACAGATAATAACAACATTATCATTTTCATCACGTAATAGCTCTAACTCGTATTCTTTCCAGCCTATTAATGCTTTATCGATCATGACTTCATGAATTGGAGAAATTTCCAACCCACGTGTTAATAACTCGTCAAAATCTTCTTCTTTATATACAAATGAAGCACCTGCACCTCCTAAAGTAAATGAGGCTCTAATAATTAAAGGAAATCCAAATTCTTGAGCGATCTCTTTACCTTTTAAATATGATGTTGCAGTGGCTTGCGGCGCCATTGGAATACCAATTTCTAACATTAACTCTCTAAACTTCTCTCTATCTTCTGTAATGTTAATGGCATCGATATTTACCCCTATAATTTCTACATCAAAATCTTTCCAAATTCCTTTTTCATCTGCTTCAATACATAAATTTAAAGCCGTTTGCCCTCCCATTGTAGGTAAAACAGCATCAATTTGTGGATGTTTTTTAAGGATTTGTATTATAGACTTTGTATTTAAAGGTAATAGGTAGACATGATCCGCCATAGAAGGATCTGTCATAATTGTTGCTGGATTAGAATTGATTAAAATAGTTTCAATTCCATCTTCTCTAAGCGACCTTAACGCTTGTGTTCCTGAATAATCAAACTCGCAGGCTTGACCAATAATAATTGGCCCAGATCCTATAATTAGTATAGATTTTAGTTTTGAATTCTTTGGCATTGTGTTGATTTATAGAGTTTCAAAAATAGTAATAATAAGATACAAAAAAAGGCGTTACACCTAAGTAACGCCCAATTTATGTTAACAATTGTTAATCATTATTTTTTATGTCTAGTTTCAGATGAAACAGATATTTTATGTCTTCCTTTTGCTCTTCTACGAGCTAATACTTTTCTACCATTAACCGATGCCATTCTTTCTCTGAAACCGTGTTTGTTTCTTCTCTTTCTTTTTGATGGCTGAAACGTTCTTTTACTCATTTTATAATATCTTTAAATCTGAAAAATTATATACTTTGTATTGTCTTTGGTATTACCCCAAAACTGAGCGCAAATATACAACGACTTTTTTATTTCGCAAACCTTATTTTAAAAATATTTTAATATCGTTGCTATTATTTTTTATTTTGTATGAATACTGCATAAACTGTGGACTTACAGAAGTATAAATTACGTTTTATAAAGCTTAATATTTCATCAAAAATTAGTTTCTTTGCAATCTAAAATAATAAATAACAACTTTTGAAGACTTTTTAAGTCGTCATTTTCATTAAAAATACAATATGTATAACAAAATATTTAAATTAATAATTGCTGGTTTAATTCTTGCTACAGCTGTATGGCAGTTTACAGAAGGTGGTATAGGTAATGGAATTATGTTAATATTACTCTCACTAATATTTATATTCTTATACTTTAAAAATGAATTTATACTTCTTGCATTCTTAAAGCTACGTAAGCAAGACATGGCTGGAGCAAAAAATTGGTTAGATAAAATTAAAAACCCAGAAGCTGCTTTAGTTACAAAACAGCAAGGATATTTTAATTATTTAAATGGGATTTTAGTTTCACAAACAGATATGAATGAGGCGGAACGTTATTTTAAAAAGGCCGTCGCTTTAGGGTTATCTATGGATCAAGATTTAGCTATGGCTAAACTTAATTTGGCAGGTATTGCTTTTTCAAAAAGAAGAAAGCAAGAAGCTACTTTATTAATTAATGAAGCACAGAAATTAGATAAGCAGGGCATGTTAAAAGAGCAAATTAAAGAAATGAAAAATAACATGAAACGCGCTCAAATGCCTAAGCAACATTACGGACAGGGTGGTTCTATGAGACAACAGCGTCGTGCTGGTAGACGATAAATAAGAATTATTTATACTAAAAAAGGAGCTAATATTAATATTAGCTCCTTTTTAATTTTATATTATTACACCACCACTACTCTACTTTAGAGTAATAGCCTTTTTCTGGAATATCAATATAATATTGCTTTCTAGACTTATTGTTAAGTACATTTTCTCTTAACCAAGGGTTGTGCAATTTTAATATTTTATAATTAATATCGAATTTTTTAGCAAACTGAGAAAAGTCTGTAACTGCAGTATCTACACTTACTTTGTAGGTTGGAACTGTTTTATACAAATCTTTATCTCTAAAATTAAATCCGTATTTATCTGGGTGTGACAAAATTTCTTTTAGTGCTATTATTCTAAACACATAACGCCCTGTTTCTTCACCTAACAATAAATCGTAATATGTTGTAACGTCTTGCGCTTTTAATCGTCTAGAAACACCTGCATTTCCTGCATTATATGCAGCTGCAGCCAATGTCCAAGACCCTAATCTGTTTTTTGATTTCTTTAAATATTTACAAGCTACTTCTGTGGCTTTTTCTAAATGATAGCGTTCATCTACATTTCTATTAACTTCTAATCCGTTTTCACGACCTGTTGCTTTCATTATTTGCCATACGCCACTGGCTCCAGCTGGAGATTTAGCATTTGTTAGCCCACTCTCTATAACTGCTAGATATTTAAAATCATCAGGGACACCATGTTTTGCTAAAATAGGCTCTATTATTGGAAAGTACTTTTTTGCACGTTTAAACATTAATAAGCCGTTAGATTGCCAATAGGTATTTACTAATAACTCTTTGTCCATGCGCTCTAAAATATCTGGATTTTCTAAAGGCACGCCTTCTCCTGCAAATTCTAAATGATCTGGAACTTGTAGTGCATAAACATTATAGTCGTTAATACGTTTCGTTTCAAAGTTTTCATCTGTTGGTGCATTTTGGTAGGCATTAATAAATAATCCTGCTAGGCATACACTTCCTATTAATGCTAGTGTTTTATATATAATCTTCATCTTCAATACGTTTTACGTAAATTTAAAAATATTTTGCGAAATTGGTTCTTTTTTAACCTAAAATTAATTGAGGTAAATTCTCATTAAACCACTTGTATTTATTAATAATCATAATATGTGTTCCATTTTTTATAGAAATACAGCCTTCTAAATTAATAAATGGAAATACATTATCTTTTTCGCCATGTATATGTATTACCTCAGGATTCACTTTATCTTGATTCCAATTTATAACTTGCTCTATTGCCCAATCTAAATAACGCTTATCGTTTACAGAAAGGTATTTTTTATACAATTCTATGCGTTTGGTAATGGTTTCTCCAAAAGCAAATTTTGCTAATAGGTCTATATTACTCATTAATTGTGTTGGTAATAGTTTGTAGGCTTTAGTAGCTCGTAATACTTTCATTCGTTTTGGTAGTTCGTGCTTTGTTTTAACACTAGATACTATTATAAGTTTACGCAATTTAATATGCTTACTCATTTCTTGAACCAAAATTCCTCCAAAAGAAACCCCTATTAGTACTATATTATCGTGTTTTATGTTTTTGGTCATGCGCAGTGCGTAATCACTTAGCGTTTCGTTTTCTGTTGGAATAAACCAATGCAATTTATGAAGTCTAAATTGAGACTCAGGTAAGCTTATATTATCAAATATAGAAGGGTTTGCTGCCATCCCTGGCATTAAATACACGTGTATTAGATCTTGATTCATAAGTATTTAACAGTAAAAAACACGCCAGAACGAAAAAAATTTCGTAAATTCGCGCAGTAAAGCTATAAAAATAGTAGTACTATTTTTGAATTCCTACTTAAAAATTAAATTTAATATATTATGATTGATGCTGCTGAACTAGTTGACAACGATTTTTTACGTCAATTCGAATTAAAAATGGACGATCATTTTGCAAAAATTGAATATTCTCTTCAAGAACGCAAAATTTTTCTTACTAAGTTAATTATTCCTGAAGACATTTCTGATGAAAATTTTACTACAGAATTTCTTAAATTAGTATTCGAAAATGTAAAAGACCGCAACTTAAGTGTTGTTCCCACAAGCCCAGAAATAGCTAAGTTTATTAGACGTAATAGACAATATAAAAGTTTATTACCTGTGGGTGTAAGAATCTAAAAACAACATATAAAAACATAAAAAAACCGAAGTATTAGCTTCGGTTTTTTTATGTTTTATAGTTATAGCCTTAATCTATAAACTTAAATCTAACAATACCATCTTCATCTATTTTGGTTAGCTCAACTGTTTGTAATGTATTTACTAATTCTGGATTCCATGGTGATTTAACTTTTACATAGTTTTCTGTAAAACCATAAATATATCCTTGTTTATTTTCACTTTCAAAAAGTACGGTACGCTTACTTCCTAATTGTTTTTCGTAAAATGCACGACGTAGTTTAACACTTAAACCTCTTAACATTTTACTTCGTTTGGCTCTAACATTTTTAGGTACCACACCATCCAAAGTAGCAGCTACTGTATTGTCTCTTTCTGAATAAGTAAACACATGTAAATAGGATATATCTAACGTATTAAGAAAGTTATAAGTATCTAAAAAGTGGGCTTCTGTTTCGCCAGGAAAACCAACAATAACATCTACTCCTATACAAGCGTGAGGCATTGCCTCTTTTATTTTGTTTACACGATCTGTATATAGCTCTCTCATGTAACGACGACGCATTAATTTTAACATCTCGTTATTTCCACTTTGTAATGGTATATGAAAGTGAGGTACAAAGGTTCTACTTTTTGAGACAAAATCTATAGTTTCGTTTTTAAGTAAATTAGGTTCTATAGAAGAGATTCGTAAACGCTCTATTCCTTCAACAGTATCTAAAGCTTCTACTAATTCATAAAAAGTATGCTCATGCTTTTTATTTCCAAATTCTCCTTTTCCGTAATCTCCTATATTAACCCCTGTTAATACAATTTCTTTTATATTTTTTTCAGAAATTTCTTTTGCGTTTTTCAACACATTTTCTAATGCATCACTACGAGATATTCCTCTTGCTAATGGTATTGTACAATACGTACATTTATAATCGCAACCATCTTGCACTTTTAAAAATGCACGTGTTCTATCTCCTATAGAGTAACTACCCACATAAAAATCGGCATCTTCTATCTCGCAAGAGTGTACTTCTCCAAAATCGTTTTTAGAGAGGTCGTTTATATAGTCTGTAATTTTAAATTTCTCTGTAGCGCCAAGTACTAAATCTACACCATTAACATCTGCTAATTCTTGTGGTTTTAATTGTGCATAACATCCAACAGCAGCAACAAAAGCTTCTGGGTTTGCTTTTTGAGCTTGTTTTACAATAGATTTAAAGCGCTTATCTGCATTTTCTGTAACAGAACAAGTATTAATAACATAAATATCTGCTGTTTCAGAGAAATCCACACGATCAAAGCCTTCATCTGTAAAATTTCTAGCTATAGTAGAAGTTTCAGAAAAATTAAGTTTACAACCTAAAGTATAAAATGCTACTTTTTTTCTCATAAATGGTTTTGTCGTTTTCGTGACGCTATAAATCTCTTTATATTTACTTTCTTTAATTCTCTTATGTACAAATAAGAGCGTGCAAATTTACAACTAAATTATAATATGATAAAACGTGTAACTAAGCATTTTAAACCAATAACAAACTATTTATTAGCTAGTTGTAGTATTATATTACTTTTTTCTTGTAATACAGCTGTAAATTCAAATAATGAGCATCTTGTTTTTAGATATAACGAACATAAAAACATTGGATCATTGGATCCCGCTTTCGCTAAAGATAATGCAGATATTTGGGCAGTGAATCAGCTTTTTAATGGTTTGGTACAAATGGATAACAATTTAAATGTACAGCCTTGTATTGCAAAAGATTGGTCTATTTCTGAAGATGCTTTAAATTACACCTTTACACTACGTGATGATGTTTATTTCCATAAACATTCGCTTTTTGGAAAAGATTCTACTAGAACGGTTAAGGCTTCAGATTTTGAATATAGTTTGAATAGGTTAATAGATGATAAAGTTGCTTCTTCTGGCCGTTGGGTAATGAATAAAGTAGAGTCTTTTTCGGCTATTAATGACACCATTTTTAATATTAAATTAAAACAAGGCTTTCCTGCATTTTTAGGGCTACTAACCATGAAATACTGCTCTGTAGTTCCTAAAGAAATTGTTGAACATTACGGAAGAGGTTTTAGGGCTAACCCTATTGGTACTGGGCCTTTTAAATTTAAGCGCTGGGAAGAAAATATAAAATTAGTTTTTAGAAAAAATAATTATTATTTTGAAACTGATAGCAACGGAAAACAACTTCCATATCTTGAAGCTGTTGCTATTACTTTTTTACCCGATAAACAAAGTGAATTTTTACAGTTTATTCAGGGTAATCTAGATTTTTTAAATTCTTTGGATGCTTCTTATCAAGATGATATTTTAACAGCAAAAGGAACGTTAAGAGACAAATACTCTAACCGTATAGACATGTTAAGAGGGCCATATTTAAACACAGAATATTTAGCCTTTTTTATGGAATCTGAATCGTCTGAAATGCAATCCAAATTATTACGTCAAGCTGTAAATTATGGTTTTGACAGGCAAAAAATGATGACTTTTTTAAGAAATGGTATTGGCATTCCTGCAAATGGTGGTTTTATTCCTAAGGGGCTTCCTGGGTATAACGCATCTATTGGTTTTACTTACAACCCAGAAAAAGCTAAAGCTTTAATAGCTCAATATATAAAAGAAACAGGAAACAAAACACCCAAAATTACAATAACTACAACTAGTAATTATTTAAATTTTTGTGAATACATTCAACGCGAACTTCAAAAAACTGGCTTATTAGTTGCAGTAGATGTTATACCCGCCTCTACCTTAAAATCCTCTAAAGCTAATGGTAAGCTAGATATGTTTAGAGCTAGTTGGGTTGCAGATTATCCAGATGCACAAAATTACCTTTCATTATATTACAGTAATAATTTTGCACCAAACGGCCCTAACTATACTCATTTTAAAAATAGTGTATTCGATGCATGGTATACGCAATCTTTTACCGAAACTAATATAACAAAAAGAGAAGCACTTTATACTAAAATGGATAGTTTGGTAATGCAAGAAACCCCAATAGTTCCCCTATATTATGATGAAGTTGTAAGGTTTACTCAAAAACCTATTTCTGGCCTAGGCATTAACCCTATTAACCTATTAAATTTAAAACGTGTTAAGAAACAGAAGTCATCGTTTTAGTGTCTGACTCTTTAAGAATTCCTGAAATAATTAAGTATTGAGATACTCCATAAAGTATCATTACAAAAACATCATAATGTGGTATAATCTCTGGGTTGTAAAACGATTGTAAAACGGTTACACTGTCGTTAATTACAGATAGTAAAACCCCAAGTAATACTAAAATATAGCTAATTCTGTTTACTTCATTTTTTCTTAAAAATGCAAATAACATTAGTATTAGAGAAATAAATAGGTAAATAAATACTGGTATTAAAAAACTCCCTAAGTTTCCTATTACTAAATTCATTATTAAGAGCATATGTATAAAACACAGAGCGAAAAAGGGGAATAAATCGACCAGTTTAAAGTCTTTTTGATTAGAAAATCTAAAAACATAAAATAACTTTCCTACTATAAACAGAAAAACACCTAGTATATAAAACATAACCTCCTCATAATTAATAAGAAACATATCTCCTATAAAAAAACAAAACATAGCTATATACATGTAGTACAAATGTTTTTTCTGTTGTTCTTTTTGATGTAAAAAATAAAAAATAATAAGAGAAATCATTATTAGAGATTTCGACAGGTAACGGTATGGTATTGTTTTTAATGTATCTTTTATTATTAGGTCTACAATTATTATCGTCATAAAAAGAACTACAAAACAAACTTTATTTTTAAATAATGCCTTCATGTTTTACTTCTAGACTGTATTTAACTTCTTCCTTTCTTTAACAATTCCAAGAACAATAAAATACTGAGACATACCATAAAACAGCATAATTGTAATATGGTTATAGGCTATGCTATTATCATAAAATTGTTTAAGTATGGTTAAACTATCAGAAAACATGGAGAGAATAACACCTACTAATACTAACCAATAGCTTGTTTTATTAACTTCATTTTTTCTTAAATAAGCAAATTGGGCTAAAATCATGACTATAAATAAGTACATGAGTAAAAATATAAAATAGTCTCCTAGGTTATTATATACTAGCATCATTAGGCTACACATATACACAAAACAAAACAACAGAAATGGTATTAATTTTAAAATATTAAAGTCTTCTTTATTAGAGAACCTAATGGCATACAAAATTTTACCTAATGCAAAAAATACAGACCCTATAACAAACATTACACTCGATTCTGAATTTATTAGAAAAACATCTCCAATTGTAAAACTTAATAATGCTAATATTACAATAGATACTTTGGTTAATTTTTCTTTTTTTTCATTAACTATAAAAAAGACTATCAAAGAAAAAATAAGCAGTGTTTTAGTTATATAACGATAAGGAAAAGCTTCCATATTAACTTTTATATAACTGTCTATTATTAATAGAACTATGTATAATACAGAAAAACACCAAAAATTTTTAAATAGCACGCTCATAAGTAGACTGTAGGGGAATACTTAAGCAATATATATTTTTTTTATTACATATTGATTCTATATTCAGTTTTATAGACAAACGACTATAAATCAATAACAAAACAAATAGGCGGTATCTATAGCCATTATATAATAGGGTACTATACTTATTAGAAAAATTACAGAGCTGTTTTCATTAATTATGTAGACTAATATACCCCTTAATACTTACTAGTAGACACTAAATTATTCTCTTCTGTATTTTTTAGTGTCTTCAAAAATAGTTAATAATATTTTTTCATCTTGTTCGGTAAATTCTAGATTTCGTCTAGACATTACAACTTTTGCTACTTCAAAAGCTTTTTTAGTATTATATGTTGTAAATCCCGAACTTCCTCCCCAACTATAACTAGGCACAAAATTACGTGGAAAACCACTACCAAAAATGTTAGCATTTACTCCAATTACTGTTCCTGTGTTAAACATAGTATTAATACCACATTTACTATGGTCACCCATCATTAACCCACAAAATTGCAATCCTGTTCTTGCAAAACTTTCTGTATCGTAATCCCAAAGCCTTACTTCTGCATAGTTATTCTTTAAATTAGAATTATTAGTATCTGCACCCAAGTTACACCATTCTCCTAATACAGAATTCCCTAAAAAGCCATCATGCCCCTTATTAGAATATCCAAATAGAACCGAATTATTAACCTCCCCTCCAACTTTACTATATGGCCCTACTGTAGTGGCTCCATAAATTTTTGTTGCCAGTTTTAACACTGCATTATTACATAATGCTAAAGGTCCTCGTACTACAGTACCTTCCATTATTTCAGAATCTTTCCCTATATATATAGGTCCAGAACTTGCATTTAGTGTCGTAAATTCTAATGTGGCACCTTCTTCAATAAATATATTTTCTGCAGCAATAATATTATTAGAACTAGGTATGGGTTGAGATTGACGTCCTTTTGTTAGTAAAGTAAAGTCTTGAGCAATAGCCTCTGCATTTTTAGAAAAAATATCCCAAGTGTGTTCTATTTGTAATATATCTTCATTAAACTCTATAGCCTCAAATGCATTTAAATCTATATCTTCTTGAGATTCTAAAGTAAAAAATGCGATAACATCTTCTCCTTTAAAAATAGCTTGATTTTCTTTTAAATCATTTATTAAAGCAACCAATTCTGGATTTGGACAATACGATGCATTAATCATTATGTTTGTTTCCAGTTCTACCATTGGGTATTTATCAGATAAATACTCCTCTGTTATGGTAGTTGTTGTTGCTTCAAGGTAATGTTCCCATTTTTCTCTAATAGTTAATATTCCAACTCTAATATCTGCTACTGGTCGTGTATATGTAAAAGGTAATAGTTGATTACGTGATGGGCCATCAAAAAGAATATAGTTCATTATATGCATAAAAGTTAGATATTAAAACTAGGAATTTCATCCTAATTTAAAATACTTGTTTGTCTTTTCAAAAATAGCTTAATTGTGTATAACAAAAAAAGCCTTTCAATAATTTGAAAGGCTTTATATATAGTTTCGCTTAAATTATTTTTTGAATTTAGCGTATTTGTTTTTGAATTTATCAATACGTCCTGCCGTATCAATTAATTTAGATTTACCAGTATAAAACGGGTGAGATGTTCTTGAAATTTCCATTTTAATTAATGGATATTCAGTTCCTTCAAACTCTATAGTTTCGTTTGTATTAGCAGTAGATTTAGTTATAAATACATCTTCATTCGACATATCTTTAAATGCTACTAATCTATAATTTTCTGGATGTATACCTTTTTTCATCGCTAAATGCTTTAATTCTATTCTATTTTCGAGGTGCAAATTTAATTCTTTTTTATTAACTAACAACAAATTTATAAGAATAATTTTAAACTTATTTTTGTAACGTTTCGCTATATTTGAATACTAACCTAGATAATTAACTATTAAACTACAAAAATATGGAAAATTCAATTAAATCATCAGCATTAAATTATGGCTTATATTTAGGAGGAACTCTTTCTGCTGTTACTATTTTAGGCTATGCAGTAAATTTAGGATTACTAACCAAATGGTGGTTAGGAGTATTGTTATTTATTGTAATAATTGTATTTGGAATTATGTCTGGATACAAATCTAAAAAAATACAAGAAGGATTTATTGAATTCAAAGATGCCTTCAGTTCTTATTTTATAACTGTAGCTGTAGGTCTTATTATAAGTATGACTGTTGGCATAATCATATTTAATTTTATAGATCCTGAAGCAGCTATAACTTTAAAAGAGAAAACAATAGAATCATCTATAGAAATCATGAGAAACTTTGGAGCTCCTGAAGAAGCTATAGCAAAGAGTTTAGAACAAATGGAAGCGCAAAAAAATCAATTTGCAATTGGACCTCAATTACAATCTACTGCAATCTTTTTAATTATTCAAGCGATAATAGGACTTATTATAGCGTTAATTATTAAAAGACCTCGTCAAAACGCATAATATTCATATATTTGAAACATATAATTTCAAATACATTTTATGAACATATCAGTAGTCATACCACTACTTAACGAACAAGAATCACTAACAGAATTATATGATTGGATTGCAAAAGTTATGCAATCCAATCATTTTTCTTATGAAATCATTTTTATAGATGACGGTTCTACAGATGGTTCATGGGAGACTATCACGAATCTTTCTCAAAAGGATAATAATGTAAAAGGCATTCGTTTCCTTAAAAATTTTGGTAAATCTCAAGCATTACATGCTGGTTTTATAAAAGCTAAAGGAGATGTTGTTATTACCATGGATGCCGATTTACAGGATAATCCAGACGAAATCCCTGAGCTATACAACATGATTGTAAAGGAAAAGTTCGATTTAGTTTCTGGATGGAAAAAAAAGAGATTTGATAATAAATTAACTAAAAACTTACCTTCTAAATTATTCAACTGGGCAGCTAGAAAAACATCTGGTGTTACATTAAACGATTTTAATTGTGGTTTAAAAGCCTATAATTTAAACGTTGTAAAAAATATAGATGTTAATGGCGAAATGCATCGTTACATACCTGTATTAGCTAAAAATGCTGGATTTACTAGCATTGGAGAAAAAGTAGTACAACATCAAGCCCGAAAATATGGCGAAACCAAATTTGGTATGGATCGTTTTATAAACGGTTTTTTAGATTTAATTACCATTTGGTTTATTTCTCGTTTTGGGAGGCGTCCAATGCATTTGTTTGGTGCCCTAGGTGTTATTATGTTTTTAATAGGTATTTTATTTTCTGCCTATTTAGGAATAGATAAATTATACCTAAATAAAACAGGACGTTTAATAACAGAACGACCACAGTTTTACATAGCCTTAGTAACCATGATAATTGGTACACAATTTTTTGTGGCTGGCTTTTTAGGAGAAATTATTTTAAGCACAAAACGGGACAAAAAACGCTATTTAATTGGAAATGAATTAAATTTCTAATTAAAACACTCAAATTAACACCGTCTTAGGTTTTAACATTTTCATAATTGATTATTTTTGCAGTCTATAACAATAAACTATGATACACATAGAACCCGAATTATTAAACAGAGTTAATACCTGGATAACTCCAGTTTTTGATACAGCCACTCAAGACCATATAAAACATTTAATTGCTACTAACCCAACAGAACTAAAAGAAAGTTTCTATAAAGATTTAGAGTTTGGTACTGGCGGTATGCGAGGTGTTATGGGTATTGGCACAAACAGAATTAACAAATATACACTAGGGAAAAATACACAAGGCATAAGCAATTACATGCATAAGGTATTCCCTAACCAAGACTTAAAAGTAGCTATTGCTTTCGATTGTAGACACAATAGTAAAACCTTAGCAAAAGTCGTTGCCGATGTTTTTTCGGCTAATAATATTAAAGTTTTTTTATTTGAAGACTTACGCCCTACTCCAGAGTTATCATTTGCGTTAAAACATTTAAACTGTCATTGTGGTATTGTTTTAACAGCATCTCACAATCCACCAGAATATAATGGCTATAAAGTATATTGGCAAGATGGCGGACAATTAGTACCACCACAAGATGCCGAAATTATAGAAATAATTAATACATTAGATTACTCTGAAATTAAATTTGAAGCTAATAATAACTTAATTGAATACATAGGTAAAACAGTAGACGATATTTTCATTAACGCTTCAGTTAAAAATGGAAGTTTTAATACACCTCAAAAAGCAAAAGAAGACTTAAATGTAGTATTCACGTCTTTACACGGTACTTCTATAATGACCATTCCTGAAACATTTAAACGCGCAGGATACACCAATGTACATATCGTTGAAGAACAAAAAGTACCAAATGGCGACTTTCCAACTGTAAAATCTCCTAATCCTGAAGAACCCGAAGCTTTAAAAATGGCTTTAGATTTGGCAAATAAAGTAGATGGCGATATAGTAATAGGTACAGACCCAGATAGTGATCGTGTTGGTATAGCAGTTAGAAATTTAGACAACGAGTTAGTTTTACTTAATGGTAACCAAACCATGATTATGATGACTCACTTTCTTCTAGAGCAATGGAAAGCGAGTAATAAAATAAAAGGCAAAGAATTTGTAGGAAGTACAATTGTATCTACACCAATGATGTCTGTTTTAACTAACGCCTATAATGTAGAGTGCAAAATAGGGCTAACTGGTTTTAAATGGATTGCAAAAATGATTAATGACTTCCCCGAATTAGATTTTATTGGTGGAGGTGAAGAAAGTTTTGGGTTTATGGTTGGTGATTTTGTAAGAGATAAAGATGCCATTACCTCTGCCCTTTTAGCTTGCGAAATTGCAGCGCAAGCAAAAGCAAAAGGAAGTTCGTTTTATAAAGAGTTAATACAACTATATGTTACACACGGGCTTTATAAAGAGCGTTTAATTTCAATAACAAAAAAAGGCATTGAAGGCGCACAAGAAATCAAACAAATGATGATTGATGCTCGCGAAAACCCTTTACAATATGTTAATGACTCTAAAGTTACTTTAATTGAAGATTATCAATTATCAACTTCTAAAAACACAAGTACAGGAGAAGTTTCAACAATCGATATTCCTAAATCTAACGTATTAATATACTATACAGAAGACGGAAGTAAAATTGCACTACGCCCTAGTGGAACAGAACCAAAAATTAAGTTCTACATTAGCGTAAATTCACCGCTAGACAATATGTCAGCATTTAAAGTAACGGAACAACAATTGGAAACTAATATTGATGCTATTTTAAAAGATATGCAGCTAAACTAAATGAAAAAAATATTAAATCAATTATTACCCTTTATAAAGAGTTATAAAAAACATGTTGTTTTAAATGTTATTTTTAACATTCTTAATGCCTTATTCACTACACTTTCTTTTGTAGCATTAATACCAATGCTAAATGTTTTATTCGATAAAACAAATAGAGTAACAAAAGAACCTGTTTGGAATGGAATTGGGGATTTAAAAGATTATGGTAACGATTTACTTAACTATAAAATTAGTGGTTATTTAGATGACAATAACGCTCAAATGGCCTTAATTATAGTAATTTCTATAGTAATCTTCACTTTTGCTCTAAAAAATTTATTTGGTTATCTAGCCAGCCAGCATGTTATGTACCTAAAAAATGGGGTTTTAACAGATTTACGAAATGATTTGTACGATAACATCATTAATCTACCTATAAGTTTCCATTCTAAAAAACAAAAAGGAGACGTAATGTCAAGAATTTTAGGAGATATTGTAGAAATGCAAAATTCTTTATTTATAGTTTTAGAGTTAATTGTTAGAGAACCATTAAATATTATTTTTGCTTTAGGAACAATGTTTTATATAAATTGGAAACTATCCCTTTTTGTTCTAGTTTTTATTCCTACTGCTGGATTTATAATTTCTCTAATTGGAAAAAAACTTAAAAGCGAATCCCTAACAGCACAGCAAGAATCTGGAAAATTAATTTCTATAATTGAAGAATCGTTAACCGGACTAAAAATTGTTAAAAGCTACAATGCAGAACACATTTTTAGAGTTAATTTTAGAAATTCGGCTAGTAAGCTTTTAAAACTATCAAACAGTATAGGACTTAAAAATAATCTAGCAGGCCCAGTTAGTGAGATATTAGGAATCATCACTATAGCAGTATTATTATGGTATGGAGGTAAATTAGTACTAATAGATAAAGCTATAGAAGGGACAACCTTTATAGGATTCATGTTATTAGCTTACGGTATTTTAACGCCTGCAAAAGCTATAAGTAAAGCTTCATACCGTGTAAAAAATGGTATGGCTGCTGCAGATCGTGTTTTCGAAATTCTGCATCACAATAACGAAATGCCCGATTTACCAGATGCACAAGACTTAAACACCTTTAATAAAAATATATCTATTAATAACATCACCTTTAAATATGATAATGATCCTATATTAAAAAAATTCTCAATAAATATACCTAAAGGAAAAACAATAGCTTTAGTTGGGCAGTCTGGATCTGGAAAAAGTACTATCGCAAATTTACTAACAAGGTTTTACGATGTTAACGAAGGAAGCATAAGTATTGACAATACTAACATAAAAGATATTACAAAAAAATCTTTACGAAGTTTAATTGGCTTAGTAACACAAGACTCTATTCTATTTAATGACTCTATTAAAAACAATCTTTTAATTGGAAAAGAAAATGCAAAACAAGAAGATATTATAAAAGCGTTAAAAATAGCAAATGCATGGGAGTTTGTAAAAGATTTACCACAAGGTATCGAAACTAATGTTGGTGACGCTGGTAACAATTTTTCTGGCGGACAAAAACAACGCTTAAGCATTGCAAGAGCAGTACTTAAAAATCCGCCAATAATGATTTTAGATGAAGCCACATCTGCTTTAGATACAGAAAGCGAACGGGCCGTACAAATAGCTTTAGAAAATATGATGAAGAATAGAACATCTATAGTTATTGCTCATAGATTATCTACCATTCAAAATGCAGACGAAATTATAGTTATGCAAAAAGGAGAAATATGCGAACAAGGCAAGCATAATGAACTCATTGCTAAAAATGGAGTTTATAAAAAACTAGTAGATATGCAAAGCTTCGAATAATAAATACAAAAAGGATAAACATAATGTTTATCCTTTTTTGTTCATTGTTAGATTTGGGGACGACTAACAACATAAGTATGTTTGTTCCTCAAAAGTAATTTAAAAAAAATAAGAAAACAAAAAAAAGTGTTTTTAATCGATAAATAGCAACACTTAATCGAATTCAAACTTTACGTTTAAAAAAGTGTTATTTTAAAATTAAACCATTATAAACGATTGTAGTCTAATAAGAAATTAATTTTTGTGACTAAAGACAAAGAACTCGTAAAACAACTACAAACAAAAACTAGTAAAGACCAAGCATTTAGAACGCTTATAAGCCTTTACAAGGAACGTTTATATTGGCATATAAGAAATATAGTAAAGTCTCATGATGATGCAGACGATGTACTACAAAACACTTTTATAAAGGTCTATAAAAACATTGATAATTTTAAGGGAGATAGTAAACTATATTCTTGGCTATATCGTATTGCAACTAACGAATCTATTACATTAGTAAATAAAAATGCTAAACGATTGCAGATAACAAGTGAGGAAGTACAGCATTTAGCTATAAATAACTTGCAAGCTGATGTTTATTTTGAAGGAGATGAAATTCAATTAAAATTACAAAAAGCCATTGCAACATTACCAGATAAACAACAGCTAGTTTTTAATATGAAGTATTTTCAAGACATAAAATATAAAGATATGGCTAGTATACTAGAAACAAGTGAAGGAGCTTTAAAAGCATCGTACCACATAGCTATAAAAAAAATAGAAAAATACTTAACAGCACATTAAACTATTTAATACATTAACAGTCTTACAATTACAAGATTATTTTGTAAAAAATTAAATGAAAAAAAACAACTTACATAACATTAAAGACTCTGGATTTAAAACACCCGATCATTATTTTGAGTGTTTAGAAGATTCTATTTTAAATGAAGTACAACTCAGTGAAAATATAGAGGTCCCAGATCATTATTTTGATGGTTTAGAAGATATAATTTTAAGTAAAGCTAAACTTAGCGAAAAAGTTAATACTACTGGTTTTAAAACACCAGAAGATTATTTTGATACCATAGAAGATACTATTATTAATAAAGTAGAGATAAAACAAAACCAAAAAATAATACCATTATTTAATAAAAAGACTTTTCTATATATCTCCAGTATAGCAGCAGTTATACTTTTATTTTTTAGCTTACCTATTTTCTCTAATGAGAAGAATACAGAAGCACTTTCTATCTCCGATATAGATACAGAATTAATAGATAAATATGTATTAGATGAAACACAGGCCACAGACCTAGCCATTCTATTTACAGAAACAGAATTAGACGAAACTAGTTTTATAAATTACAATTTAAGTGACGATGCACTAGATACCTATTTAGAAGACTTAGATGAAAATGAATTAATATTGCAATAAAATGAATACAACAAAAATACTCTCAATACTATTACTACTCCTTACAGTTAATATGCACGCCCAGCGCATAAGTAAGGATAAATTAAAAGCTTTAAAAATAGCACATATTACCGAAAAACTAGACTTAACCACAAAAGAAGCTCAAGACTTTTGGCCTATATACAATGCAAATGAAGAAGCAAGACATAAAATTAGAGAAAAGAGCGATTTAAAACATAAATTAAAAGGTAAAAACCCTGAAGATTTAACAGAAGCAGAAGCTAAAATGCTTTTGGATAATATTATTAAAATTGAAGAAGAACGTATTAAGCTACAAAAAAGTTATTACAAAAAACTTCAAGAGGTACTTTCTGCTAAAAAAATAATGAAACTTATGCAGGCCGATAGATCTTTTAGACAAAAAATGATTAGAGAGTTTAAAGAACGACATAGAGGTAAAAAAGGAGAAATAAGAAAATCAAGACATTAAAAAACAGCCAATTGGCTGTTTTTTTTTAATATCTCTATAGCATAAGGTAATCTTCTTATTTAAACGTTAATTTAGAGATTTTTTTATTTCCAGCTGCAAAAGCGATACTGTCATTTAAAAACCTAATAGTATAATACCCATCATCACTTAAATGTTTCCAAGTGTTTCCGCTATCGTTAGAATAATCTATCCCTTTATAACCAATAGCAACTAAAGCCTTTCCGCCACTATTAGGTACATATTTAACACAACTTCTATACCCTGGGTTTTGGTTTTGTGCAACCAACTCCCATGTTTTTCCACCGTCTTTAGTCTTTATTTTGTTAGCTGCATTCGCCTCTGGTTTTGTATAATCACCACCAATAGCATAACCATTCAATTCATCATAAAAATCTACAGAATACATTCCTGTTGTTTCTATACCTTGTATTATAGGTGTTTCAAAAACCTGCCAAGTATGTCCTTTATCTGGTGAATATAAAATTCTACTGGTTTTACCACCAGTAGCAACCCATGTTTTATCACCTACTATAGCAATATTAGTATCACTAGCTGCAAAAGCAGCCTCTCCATCCTTAGCTTTTGGTAATACATCGCAAGATAACTTAGACCATGAATTACCACCATCTCTTGTAACTATAATACTCATACAATCTTCTGTAGGGTCTCCAATAGCAATACCTTCCTCCTCATTCCAAAACTCCATAGAATCATAAAATGCTTTCTCATTTACTTCTGTATAAACTAGCTTTATTTTTTCTTTATCAACATCTAGACTATACACTAAAGTAGGGTTACCAATACTAATACCATAAGCAGTTTTTTTGTTTACAGCCAAAGCCCTAAAATTAGGCAAAATAGAATCGTGCTTTAATTGAATAGGAAAGTTTTTAATGTAGTCTTTTTTAATATTTATTGTAACATCGGGCATAACAAAAGTTCCAAATTGCCCTTTAGAAGTTAAAAAAGCAAAACCATCTTTCTTTTTAATTACTTCAAGAGCCCTTACGTTTAATGTAGAATCTTCAATAAGCACATCAATATCTACAGCGCTAATTGTTTTTATACTAGGCCTAGCCTCTTTCATTAAACGCTTATTACCGCATGACATAACCAGTAATACTAACAGTAAAACAATATTAATTCTATTCATTTATAACAATTTTAATTCTGCCAATAAATATAATGCATTTGTTTTACAGATTATCTCTTTTTATAGAACGATTTGCCAATCGTTTTTATAGATATAATATTTAAAGGAAACTCCATAAAAACATGAATCATACTTAAAAACAACAACATAATTAAACCAACTTTATAACTATAAAAATACAATGCTACAGAAGCGATCCATAACACCATTATAACAATTGTCTTTTTTTTATTTAAACGTTTATGCCAACCAATAACAGTTGTTTTAGAAAACCAGTTTAAATAATGATAAGTATAGGCAAAAGCAATAAACATTTGCACTTTTAGGTCTATACTCTCATAAAAAAAGAACTTTGTCCCATCACTTAAACCAAGTAATTTATAGATATGCACATTAATAATATGGAAATTGTTCTCTGTAAATATTTGCTTAACACTATCAGAAAAATGATACGATTTACCATCAATATTAATAATAGCAATAATAACAGGAACAAGCAGTAATAAAATAACATTAAAATAACCTACACGAGCTTTGGTTTTTAAATTGCCATACCACATAAATAACAATGTAAAAAGGTATACATGAATTATAGTTGGTAAAAAAACGCTAAATAAAATAATAGATGCTTCTACATTGCGCAATAAATAAGCAACAATTAAACCCAAGATAACGACTCCGTATTGCTTCTTTCTATCTTTAAAGTTCAACAAGGCGAAAGCAATAACTATTGCCAGAAAAAACAGTGCAGTATCGTACTTTAAAATAATGTATCGTATACTTTGTACTAGCGTGTTATTACCAATACTCTCAAAAAACGGCAGCTTTATTAATGTGGGCAAAGTTATAATAAAACAAAAGGCGCAGATAATATAAATCCAAAGTTTATTATCTATAAAATAGTTTTTATCCTTAATCCAGTTAATCTCTGTAAAGTAATGCAATGGCCCTAGAACGGCATAAGAAAATAAAAAAAGTTCAAATGGTAAAAAATAGGCCAAAATAAATGCAACTACAATTAAGCCAGTATTTAAGATATCTACTTTAAAATTACCCATAAACAAAAATTAAAACTGAAAAATAATATAATTATGCCACTTTAACGTAAAAAAGAGAATTCAAAAAAAAGCTTCAGTAACCACACTGAAGCTTTTTTAAAATTAATTAATCAAAAAACAATCAACTCTCCCTTTATTAGAGTTGTTATTAATTAAATATAAAGTTGACAGGACTAGTTATCAACTTTACCATATAAAACTCAATTAATTAGACTTCAATAAACCTTAAACGTTTAATTACCTATTGTAAATAATTTTAATTGCTTCTAAAATCGTACCTTTGCAAGCCCGAATTAAAAACGATAATTCTTTGATTTTAATTCGTTTAATTAAACACCAATCGCCTTTACCTGCAATATGCCAGAATAAAGGAAGATTATAGAGGATAAAGAAATGAGATTACACAGAAATTTATGTTTTGCTACTGTTGATGGTTTATTACTAATCTTTAACGAAGGCATGTATGCAGACAAAGTAGTACAACAACTTTTAAAACGCGATAAGCGCTGGGGTAGCAGAGATAGAGGTTTTGTAGCAGAAACAACTTACGATATTGTACGTTGGAAACGTTTATATAGCGAAATTGCAAATGTAAAAGAACCATTTTCAAGAGACGATATTTGGAGATTATTTGCAGTTTGGGCTACTTTAAAAGGTATAAAATTACCAGATTGGAAATACTTTAAAGGGACTCCAATACGTAAAATTAAAGGGCGTTTTGATGAGCTTTCTAAAATTAGAAAAGTAAAAGAATCCTTTACAGATTGGATGGATGAACTTGTTGTTAAGGAACTAGGGGAAACTGTATGGAATAAAGAAGCAGTTGCCTTAAACGTACAAGCTGATGTTATTTTAAGAACGAATACACTTAAAATAACAAAAGACAAACTGCAATCAGAACTATTTGATTTAGATATAGAAACCGAAAGTATTAAAGGCTATCCAGATGCTTTAAAATTAACAGAGCGTAAAAACGTATTTACTAGCGATGCGTTTAAAAAAGGATATTTTGAAGTTCAAGATGCATCCTCTCAATTAGTTGCTAAATTCTTAGATGTAAAGCCAGGAATGAGAGTTGTAGATACATGTGCCGGAGCTGGGGGTAAAACATTACACATTGCAGCTTTAATGGAAAACAAAGGGCAAGTTATTGCAATGGACATCTATGATAATAAATTAAAAGAATTAAAACGTAGAGCTAAACGTGCTGGAGCACATAATATTGAAATGCGTGTAATTGACTCTACTAAACCTATTAAAAAATTACACGACAAAGCAGATCGTGTATTAATAGATGCACCATGTTCTGGTTTAGGAGTTATAAAAAGAAACCCAGACGCTAAGTGGAAATTACAACCAGAATTTATAGATAAAATTAAAAGTACACAAGCCGATATTTTAAACAGCTACTCTAAAATGGTTAAACCAGGAGGAAAGTTAGTTTATGCAACATGCTCTATTTTACCTTCAGAAAACCAAGACCAAGTAAAAACATTCTTAACCAGCGAAACTGGACAAGATTTTACGTTTATTAAGGATAAAAAAATACTAGCTCACGAATCTGGTTTCGATGGCTTTTACATGGCTTTATTAGAAAGAAAAGGCTAATTACACATATAATATTATACGTAAATAAACCTTTAAACAATAGCTAAAACACTATACCTCAACCATACAGTGTTTAAAATTAAGTTTCAAAATTAATAAAACAATAAATATAAATTCTTAAATTACATAAGTGTAAAGTGCAAAAAAGAATTACCACCTATAATTTAAATTAAATGAAACAAGTTTACTTAACAATTACCCTATTAATTGTATGCTTAACAACTTTTGCTCAAGCTCCTTCTGGATATTATAATTCCGCAACTGGAACAGGGTATACTTTAAAAACACAACTTAAAGACATTATTGACAATAACAATGATGGTTTATCTCCAGAATATCAATCTACAGATCCTGGTTATAGTGGCTTATATGAAACGTACAAAACATCGGATGTAGATAATTACTACGAGAATAACGGTACTGTATTAGATATGTATACAGAAAACCCTAGTGGTACAGATGTTAAAGAATATGATCATGATACAGATAGAGATCCTGGCTCTGGTGGTACTTCCGAAGGGCAATACTTTAATAGAGAACATATTATACCACAGTCTTTTTTTAGTCAATCTACTCCAGAACGTTCAGATGCGCACTTTGTAGTCCCATCAGACAAATATGTAAATAACCAACGTGGTAGTTTTCCATTCGGTGTAGTACAAACACCAAATGCAACATACACAAATGGCTCTAGAAGAGGTAACAACTTAAATTCTGGATACTCGGCAGGATATACCAATACTGTATTTGAGCCTATAGATGAATTTAAAGGAGACATCGCAAGAATGCATTTTTATTTTGCAACGCGTTATGAAGATGATATCCCTACATATTCAGCAAATTATGATATGATTATAAAATCAAGTCAGCAAGTATATACAGATACATTTTTAAGTATTTTATTACAATGGCATGCACAAGACCCTGTATCTCAAAGAGAAATAGATAGAAATAACGCTATTTTTGCCAGACAAAATAACCGAAACCCATTTATAGATAATCCAACATGGGTAAATACTATATGGGGAGGTGGTACTGCAGACACGCAAGCACCAACAACACCAACAAACTTAACAGCCTCTAACCCTACAGCAACAACTGTAGATTTATCATGGACAGCCTCTACAGATAATACTGCTGTAACAAATTATGATATATACATAGGCGGTTCATTTTATGTTTCTACTAACTCGGCGGCAACAACTTATACTGTAACAGGGTTATCACCAGAAACAATGTATGCATTTACCGTATTAGCCACAGATGCTGCAAATAATATGTCTGCACAAAGTACAACTGCGAATGAAACTACATTAATGGGCTCAGGAAGTGGTAGTGAATGTGCAAACGAAAGTTTCCAAAATATTCCTTCATCTGGCGGTATTCCTACATCCTATACCACTAGAATTTGGACTGGAGATAATGGACTTATCTGGAATGCTACAGATGCAAGAACAGACCAAACTATTAATGGAGAAGCAATTACTGTTAGAAATGGTAATTTAACCTCTCCTACCATTGGAGGTGGAATTGGTGAGTTAACAGTAACAACTCAATTAACGTTTGGAGGTTCCTCTGGCACATTTGACTTATTAGTAAACGGCGTATCTGTAGGTAGTATACCTTACAGTGGAGATAATACAACACCTACAACAACAACGGTTTCTAATATTAATATAGAAGGTAATGTTATTGTTGTTTTAGATAATCAATCTACTTCTAATAGAGTTAGAATAGACGATTTATCATGGACCTGCTACTCTGCTCCATCTACAGATTTACAATTAGCAGCAAAAGTTTATTTACAAGGAGCTGCCATAAATAGAAGTTTTGTATCAGGAGAAGAAGATTGGATGCGAGATGATTTAAGAGTAAATAATTTAATCCCAACAACAAGCCCTTACGATGCAACAACATGTAATGCTACAGTTTTTAACACTGTAGGTAGTGATGCCATTGTGGATTGGGTTTTAGTACAATTAAGAGACTCCGCAGATAATACTTCGATAATAGAAAGTCAATCTGCTCTATTACAAAGAGATGGTGACATTGTAGATGTAGATGGCACATCTAGTTTAAGTTTTACAGCTATGCCAGATAATTATTTTATAGCAATAAAACACCGCAATCACTTAGGCATAATGTCTAGTAATACAATAACGTTATCTACAATAGCTACTACAGTAGACTTTACAGATAGTGCTACCCCTATTACTTTTGGTACCGATGCTCAAACAACATATATAATGCCAACAGGTATTGCTGCAATGTGGGCAGGAGATGCTAACCAAGATGGAAAGCTTAATTACTTAGGAGGACAATCAGATGTACCTTCTATTAGAAGCCAAGTATTTAACGACCCTAATAATTCTGTATTTGGAGGCCCTCCAGTAGCAACTTACCTTTCTGCTGGGTATAATGCTACAGATATAAATTTAGATGGTAATACAGTATACTCTGGCGCTACAAGTGATGTTTTACATATAAGAAACAATATTTTTAACAATCCATCAAACTCTGTGTTTGGAGGCCCACCAGTTGCAACTTATATCTTTACACAACAATTACCAGAAGGAGCAAACTAAATATAGTTCTACTATTATATAAAAAAACGACTAACACTAGTCGTTTTTTTATTCTCAAATTTTATTACGCTTTTAAAGACAAAAGAATTAAGTATCTTTAAATATATTTTAAACAACCCTATACTAATATAAAATGAAATCAATTTTATCAACCCTAATAGTAATGATTGTTATGTGTTCTACTATGAATGCACAACACGAAGTAAAATCTGATAAATATAAAATAGCTTTTACTACTACCGAAAAACTAAAACAGTATGAAACAGAAGCTGAGACAGTTTTAGGATACGAAAACAATAATTATGCAGTAGACATAGAGGTATTTAAAATAGAAGAACAACCAGCTAGCTTTATAGCATCGCAAAAACGCGGAGCTGTAAGTACAGCAAAATCTTTAGGTTTAGAAGATGCAGCTTTAGGCGGAAAAGTACCGCACATACCAAATGCATATTACGCCATAGCTTATGAAGTTTATGATGGCGAGCGCAATCCAGTTTTTGTAATAGCTGCACTTAACAAAAAACTTGGTATAGCTTACGAAGCAACAATATATTGCTACAGTAATGATTTAGGAGAAGGGCAGAAAATCGCGAAAAGCTTTAGATTGCTAAATTAAATAACATCGTACTTAATCCTAAACATGGATAGACACAAATATTTTAAAAGACAACGAAAAAATCTAAGAGAAGGAGAATGTAGCTCTTGGGGAGATTACACCTGCTATTACGAGACCAGTAAAAGAGGGCTACCTTTAAGAGAAATTCAAGTCTATGAAAATGGTAATCGATTACAATATGATTTAGAAAACGAATCTGACGATTATGGCCATTTAAGACATAAATTAGTTAATTTTTCTGAGTATTTAAAATATCAAATTAAAGCAAATGAGTTTCAAAAAGAATGGTTAAATGCAACATTAAAACAAGAACATAAAGAAATCATAGAACTCATATCTCAATATTTAATAAAAAACTACGATCAAAGATTTGGACAAGCCCTATTCAATTTAGGAATTACTGAATTTGCAGACAAAATGCACCCCGATCACTATAATTACTTACTAAGAGATATACATGCCGACACAGATAAAAGCATTATAGCTAGAATTAAATCTCGATTAAATATAGAATAACAAATTTAGGAGTACTAGAAATTAATAAATACACAAATTATGTTCTACAATTATAGATGTTAAAAACATTTAGAATACGCATCTATTCATCTTTATTTTTTTGCTTCCAAAAAAACTTAAACGCCCTAAATTCTAATTTATAAAACATAACCTTCAATACTTAAATGTACAGTAACAATTACATAAAAATATATTATACGCTATTCTCTATAATAACACTCAGTTTCTCTAGTTTAAAAGGCTTTAGCCAATCCATTAGAAATAATAATTATTACAATGTAACACTAGAAGCACACCGTATTATAGATTCGCTTCAGCAAAAACAAAAAATTCCAGGAATAGATATTGCAATTTCTATAAATGGAGAAATAGTATGGTCGGAAGCATTTGGGTTTTCAGATCTTGAAAACAATGTCCCAGTAAGTCCACGAAAAACAGTATTTAGAATTGGCAGTGTTTCTAAGCCCATTACCACTGCAGCTCTTGGTAAATTAATAGATAGCGGTAAAATTAATATAGACGATAACGTAAAAAAATACGTCTCCTACTTTCCTAAAAAAAAACACCCTATAACAATAGAGCAAGTTGCAGGACATATAGCAGGAATAAGACATTATAAAAATAACGAATACTTATCCAAAGAGAACTATACAACCGTTAAATCTGGTGTTGCTATATTTAAAGATGATAAATTATTATTTAAGCCAGGAACAAAATTCTCCTACTCTTCCTATGGCTATAATTTGCTAAGTGCTGTAATAGAAGGTGCTAGTGGAGAAAATTTTATAGATTATGTACAACGAGAAGTATTTGATGCGCTAGAAATGCATACAACCTATGCCGATAAAAATGAAAAAATTATTTTTAACCGTACATCTTTTTACACACTAGATTCCTCTAAAACTATAGTACATGCACCTTATGTTGATAATAGCTATAAATGGGCTGGAGGAGGCTTTATTTCTACAACTGCAGATTTAATTAAATTCGGAGAAGCATTTATTAATAAAGGATTTCTTTCAGAAAAAACTATAAAAACATTAACAACATCTCTCACTATAAATGATGGAAAAGAAACAGGTTATGGAATAGGATGGGCAGTAGTTAATGATAAAAACTTAAAAAGGTTTAGCCATGATGGAACATCTGTTGGAGGTATAACTAAACTTATAGTATACCCAAATAATAAAATGGTTGTAGTAGCACTATCTAACTCAAGCAAAACCAAATACGGGAATGTATTAGAGAGAATAGTCCAACTGTTTTTAAAAGCAAAACCAGAGTAAATATAAATTTAACGCAATAATACTTACTTGGAAACTAAGCGATTATATTTTATTGATGCCGTTAGGGCTTTTGCTATATTAATGATGTTGCAAGGTCATTTTATTGACACACTTTTAAACCCTATTTACAGAGATACCACTAACAACATTTATAATATTTGGAGTTATTTTAGAGGTATAACAGCGCCAACTTTTTTTACTATTTCAGGATTAGTCTTTATTTACTTACTATTAAAAGCAAAAATAAAAGGAAACGAAAGGAAAAGAATAAAAAAGGGAATTATTCGAGGCATCATGCTAATACTTATTGGTTATGCTTTAAGAGCCAATATTTTCCAATTAATAAGCGGCTACTTCAGTCCTAATTTTTTAGCAGTAGATGTCTTACAATGCATTGGTTTATCCCTATTACTATTAATATTTCTTTATTCTATATTTAAAAAATCTTACCACATACTAGGTATTGTACTTTTTATTATAGGTAATTTATGCTTTGTAACCGAACCCTTTTACAGAACACTAAATGTTGAAAAACTCCCTACGTTTTTAGAAAACTATATAACAACCGCAAACGGATCTGTTTTTACCATTTTACCTTGGTTTGGCTTCTCTGCCTTTGGGGGATGCATAGCAACACTATTTTTTAGCCTAGAACACAAACCTAAATTTAAACCATTTACCATTATTGCCTTTTTTGTCTATGGTTTTTTCCTTATTTATTACTCCTCCACTTTTTTAATAAAACTATATAATTTAACTAATATAGAGCTACTAAAATCTAGTGCTAGTTATAACTACCTGTTTACTCGCTTAGGTAATGTATTAATAATATTTGGAATATTTTATTGCTTAGAGCGGTTTTCTAAAAAATCTATAATAATTAAAATAGGAGAAAAAACACTATCTATATATACCATTCATTTTGCAATTATTTTTGGGGCATTAACAGGTTATGGCTTAAAACATTTTTTTTATAAAGCGTTAACACCATATCAAGCCATTGTAGGAGCACTATTATTTGTAATAATAGTTTGCCTAATCTCTTTTCATTACGTTAAAACAAATGCCTTTATCTACAATAAAATTAGAAAGTTATACCTTAAGAATAAAACAGCTTAATTATAGATTAATTAATAATAAATTGCTTTTTAGAACATCTTTTTAATTATAGTTAATAACCCCGTGAACAACTAAAAAATTAAGTATACATTTTAGTAAAAAAATACCATTAAAAAAGCTTAAATTTGCGTTTTTAAAAAACAACACAAACTACATATAAAATGATTCATTTCTTTGGAAACACAAGCAGTAAAGTATTCGCTGTTCAAACAACAAAAGAATTAACAACCGAAACTATCTCTAAGCTTAACTGGCTTTTTGGTAATCAACCAAAAATAAATGCGGCGTCTCTAGACGCTTTTTTTATTGGCCCACGTGCAGCTATGATTACGCCATGGAGTACTAATGCTGTAGAGATTACCCAAAACATGGGTATTGAAGGCATTATTAGAATTGAAGAATTTGAAGCATCAACTAAAGATTTCTCGGACTTCGACCCAATGATTTCAGAGAAATTCGATGGATTAAATCAAGAGTCATTTACTATAGACGTACAACCAGAAGCTATTTTAAATATTGAAGATATAGCAGCTTACAACACACAAGAAGGCTTATCTTTAAGTGATGAAGAAGTAGACTATTTAGAAGGCGTTTCAAAAAAAATAGGACGTCCGTTAACAGACTCAGAAGTTTTTGGATTTTCTCAAGTAAACTCAGAACACTGTCGTCATAAAATATTCAACGGTACCTTTGTTATAGATGGCGAAGAAAAACCAACATCATTATTCAAATTAATAAAAGAAACGTCGAAACAACACCCTAACGATATAGTTTCGGCATATAAAGACAACGTAGCGTTTATAAAAGGCCCAAAAGTAGAACAGTTTGCGCCTAAAACGGCTGACAAACCCGACTTTTATACTACAAAAGACTACGAATCGGTAATATCATTAAAAGCCGAAACCCATAACTTCCCAACAACTGTAGAACCATTTAATGGAGCAGCAACAGGATCTGGAGGAGAAATAAGAGACAGACTTGCAGGAGGAAAAGGCTCGCTACCATTAGCAGGGACAGCAGTTTACATGACATCGTATTCTCGTTTAGAAGATAACAGACCATGGGAAAAAGGTATGGATGAGCGTAAATGGCTCTACCAAACGCCAATGGATATATTAATAAAAGCAAGTAATGGAGCATCAGATTTTGGTAACAAATTTGGGCAACCATTAATATGTGGTTCGGTATTAACCTTCGAACATGAAGAAGACGCTAGAAAACTAGGCTTCGATAAAGTTATTATGCAAGCAGGAGGTATTGGTTACGGTAAAGCAGACCAAGCCCTAAAAGATACCCCTAAAGAAGGAGATAAAATAGTAATACTAGGCGGTGAAAACTACCGTATTGGTATGGGTGGAGCTGCCGTATCTAGTGCAGATACAGGAGCATTCTCTTCGGGAATAGAATTAAATGCCGTACAACGCTCTAACCCAGAAATGCAAAAACGTGCCGCAAATGCAGTAAGAGGCATGGTAGAAAGCGATGAAAACTTTATAGTATCTATTCACGATCATGGAGCAGGAGGCCACTTAAACTGTTTAAGTGAATTAGTAGAAGATACCGGAGGACACATCGATTTAGACGCTTTACCAGTTGGAGACCCAACCCTATCTGCAAAAGAAATTATAGGAAACGAATCTCAAGAACGTATGGGATTAGTAATTGCCGAAAAACATATAGAAATACTAAACAAAATAGCAGAACGCGAACGCTCGCCAATGTACACTGTTGGAGACGTTACAGGTAACGACCGTTTTACTTTCGAGTCTAAAACCAAAGGAGACAAACCAATGGATTTAGCCTTAGAAGATATGTTTGGAAGCTCTCCAAAAACGATATTAACAGACAAAACAGTTAATAGAAATTATAAAAACTTAGAGTATAATGCAGATAATATTTTGCATTACCTAGATCAAGTATTACAACTAGAAGCTGTAGCTTGTAAAGACTGGTTAACAAATAAAGTAGACCGATGTGTTGGCGGAAAAGTAGCCAAACAACAATGCGTAGGCCCATTACAAATACCATTAAACAATGTTGGTGTTATGGCTTTAGACTACAAAGGTAAAGAAGGTATTGCAACCTCTATTGGGCACTCCCCTATATCAGGATTAATAAACCCAGTAGCAGGAAGCCGTAACAGTATTACCGAAGCTTTAACTAATATAATCTGGGCACCGTTAAAAGATGGGTTACAATCGGTTTCACTCTCTGCAAACTGGATGTGGCCATGTAAAAATGAAGGCGAAGATGCGCGTTTATACGAAGCAGTACAAGCCATTTCAGAATTTGCTATAGATTTAGGTATTAATGTTCCTACAGGTAAAGACTCTTTATCTATGAAACAAAAATATCCTAACGAAGATGTTATTTCTCCAGGAACGGTAATTATTTCGGCAGCAGCAAATTGTAATGCAATCACTAAAGTAGTAGAGCCAGTTTTTAATAAAAATGCAGGAGATATATACTATATAAATATCTCTCAAGACCAATTTAAATTAGGAGGTAGTTCTTTCGCACAAGTATTAAATACTATTGGTAACGATGCCCCTAATGTAAAAGACGCTAGTTATGTAAAAACAGTATTTAATACCATTCAAAACCTAATAAACAATAATCAAATCGTTGCAGGACACGATGTAGCTTCTGGCGGATTAATTACAACATTGTTAGAATTATGTTTTGCCGATGTAAATTTAGGAGCAGAACTAGATCTTACAGCTTTAGCCGAAAAAGACTCAGTAAAACTATTATTTTCTGAAAACTCAGGAATTGTAATTCAAGCAAAAGACGCTTCGATAGAAAACGTATTATCTGAAGCTAATATTGAATTTTTTAACATAGGAAAAGTTACAGGAAGTGATACGTTGAGCATTATTAACCATGCAGAAGTATACACACTTACAGTCTCTAGATTAAGAGATGTTTGGTATAAAACCTCTTACCTATTAGACCAAAAACAAACCGCTAATAACTTAGCCGAAGCACGTTATAATAATTATAAAGCACAACCTTTAACCTATACGTTTCCAGAACATTTTACAGGAAAACTGCCTGTTATAGACGCTAGTAAACCAAGACCAAAAGCTGCTATATTACGCGAAAAAGGATCGAATTCTGAGCGTGAAATGGCTAACGCTATGTACTTAGCAGGTTTTGATGTAAAAGATGTACACATGACCGATTTAATCTCTGGTCGCGAAACTTTAGAGGACATTCAATTTTTAGGAGCTGTAGGAGGATTTTCTAATAGTGATGTTTTAGGCTCTGCAAAAGGATGGGCAGGAGCTATTAAATACAACGAAAAAGCGAATAAAGTCATTAACGATTTCTTTAAAAGAGAAGACACCCTATCAGTAGGTATTTGTAATGGTTGCCAATTATTCATGGAGTTAGACCTTATTAACCCAGAGCATGATGTCCATGGTAAAATGATTCATAACGAGTCTAAAAAACACGAAAGCTCGTTTACATCTGTGGCAATTCAAAAAAATAACTCAGTGATGTTATCGTCATTAGAAGGGGCTACATTAGGCGTTTGGATTTCTCATGGAGAAGGAAAATTCAGTTTACCAAAAACAGAAGATCAATACAATATTGTTGCAAAATACGGTTACGAAGGCTACCCGAACAATCCTAATGGATCGGACTTTAATACCGCTATGTTATGCGATACAACAGGACGTCATTTAGTAATGATGCCACACATAGAGCGTTCTACTTTTCAATGGAACTGGGCAAATTATCCAGAAAACAGACAAGACGAAGTATCGCCTTGGCTAGAAGCTTTTGTTAATGCAAGAGTTTGGATTGATAAAAAATAACAGACTCAAGTAATATAAATATTAGACCTCATAAGTTTTTGATACTTATGAGGTCTTTTTTATTTTTACTAATAAACTCATAATAAACAATGACCAGTTTTAACGCTATTACTCCAAATCAATTCGAATTGGTTTTTAACCTTTCCAAAGAAATCTGGAACAATAATTACCGAGACATGATTACTCAAGGACAAATAGATTACATGCTAAATTTAATGTATAATCCTGAGCAACTTCAAAAAGATTTAAATGAAGGCTATCAATGGGAACTTATTTACCATAACAATAACCTTATTGGTTACCTTGCCTATGTTATAAAAGAAGACAACCGCGTGTTTTTAAGTAAAATATATTTAAAAACAGAAGTCCAAGGATTGGGTTTAGGTAAACTAGCCCTTAATAGAGTAAAAAACTATGCCAAAACAAATAACTGTACAGCAGTCTATTTAACGGTAAATAGAGGTAACGAAAAAGGAGTAAGAGCCTATAAACGTAGTGGTTTTAAAATTATAGGTGAAGACGATTTCGATATAGGAAATGGCTATGTTATGAATGACTATATTTTTGAGTATCGCTTTTAAATAAAAAACGATATACTATTTATAAGGAACAAATGTAATAGCAAAATACTACTAATACCCTTATAGTTCACCTCATTTAATTACTACTTTACAGACTTTAAAACAATTGTTAATTAAAGGCTTAGGGTAATAACAAGCATACTTTGTGTAAAAAATCGTATTTTACAATGTTGTTGAATAAGTAGTATACAAATCAAGAATGATATATAGTGCGTATAGGTCTAAAGATGATTATAATTTAGTAGAGGAGTATTTCGAGTTATCCTTTAACGAAGCCATCGTGCCATTCGCTACAACAATTATACCTATAGCTTTTCCTTTAATTACCCTAATAAAAAAAGGAAGTTTAAAAAAAGTTGGAGACGTTTCAAAAAAATGTAACGATATAATAGTATCTGGACAATGTTTACATGCTTACGATTTTGCAATTGATGAAGCAACAAAAATTGTTGGTATAGTGCTTCATCCAACTGCTTTATATAAACTTACTAATCAAAACCTCTCTGCAATAACTAACAAACATGTAGCATTAAAAACACTTTCAGAAGAACTAGAAAACGTTTTACTCCCACTATTACAATCTAATCGTAATAAAAAAATAGCCCTAGAAGCATTTCAATCTGCACTAAAAGATTTGACAAGAACAACAACAAAACATACCAAAAACATAGATTATGCTATAAAATATATTAGAAAAAAAGAGGGCCTGTTAAATGTTAGCGATTTACTAGATATCATCCCTGTCTCTCAAAAAACATTAGAAACAAAATTTAAAGAAATTGTAGGTGTAACCCCAGGAAAATACATAAAACTCTATCGCTTTTTAAAATTAATGAGAAAATATGCCAGTAAGCCTATTAAATTTAAAGATTTAATTTTTATGTACGATTATTATGACGAGTCTCATTTTTTAAAAGAATTCAAATTATTCATGAAAGAGTCTCCAAAAGAGTATTTTAAAAAGGATAATACTTTTATGAAAGAATATCTAAAAGAGTAAAAATTACGATTTTTTACATTTGTAATTCTTAAATTCTACATACTTTTACGAAGAATTTGTGCTACATATTTAATCAAATGAAAGTTAAGGGGTTCATTTAAAAACAGTTAGTTATTAAATATATACGAGGAAGCATAAATTTTTGCTATCATTTAATTAGCAGAGGGAGTTATTAAAAAATAACTCCCTTATTTTTGTCATGATTTAAAGTAAATAACGACATTATATAAATAGATAGTTTCCAGACAATTATTAATAACAATATAAAAAAGAGGTGTTGTTATACTACTTTCTTTTTTAATTATCACATTTGATAATCCTTGTATTTTTTATACTTTGCAAGAACATACTAACGTCCTATAAGAGAATGACAGAAATTACACGACTTTTCGATTTTCCCTATTATCAACTAGAAAAACACAATTTAGATGCCGCTTTAGTTACAAAATATAATGGAGAATGGATTAAAACGTCTACTAAAGAATATATAGATAAAGCAAATGCAATGAGTCGCGCACTTTTAAAGTTAGGCGTGCAAAAAAATGATAAAATTGCCGTAATATCTACAACAAATAGAACAGAGTGGAATATAGTAGATATTGGAGTGCTACAAATAGGCGCCCAAAATATTCCAATTTACCCTACCATTTCTGCTGAAGATTATGAGTATGTTTTAAACCATAGCGAATCTATTTACTGTTTTGTATCAGACGAAGAAGTCTTAGCAAAAGTTAATAAAATAAAAGCAAATACAAAGCTTAAAGAAGTATACAGTTTCGACCATATAGAAGGCTGTAAACATTACTCAGAATTATTCGAATTAGGAAAAGAAACTAGCAATCAAGCAGAAGTAGACGCAAGAAAAGATGCCGTTACTCCTGACGATTTAGCAACAATTATATACACCTCTGGTACTACAGGAAAACCAAAAGGAGTAATGTTGTCTCATGATAATATTACAAGTAACGTTTTAAACAGTATACCAAGATTACCACTATCTCATGGTAACCCAAGAGTATTAAGTTTTTTACCTATTTGTCATGTCTTCGAGCGTGTGTTAATATATGTATATCAACATGCAGGAGTTTCTATATACTTTGCAGAAGGCATAGATAAAATTGGAGATAATGCCAAAGAAATAAAACCTAATTTAATGAGTGTTGTACCTAGGCTACTAGAAAAAGTGTATGACAAAATTTATGCTAAAGGAACTGAGTTAACAGGTATAAAAAGTAAACTCTTTCATTGGGCAATAGCATTAGGAGAACAATGGCAGCCTTATGGTAAAAATGGAGCGTGGTATGAGTTTAAACTAAAAATTGCAAATAAATTAATATTTAGTAAATGGCGAGAAGCACTTGGAGGAGAATTAACAACAATGGTCTCTGGTAGTGCCGCTTTACAACCTAGATTATCTAGAATATTCTGTGCAGCAAAAATGCAAGTTATGGAAGGCTATGGTTTAACCGAAACCTCTCCTGTTGTATCCGTTGGAAAATACGCAGATAATATGTTTAAAATTGGTGCTGTAGGAAAACCTATTGATGGTGTAGAAGTTAAAGTCGCAGAAGATGGCGAACTACTTATAAAAGGTAGAAATGTAATGAAAGGCTACTATAAGGATCCTGAAAAAACGGCTAGTGTAATGACGGGAGATTACTTCCATACAGGAGATAAAGGTATGATAGATGAAGACGGTTTCCTTAAAATAACTGGTCGTAAAAAGGAAATGTTTAAAACATCTGGAGGAAAATATGTTATCCCTACCCTACTAGAAAACGATTTAAAACAATCTTTATTTATAGAACAAATTATGGTAGTTGGAGAAGGAGAAAAAATGCCTGCCGCTATCATACAACCTAACTTTGAGTTCATAAAAGATTGGATAGATAAAAAAGGACATAACATAGGAAAATCTAACGAAGAGATATCGGCATCTCAATTAGTAATAGACAGAATTCAAAAAGAAGTAGATTCTTGTAATACCAAGTTTGGAAAATGGGAACAAATTAAACGTTTCGAGTTAACGCCAGATGTATGGTCTATAGATGGAGGGCACCTAACCCCTACCATGAAGATGAAACGAAATATTATTAAAGAAATATATAAAGATCTTTATGAGAAAATTTATCGTCCATAAACACTTTTAAAATAAACAATAAAACTCACTCTAAAAAAGGGTGAGTTTTTGTTTAAAACCAATTTTAGTCCCTTTTTCATACACTTTTCAAACGTATAAAATTGTGTATTTTAGCTTTTGGCGAATAGATTTGTCTCAACATTAATTAAAAAATCAAAAACAATGAGAACAGTTAAATCAACAAAGGCAAAGAGTTCATCAATTAAAAAATCGACAGTATTTATTTTAATCTTACTATTTACAGTATTTAGTTATAGTCAAGAATCTAGCTTTAACATAGATAGACGCATAGATATGTTAAAACCAGACTCTACAACACGAAACATTACCCTTAATGTAGAATCTAAAACAACAACCATAGCTTTACAAATAGCATCAGAAATAACTAATGGTAACTTAACCATTATAATTTTTAATCCTAAAGGAACAATTGTTGGAGAGTTTTCTGTAGAAAGCTCAATTCAAGAAGTAGATAAAACAAATAGTAGTACTATGGAAAGAGTTGCTGGAAAAATAGAAAAATTTATTAATAACCCAACTCCAGGTAAATGGATTATAAAAATGGTCACTAATAAAACAATTGGGCAAGTTATGTTTAACTCAAGAGTAATGTCTAACGATTAATAATATATCTTTTGATTCCAACTAACCATACAACCAAACAAACCAAAACCATATATATATTATTACTAATAGTATTGCATTCTACTATAAGTATAGGGCAAAGTAATACAAATAACCAAATTACTGGTACAATTGTATTAGACAGTATCTGGACACCTAAAGTCTATTTGTCTCACATACCTTCATTTAGCAAAATGTACACGATGTCTAAAAGCATGATAATAGCAGAGTCGAATATCGATAAAAACGGCTATTTCTCTTTCGATACAAATTACCTTCCAAAAGAAGATAATTTGTATCGAATTCATGTTTCTAAAAAAGGAGCGTCACCAGCCTCTTTAATTATAGGAGGAGAAGACGAGAACCATTTTTTTATTATCGCAAATAAAAATGCAAACTTTCAGGTTAATAACCTTAACAACGTTATAAGTGCAGTTACCATTAAATCTAGTAAACAAAATAACATTATTAGAAAAGTCGACGAAATAGTAAGGTATATAGATAGTACTAATTTTAATGAATCTAGAGTAAAAAGCGAATTTATAACCAATGCTTTTCAAGAACAATTACGAAAAATAGCAGACACAACCACGTATCCTTTAGCTTCTTTATATGCTTTACATAGAAGTAAATATGAAACAGACATTTCTAAAAACACAAAATTTTATCATGCATTCTTAGAAAAATGGAAAAAAGAAAAATCACCATACTTTCAATATTTTAGAGAAAAAATACCTGCTCAAAAAAATGATTTTAGTAATTATTTAAGTTTAACCATAACAATATTAGTTTCTTTTACTTTAGGTTTTTTATTCAATTATATTTTTAAAAGAAAAATAAATACTAAAAAGAAGCTATTACAATCTTTAAGCATACAAGAACGAAAAATATTTAATCTGTTAAAAGAAGGGAAGTCAAATAAAGACATCTCCGAAACTTGCAATATAGGTATAAGCACAGTAAAATCTCATGTAAGCAGTATTTACAACAAACTAGATATAAAATCTAGAAAAGAAGTATTAGATATTGATTTATAATCCTTTTAACATCTCTACTTGTAAGATTTTCAAACTATTTAAGACTTAATTCCTGAAAATAAAACCTGGAATTATGCAGCATATTATAAAAACTATTACGTTAACATTAGTACTAACACTCTTTCAAAATAGCAATGCGCAAGAACGCACAAACCCAAAAAATCAAGATGAAGAATTAGGTAAAGTAAGTTGGTATCGCGATTACGATGCAGCTATTGCAGCCTCAAAAAAAGAAAACAAACCCGTTTTAATATTATTCCAAGAAGTACCAGGCTGTGCAACCTGTAGAAACTATGGCCATAATGTATTAAGTAATCCTTTAATGACAGAAACCATAGAAAATGAATTTATTCCATTAGCAATATTCAACAATAAAAAAGGAAAAGATTTAATTACATTAAAAAAGTATAACGAACCAACCTGGAATAACCCAGTGGTACGTATTGTAAACAAAAAAGGAGATAATATAGTAAAAAGAGTCGCTAGCGATTATTCTGCAAAAGGACTATACCATGCTATGGTAAAAGCACTAAAAGCAGAAGGCAAAATAATACCAGAATATGTAAAAATTTTAGGGCAAGAATTAACTATTAATTTCAACACCCCAAATATAAAAGAGACCCATTATAAAATGTATTGTTTCTGGACAGGCGAAAAACAACTAGGTTCACAAGATGGTGTTTTAATAACACAAGCAGGTTTTATAAATGGAGAAGTTGTAAAAGTAAAATATGATGCAACTAAAATATCTGAAGAAACTTTAAATACATTTGCAAAAGCTAATAAAATGTCTCCCGTTATCTCTAAAAACAAGTTTACATGGGCAGAAAAAGATGAAGATTATTATCTGCAACACAGTCAATTAAAATTCTTACCTTTAAGCCAAGTTCAAAAAACCAAAATAAATAGTGCCTTAGGTAATAATAAATCACCTATACCCTATTTAAGTCCAAAACAAAAACAATGGTTAGCTAAAGTAGATGCGAAAAATAGTGAAGTTCTCTATAATAAAGATTTCGATAGCGCTTGGAATAAACTATTAGACTCCTAAACTACAAACCAATGTTTTTATAAATCAAAATAATCTTTTTTAAAATTTACTATGCGTGCATAGTAAATTTTTATTATATTTGGGAACTAACAAATAGTTCCCTTAAAATGAAAGATAAAACGATAGATTATATTTTACGCACAACATGGCTGGCTGTGAATAAAATGTATAACGAAGAAGCTGCCAAATTTGACTCTACAATGGCAACTGGATTTACTTTATTAAGTATAGACCCAGAAAATGGCACACCTTCAACTTCTCTAGGCCCAATTATGGGAATGGAAGCCACAAGTTTATCTCGTATTCTAAAAAGAATGGAAGAACTAGGTTTAATAGAACGTAAACCCAACCCTAATGATGGTCGTGGAGTACTAATACATTTAACCGAATTTGGTAGAGAAAAAAGAGAATACTCAAGAGACCGTGTTTTAATCTTTAATGAGACAGTAAGAAAAAATGTTTCCGAAGAAAAACTAAAACACTTCTACGAAGTATCAGAAGTCATCAACGAATTAATTTCAAACAAAAAAATATACAACCAAAAACAATCTGTTTTAAAATAATATGAGCACACGTAGAATAAAAAAAGTCGCGATAGTTGGTTCCGGAATCATGGGAAGCGGTATCGCTTGTCATTTTGCCAATATTGGTGTAGATGTCCTGTTATTAGATATAGTTCCTCGTGAACTAAATGCTAAAGAAGAAGCTAAAGGATTGACCTTACAAGATAAAGCAGTCCGTAATCGCCTGGTTAATGATGCCCTAACGGCCTCTATAAAATCGAAACCAGCACCATTATACCATCCCTCTTTTAAAAACCGTATCACAACAGGAAACCTTGAAGATGATATTGCTAAAGTGGCAGATGTAGATTGGATTATGGAAGTTGTTGTAGAAAGATTAGATATTAAACAACAAGTTTTCGAGAAATTAGAACAACACAGAACACCTGGAACGTTAATTACCTCTAACACTTCTGGTATTCCTATTAAGTTTATGAGTGAAGGAAGAAGCGAAGATTTCCAGAAACATTTCTGTGGAACTCACTTTTTTAATCCAGCGCGTTACTTAAAATTATTTGAAATAATTCCAGGACCTAAAACAGAGGCGTCAGTTTTAGAATTCCTAAACGGTTACGGAGAGAAATTCTTAGGTAAGACATCTGTAATAGCTAAAGACACACCAGCATTTATTGGAAACAGAATTGGTATCTTTAGTATTATGAGTTTATTCCACACCGTTAAGGAGATGGATTTAACCATAGAAGAAGTCGATAAATTATCAGGGCCAGTTATTGGACGACCAAAATCGGCCACTTTCCGTACAGTAGATGTTGTAGGTTTAGACACCTTAGTGCATGTAGCTAATGGAATTAGAGAAAACTGCAAAGATGACGAGCGTTTAGAATTGTTTAAACTACCAGATTTCATCAACACTATGATGGAAAATAAGTGGTTAGGAAGCAAAACTAAGCAAGGGTTCTACAAGAAAAAAGTATCGGCAGAAGGAAAAAAAGAAATCCTTTCATTAGATTTAAACACATTAGAATATCGTTCTGCTAAAAAAGCAAAATTTGCCACATTAGAATTAACAAAATCTATAGATAAAGTAGCAGACCGTTTTAAAGTGTTAGTAAAAGGAAAAGATAAAGCAGGAGAATTTTACAGAAAAAGTTTCTCGGCATTATTTGCTTACGTTTCAAATCGTATTCCTGAAATTACAGACGAGCTATATAAAATAGACGATGCTATGAAAGCAGGATTTGGTTGGGAACATGGACCTTTCCAAATTTGGGATGCTATAGGAGTAGAAAAAGGAATAGAAATGATGCAAGCCGAAGGTTTAAAACCAGCAGACTGGGTTATAGACATGCTAGAATCTGGAAGTGATGCCTTCTACTCTATTAAAGATGGAGCTACATACTTCTACGATATTCCTAAAAAATCTCAAGAAAAAATACCAGGACAAGACGCATTTATCATTTTAGATAATATTAGAAAAACAACAGAAGTCTTTAAAAATTCAGGAGTATCTGTTCAAGATTTAGGAGATGGAATCTTAAACGTAGAATTCCAATCTAAAATGAATACCATAGGTGGAGATGTGTTAGCAGGACTTAATAAAGCAATTGATTTAGCAGAAAAAGATTTCGCAGGATTAGTAGTAGGAAATCAAGCTGCAAACTTCTCTGTAGGCGCAAACATAGGTATGATTTTCATGATGGCTGCCGAACAAGAATACGATGAGCTAAATATGGCCATTAAATATTTCCAAGACACCATGATGCGTATGCGTTACTCTGCAATACCAACAGTAGCTGCACCACACGGTATGGCATTAGGAGGCGGTTGTGAACTATCAATGCATGCCGATAAAGTAGTTGCTGCAGCAGAAACATACATTGGTTTAGTAGAATTTGGAGTAGGCGTTATCCCTGGAGGAGGAGGTTCTAAAGAAATGGCTTTACGAGCATCGGACACCTTTAAAAAAGGAGATGTACAACTTAACACACTACAAGAGTACTTCTTAACAATAGGTATGGCTAAAGTAGCGACATCTGCATACGAAGCTTTCGATACAGGAATCTTACAAAAAGGAAAAGACATCGTTGTTGTAAATAAAGACAGACAATTAGCTATTGCAAAAGCACATGCTAAATTAATGGCAGATGCGGGGTATACACAACCTGTAAAACGTAAAGATGTAAAAGTACTTGGTAAACAAGCCTTAAGTATGTTCTTAGTAGGAACAGACTCTATGGAAGCAAGTAACTACATAAGTGAACACGACCATAAAATAGCTAACAAATTAGCATATGTAATGGCTGGTGGGGATTTATCTGAACCTACTCTAGTAAGCGAACAATACTTATTAGATTTAGAAAGAGAAGCCTTCTTATCGCTTTGTACAGAACGTAAAACTTTAGAACGTATTCAGCACATGCTTACTAAAGGGAAACCGTTAAGAAACTAGACTAATAGAGACTAGATTATAGACAATTAGATTTTTAGATAAATGGGAAGACATAATTTTAAAAAATTAAAAATTTGGCAGGATGGAATTGCACTGGTAAGTGACAGTTACAAACTAACAAAGACATTCCCTGATACTGAAAAATTCAATTTGATTAGCCAGATGAATAGATGCGCTGTATCAATACCATCTAATATTTCTGAAGGTTCAAGTAAAAGTACAAATAAGCATTTCAAAAAATATTTAGAAAATAGCTTAGGTTCAGCATTCGAATGGGAAACACAATTAATTGTTGCATTTAATGAAGGCTATCTAGATAAAAATCAATTTGAAACGCTAGAAAATAAAATATTACAAATTCAAAAAATGTTAGGAAAGTTTATAGATAACCTAGGTGACTAGTCTAATTTCTAGACGTCTAGACTCTAGATTCTTATTAATTAACAAACAGTAGAACTATGAAGACCGCATATATAGTAAAAGCATATAGAACCGCAGTTGGTAAAGCACCAAAAGGCGTGTTCCGTTTTAAAAGAACAGATGAACTGGCAGCAGAAACCATTAAACACATGATGAAAGAACTGCCTAACTTAGACCCTAAGCGTATAGACGACGTTATAGTTGGTAATGCAATGCCAGAAGGATCTCAAGGACTAAACATGGCACGTTTAATCTCTTTAATGGGATTAGATATTGTAGATGTACCAGGAGTAACAGTAAATCGTTTTTGCTCATCAGGAATAGAAACTATTGGTATGGCAACTGCTAAAATTCAAGCGGGAATGGCCGATTGCATCATTGCAGGAGGAGCAGAAAGTATGAGTTCTGTACCAATGACAGGGTTTAAACCAGAATTAAATTATGATGCTATTGTAAAAGCAGGACATGAAGATTATTACTGGGGAATGGGAAATACTGCCGAAGCTGTAGCAAATCAATTTAAAGTATCTCGTGAAGATCAAGATGAGTTTGCATACAACTCTCACATGAAAGCCTTAAGAGCACAAGCTGAAAATCGCTTTCAAGACCAAATAGTACCAATAGAAGTAGAACAAACTTATATTGACGCTAGCGGAAAAAAAACAACAAAATCCTATACCGTAACCAAAGACGAAGGCCCACGTAAAGGAACTAATAAAGAAGCTTTAGCAAAACTTAGAGCTGTTTTCGCTCAAGACGGAAGTGTAACAGCTGGTAACTCATCGCAAATGAGTGATGGTGCAGCCTTTGTTATGGTAATGAGCGAAGACATGGTAAAAGAATTAAATCTAGAACCAGTAGCTCGTTTAGTAAACTATGCAGCTGCAGGTGTAGAACCTCGCATTATGGGAATTGGTCCAGTAAAAGCCATCCCAAAAGCATTAAAACAAGCAGGGTTAAAACAAGACGATTTATCTTTAATAGAATTAAACGAAGCCTTTGCCTCTCAATCTTTAGCAGTCATTCGTGAGTTAAACTTAAATCCAGACATTATAAATGTTAATGGAGGAGCTATCGCTTTAGGGCATCCATTAGGATGTACTGGAGCAAAATTATCTGTACAGTTATTCGATGAAATGCGTAAGCAAAACATGAAAGGGAAATATGGTGCCGTAACGATGTGTGTAGGAACAGGGCAAGGAGCATGTGGAATATTTGAATTTCTTAACTAGAAAATAGACGATTAGAGTCTAGAGCATAGACTTAAAAAATAAAATATTATAATCAACAAAGCAGTCTAGAATCTAAAATCTAGCTGTCTAGAATCTACAAATAAAATGGAAGAAAAAGATTTATTAAGAGGAGGGCAATTCCTTGTAAAAGAAACAGATTGTGAACACGTATTCACTCCAGAAGATTTTTCAGAAGAACAAAATATGATGAAAGAAGCGGTTATGGAATTCAATGACCGTGAAATTATACCTAATAAACCACGCTTTGAAGCTAAAGATTATGCTTTAACCGAAGAGTGTATGAAAAAAGCTGGCGATCTAGGATTTCTTAGTGTTGCTGTACCAGAAGCATACGGAGGATTAGGAATGGGATTTGTCTCTACAGTATTAACTTGCGATTATATTTCCTCTGGTACAGGATCTTTTAGTACAGCATTTGGAGCACACACAGGAATTGGTACAATGCCAATTACGTTATATGGTACAGAAGCACAAAAGCAAAAATACGTTCCAAAATTAGCATCAGGAGAATGGTTTGGAGCATACTGTTTAACAGAACCAGGAGCAGGATCGGATGCTAACTCTGGAAAAACTACAGCTGAACTTTCAGAAGATGGAAAATCGTATAAAATTAACGGTCAAAAAATGTGGATATCAAATGCAGGATTCTGTAGCGTATTCATCGTTTTTGCACGCATAGAAGACGATAAAAACATTACCGGTTTTATTGTTGAGAATGATCCATCTAACGGCATCACTTTAGGAGAAGAAGAGCATAAACTTGGTATTAGAGCAAGTTCTACTCGTCAAGTATTCTTTAACGACACTGTTGTACCTATCGAAAATATGCTAGCTGGTCGTGGTGAAGGATTTAAAATTGCCATGAATGCACTTAATGTTGGCCGTATTAAATTAGCAGCAGCTTGTTTAGACTCTCAACGTAGAATATTAACTATTGGTGTACAATATGCTAACGAAAGAAAGCAATTTAAAACACCAATTTCAGATTTTGGAGCTATTAAAATAAAACTAGCAGAAATGGCTACCAATGCCTATGCTGGAGAATCTGCCACTTATAGAGCAGCTAAAAATATAGAAGACCGTATTGCTTTACGTGAAGCAGCAGGAAATACACATCAGGAAGCAGAACTTAAAGGAGTCGAAGAATATGCAATAGAATGCTCTATATTAAAAGTAGCCGTTTCAGAAGATGTTCAAAATTGTGCAGATGAAGGTATCCAGATTTTTGGAGGAATGGGCTTCTCTGAAGAAACGCCAATGGAAGCAGCATGGAGAGATGCGCGTATTGCTCGTATCTATGAAGGGACTAACGAGATTAACAGAATGTTGTCTGTTGGAATGTTAGTAAAGAAAGCTATGAAAGGGCATGTAGACTTATTAGGACCTGCAATGGCCGTACAAGAAGAATTAATGGGTATTCCTTCTTTTGAAACGCCAGATTATTCAGAATTATTTTCTGAAGAAAAAGCAATGATAGCTAAACTTAAAAAAGTATTTTTAATGGTTGCTGGAGCTGCTGTTCAAAAATTTGGACCAGAAATGGAACAACACCAGCAATTATTAATTGCGGCTGCCGATATTTTAATTGAAATTTATATGGCAGAATCTACAATTTTGAGAACTGAGAAAAACGCAAAACGTTTTGGAGAGAAAGAACAAGCTGTACAAATTGCAATGTCTAAACTATATTTATACAATGCTGTAAGTATTGTGGAAGGAAAAGGAAAAGAAAGTATTATTTCTTTTGCTGAAGGAGACGAGCAACGTATGATGCTTATGGGACTTAAACGTTTCACTAAATATACAAATTACCCAGATATCGTAGACTTACGTAACGAGATCGCAGAAAAAGTTAAAGCAGAAAATAAGTACTGCTTTTAATTTAGTTTTAATTATTATTAAAAAAGCTGTTTCAAATATTTGAAGCAGCTTTTTTTGTTATATTTAGAATCTATCAACTAAAAAACTTATTAAATTATAAAAAAACGTTTCTTTTGAAACGTTTTTTCTATTTGAATCTACTACAAAACACATTTACTATAAATAGCGATTCGTTTAATTAAACAATAAAACTTATTTTTTATATTAAATTTGTGCAAACCCCATTTATTAACTAAAAAAATGAAAATGAAAAAACTCTCCTTTTTTATAATAGTACTTTTAATGGTATTTAACCTACAGTCTTGTAAACAAGATAAAGACACCAATGGGAAGTTAAAAAAACCACTACTTCAAGCAGAAAATAAAGAAAAAGAAAATCATAATCCAGATAAACATGCGAGATGGACACCAGAACAAGCTGCTCGTCATCAAGAAATATTAGCCAGATTATCTAAAACAGTTAAACCTTCATCTAGTAAAAATAATTTACTAAGTAATATTTATGCAAATGGAGCATTAACAGGAAACTGGTTAAATAGAGGTCCAAAAAACATGCCTGGAGCATTTAAATTTGCAGAAATGTTAGATGGTACAGATACCATGTATGCTGTTACTTTAAATCATTATGCAGGAGAATATAATTCTAAATCTTATATATATAAAGGAACAGTATATAATCCAAACACTGGCACTGGAGGCGACGATTTTCAATTATTAACGGCAAGTTGGCCAAATAGATATGAAAATTTAATGGTATTTAATATGAGTGGAACAGTTAGGCTTATTGCTCATATAGAAAACGGCCCATTATACTATTCAGATGATGATGGGGCTACATGGACACTTTCAAACGGGCTTCCTTCAACTAATACTAGTTCTACAATAAATAGACAAGATAACAACACAATATATGTTACAGATAACTCTGCAATATATATTTCTACAGATTTTGGCGTTAATTTTTCATTACTCAAAAATTTTGGGACCTCTCTAAGCTCTTTTTTATATACGCCACGATATACAACTCAAGATGGTGCAAACAATATATACTTAGCAAGAAGTGGGGCAATGTATAAATTAAATGCCTCGCAAACAGACTTTGATGTTATGGGGTCTTATACCTCTTCGCACGGCAATAATGCCTTTAGTATTGGAGGAGATAGTAGTTTACTATACGTAACAGAAAATAAAAATTACTGGGTTTCTAATGATGAAGGTGTTACTTGGACACCAAAATTTCCACATGGTAACTGGTATGGAGACCTTAGTGGAAAAATGGATGCCGGTAAATTCTTTGCTGCACATCCAGAAAATCCTAATATTTGCTTAGGTGGTTATGCTATACCTATTATATCTACAAATGCCTTAAATTCTGTTTTAACAGACGAAACTGGTTGGGGTTGGTATCAAAATGGAACTAACTTATCTCCAACAGATTATCAAAATCGAATTCGATTTAACTATCATCCAGACTTTCAATCGTCACATTTTTTCTATAATAGCAGCGGAGATTTATTTTCGGCAAGATGTTCAGATGGAGGTGTTTTCATTTCTTATAAAGAATGGTCCGATTTTCCAGCCTCAGGTGTCGGATATGATAACTCTGGATATGCTAATGCTCATTTTATTAACTTAAATGTATTAAATACTATTACTCCTCTAGTGTACAGAGATTGTTTATTTACTGGTATTAATGATACAAATCATATTAATTACGGAACGCAAGACCAAGGTTCGCAAAGTATTATTCCTGGAACTAGTGGAGACGTCTTAGATTTTTACCAATCTATAGGTGGAGATGGGCCTTCCATAGATAGTTACGATGGAGAAAATGCATGGAAATGGTCTAGACAAGGAGATAAAGTATGGTCGCCTGTAAATGTATATTCAAGTGGAGGTGCCTTTCAATCAATTGGCTCTATAAATTCTCAATTTAATTCTAGTCAAACAGTAAACTTCAGTTCAGATACAGAAATGGGATGGGTTCAAACTTACATAGACCACCATGATCCAGATAAAAGAATATGGATGCTATCTCAAAGTTTGCACAGAGCAGAATGGAATGGGTCTAATTTATCTGGGCATACTGTAGATAAAGGAGATAACCAAATTGCAGCACTGGCTCAAGGAACTGTAAACCCAAATAAAATATACATGTTACAAGATGGTAAGGTATTTATTTCTAATGATAGAGGTAATACTTTCGATTCTGGTACAATTACACCATTTAGTAAAACACCTGGCGGATGGACACGAGGGGATATTGGAAGTGGTGTTGTACTACCCGGAAATGATAACTGGATATTATTTTCTGGACCAAGTAATAATAATGTAGGCTCTATATTATCTACAGATGGTGGTAATACTTGGACAGATGTAACAGGAATTTTTCCTTCTGGAGATGATGCACAAACTGGAGGTATGATAGTAATACCTAGTGGTGAGTTTGTTTTTGCAGGAACAGACATTGGTCCATATGTGTTTGATGTAGCTCAAGAAACATGGTACTCTCTAGCAGAAGGTATAGGCTTTTTTAATGCAATGGATGTAGACTATATAAATTCTACAAATAGTATTCGCTTTGCAACATGGGGAGCAGGTATTTTAGATTTTAATATTGAAAACACTTTAAGCGTTGAAGAAGAAAGCTTAATTACAAGTCAAATAAAAATGTATCCAAACCCTACAAGCGATTATGTAATGATTGCATTAAATTCTACTGAATCTTCAGAAATGTTTGTTAACATTATTAATATTCAAGGCCAGAAAGTAATTTCTAAAAAACACCTTTTTAATAAGAATACTCCTCTTAGATTAAACACATCAAAGTTGTCAGCCGGTTTATATCTTGTAAAAATGACTAATACAAAACAGCAAACAAAAACTTTAAAACTTATAATAAAGTAATTGTTACCTGTTTAACATATGTCTAGTCCTAAATAATCGATACAGATTAATAAAGGATTAAATTTATTATTTAAAGCTGAACAATCCTATGATTGTTCAGCTTTTTTGATTTGTATTGTTTTCTTTTAAGTTTATTTTGTTTGTGCATTTGTATTGGAG